>JAFSDI010000017.1 GCA_017436325.1 Alphaproteobacteria bacterium | reverse complement strand
TTTCAGCATGCGTCATACCGATAATTGAAATTGTAAATATACTGCCCAAAAGAATTTTTTTATTCATAATGTCCCCCGCTTTAATTGTTTGTGTAAAAAGAAACCGCAATGAAAATCAATGCGGTCGGGGAGTTCACAAATCAACTAATCACTGATTCTGCCCGCTTTTAGTGTAAACACCTGTTGTATAGCGGACAGCCCCCCGACCATAAAAGTCAGGGATAATCAAGATTGCGATGCAAATACAGGAAATATCTTTGTCGGAATAACGACACTTAATATATGTTCACATATATTTGCACCGGATTAGTCAGGCTTGTGACAGCCCCGAACCAGATTCCCATCCAGTTCAACTTTTATTATATCGAAAAAGCGAACCTGTTGCAAATACAAAAACGATTGACAAATGTTGTTTGCGTGCTATATTTTCTAAAAAGGCATCATTATGCAACGCGTTTTCAAAGAAGTTTTAAACATATTAAATCAAAATGAAATCTTTCATCATGTCAGTCGTGAAATTGCCGCCGAAAACAAATTCGATATGTTTGATATTTATACGGTTTTATTAGATATGGAAATGCAAGATACGTCTGATTGCGCAAAAGAAAAATTAGAAAAATCATCTGAAACTTATGGTGCTTATCCAATTTTACAGATTGCATATTGTTCAGGAACAAAAAATCTTAGAATATTTTTTGATGGTGAATGTATTTATAATAAAGAAAATTTTGCTTATAAAACCGAATTACTTGGTTATTCAAAAAATATAGATGCAAGTGATGATGTATTTACCAAGATTTTAGATGTTTGTATAAAAAAATCAACCAAGACACACCTGAATGAGTTAAAAAGACTCAAAAAAGTATTGGCGCAACAAAGCAAGGGTTATATAAATGCCAGATGAATCTGATAGAATCTATAGTTATCTAAAAAGAATAATCCAGACATCTGCGATTGGTGTTGCGTATATTGCTGATGGTGCGATAAAAGAATATTCTATTGATGTTGACAAGGATATGTGTATCAGTTTTCTTGTTTCGCGCAGTAAGCCAGATAATATTATTCATTATAACTATATTATTATGGCAAATGACGATTTAATCGCCGAAGCAGTAATTTCCAGTCAGGCAAAGCATTTGACTGCGGATGAAAAACGTATTGAAAATTTGTTTGAGCTTTGTTCTGCACGTATTATTTTTCAAGAAACAAAAATGGCGATACAAAAAACGATTGATGCAGACAGGCAGAATACACATTTAAACTAAATTGCCCGAACAACACGACAAAACGTAATACCATATACTGCGGTCGCGCCGGCCCGTAACAAGACTTTGCGCAGTTCAGAAAATGTTGCGCCAGTTGTCATAACATCATCGACCAGCAGTATCTTTTTCCCTGTAATTTTATTTTTGTTTTTCACAGAAAACACACCATGAATATTTTGTGCTCGTTCGCGTGCGTTTTTATGTCCCATATCTGGACGATATTTTCTGTTAACGGAATTTAAATCCATTTTTAGATTAAATGCCCGTGCGATTGGCTGTGCTAACAAGGTTGCTTGGTTATATCCGCGATGAAACAGACGTTGACGTGCCAACGGAACCGGCATAACCAAATCAGCATCAATATTTATGTCATTCAGTGCGGCAATCATTGCGTGTGCCATAAATTTTGCGTACTTTATTTTATCTGCGTGTTTAAACGGCAACACCGCGTTTCGTGATGCGTTATCATAAACACACGCGGAACGAATCCAGTCCAGTTCGCATTTTCCTGCGGCGCACACGGGACAAAGTGGCGTATTACCTAAATCCAGATTTGCTGGAAAAGGGTATCCGCATTTAATACATTTTGGATCTGATATCCAGTTAAATTTGCCCCAACAATCTGGACACAGTTGTCCGTGAACAGACACCGGCATATCGCACAAAGGACATGCCGGTGGGAATAAAAAGTCTGTAATATTTCTTAAATATTTTACCACGTCATACTTTTATAAGTAGTCTTACCCATATCGTCACCAAAAATATTTCTGTGTTGCTGGGTCAGGCTTTCATACTGTTCGCTTGAAATTATGCGCAAAACAAACCCAGATTCATTTCGTTGTGACAGAACAGGGATGATGCGCTGTTGTGAAACACCATTGTCATTCAGCACCTGTTCAACGATTGCTAATCTACGTGCGGCTAATTTGCGTTCATCTTTGCTTTTTGTCATATATTCTGGGATTGCAATCTGAATTGCGCGTGTTGGTTTATTGACAACAATACCTGCATATTCGGTTAACAAAGTATAGTTATCGCGCGAAAGTGCAGAATCAGCATTTCTGAATTTAATTTTTATTTCCAATGGTCTGATTCCGCCATCTTCAGACAAATCACGTTTTGCGGTAAAACCTTCTATCGAAGATGACATATCACTGATTGTATCAAAAGAACTATCAACGGAATAAGTTGATAAATGCTTATTTTCAGACAAGAAAGTTTTCCTAAACGCATTTCTTAGTTCGGATGGGCTCATTTTTGTCATATCCTCACGCACACGCGCGATTTTTGGCGATTTATTTTTTTCTACTTTTCTTACAATAACATCGTCATTCATTGGAACGACCATACGGCGCAAAGATACGGGTTTATCTATTTCTGTTTTGTCTAATGATTCGGCTAATTTTACAGGTTCATTCACAGTTTCGTCTGTAATTGGTGCGGCAATAACGCGTGACGATACTGTACGTACACTATCTTCTGCTTTTTTTTGCAAATCAATCAATCGTGCGATTTGTGTATCTAATTCTGATGTATTGCTTTTCGCAACCTGCACAGGTTTAGTTTCTGTCTTTGCAAAAAACTTTTCAGAATTAACAGGTGCAGAATCTAAACTTTCTTCTGGCAGAATCGAATCGTTTCTGTATACAGAAAATTCACTTGGGTGTGGCATACGCAGTGTTGCATCATTTTTTGCCCATAAATCAGGACTTGGTCTTTGTGGGCTAAGAATATCTGAATTGTTTACAGCAACATCAGTTTTTGCAATCGGCATAACTTGTGGTGTGTGTGCTTTTTTTGTATTGCGCGCCACGACTTTTTTAGTGCGTGTTTGTGTTGCTTTTTGTCCTTCTATTTTTTTTGTGTTTTTAACGATTTCTTCACCAAATGCGCTGCGTGCAGAAACCCCGCCTGCGGCAATATTTACCACCGGCATTCTTGTATTTGCCCACAAACCAGATGTAACAAACAACGACAATACGCAGATTGATAATCTATGCATAATTCCTTTCCTTCCAAAACAATCATAGAACAAAAAATGAATCGTACGCAAGAAGAAAAAACATCAAAATAAAAAAATCGCCAATTGGCGATTTATAATTCTATTTTTGCATTTGTCGCGACCAAGTCAGCTGTCATTTCGATTGTTCCGCCGGCTTCGCGTAGTATCAAGTCACCTGCGGCAATTTCTGCAAAATCTAATGGGTCTGATATATATGCATCGAATTTTCCTGCTGCGACCCATGCTAAATCCAGTGCTGGGCAACCTGTGCGGCGAACTGTGCCATTTAATGGTCGTGCATCAGTCGTATTGTACGCAATTGTTGATTCAAAAGCAGATTTTATATTAGAAACCTTGATGCGTGCCGAATGGAATGCAGAAAATACATATGCGCCATTCCCTGCTTCTGCATAATACAAGCGCTCGTCAATTGGTGAATAGACCAGTGCTATTTTTGTTTCATCATTTGTACGCAGTGCCAAAGAAATCGCAAAATGTGGGTTTCCACGAACGAAATTAGATGCCCCAGACAGTGCCAAAACAAATTCATCACGACCATCACCGGCACGTGACATATCTGGTGTCAACAAACCTGCTGCGGGTCGAACCAACAGCAAATCAGACAGAATGCTTTCTTCGATTCTGTTTGCGGCCTTTTGGACAAAATCACTTGCACTGCGCAAGGATTGTTGCAGGTTTTCAACCTCACCAAAGTCGCGACGCAAACCAGACGCAGTGCGCTGCAACGCCATAAACATTTTGTTTAATTCTGTTGACCCTTTGATTAACAGTTCCATATCGTTGCACCGCCTTTATGCATATTTGTTGATTTAGAAATTAAAGCCAGCAAATTTTGATTTAAATTCAGCTGCGCGTTGACCTTTTTCGCCTGCGTTCGAACGTTGACCAGTCCATGCGGAATGATTCAAGTTATCAGTAGACAAAGTCATATCTTTATTTACAGAAGAATACATTTTGATTGTTTTACCGTCAGTTCTTGTGACGTTAATTTCATAGTATTCTGGATGAATTCCTTTTTTCATAATTTTTACCTTTTTTTAAATTTTAGCTACAAAATTATACTATGATTTTTATAGAAATCAAGCAATATTAGC
Source organism: Alphaproteobacteria bacterium (assembly GCA_017436325.1). Classification (GTDB taxonomy): domain Bacteria; phylum Pseudomonadota; class Alphaproteobacteria; order Rs-D84; family Rs-D84; genus Enterousia. The sequence goes on along the minus strand of JAFSDI010000017.1, from coordinate 52,248 downwards.
AAACTAATATCTGCCGATACAGCCCAGATAGGAATTTCCCGTAGATTCTAATATATTTATAAACTGTGATTGGTTTTTTCCTGAAAACAGTGCTAATATAGTACCTGCATCCGTGGCCAGCATATCTGCAACAGTTGCTATTCCAGAATTCATTTTTTTAAAGAATCCGCTGGTTGGATAAATCTCTGCTGCCAGCAATTGTGTTTTTCCGGTTGGTTTGACCTGTTTTTCGGATTCGATAACCATCAGTTGACATTCTGGCGATATAATCAGTTTGTCGCATACGACACCATCGCTGCCCAGCAATTCGCCCCACCATCCTGTTGAACCGCAGAACACAGGATAATAAATAACTGCGTTTGGATTTTTATTTAATATGTCTGCGATATCTAAATCATCAGTACATACATCAGGCATTACACCGCATGAATTATTTATTACTTTACGCGCCAACTGGTATTCTGTATCCCCAGTTGTCCTGCGCGGCCAATAAAGAATCGGAAACTTTGTCATTGCTATGAATTATATCAGATTCGGTATTCATAAAAAAGGGGGGCAGGTTAAATAAAAGGCTTGATTTTTATTTTTTTATCATTTCGTACCACTTTTTCAATGCGTTCCACATTATTTGAGTATTCTTTTTTGTGGTGTTATAGAAGTCTTGTGAAATTTCTACCTTGAACAAAGTCTTTGATAATGCTGGAATCATTATCATAAACATTGCGATAAATATTCCCATCAATACAATGGTTATCAGACTGTCGTTACGCAGCATTAATGCATCCATCAAGAATTTCGAATCGTTTTGTGCTATTGCTGTGGCCAGAACAGATTGACCTTGCCAATCGCCAAACAAGGCCTCAAGAAACATAACTGCGAAACTGACAAACACGCCGGTCACAGCCAGTCCCAGTGTCCCATTAATAACACCATCGACAATTTGCGATATTGTTTTTCCTGCGCCTTGAAGTGATATTTTCCATCCCTTGAACAGCCACGCCAATAACATCAGTGGTAACATAATCAAATCCAGTGACAGTTTGATAAATATTTCTAAGAAATATATTGGTATCGGGATAAGTGCCATTAAAAACAGGGCCAAGATTAAAAAGCCTGCAAAGAACATTATGACATTTGGAAATATTGGGACATTCCATAATATTTTATGCATATAGTCACGATTAAATGCCATATTAATCATTGTCCATCCAACGGTCATCCCCAGTCCTGTTAATTGGTGGACACCTGCCAGCTCGCACGCTAAATTATATCGCAGTTTTGGTGAAAATGCACCTGAATTTGCGGCACTTTTGTCGATTGAGGCTGGGTCTGCAATTGCGGTTGCGATAACGCAAGAATCAAATGTATCATCGTGAACCACAGCCCTGTTCAAAGACAGTCCAATATTGAATATAGGCTGGATTGCGACTTCGCTAATAATTCGTGGCAGCGGTGCCAATAAAAAGATAGAAATAATCCCCAGTTTAACAAGTTTATTTGTAAAATCACTGGCCAAAGACCATGGGTTTTCAAAGTCTTTGTTTTTGTTGTTTAAAAAATTATCTATCAGTGTCCAGGCTATCCAAATTGCCATCAGCAAAATTGCGAATGGCACAATAGTTTTTCCTAATGCGGAATAAATCGCGGGCAGGATGTCAGACATCGTTGACATAATTCCGGAAAACATTTCGCATGACCAGCACGTAGAAAAGAATTGATATGCATCTGTCATACTGACTGGAAAAAGACTGCGATAAATTGAAAATCCTGCAATTGCAACTGCGCCTGCTGCACCTGCGACAACAAAAGGAGCCCATGCCGCCGCTGTTAACGGCAGAAAAGATAAAAATGCAACCCAAAATTTTTTTAGTCGACTCATTGTTTTTAATTATACCATATTATGCAACAAATATGATATAATTGAAAAGATAAAAAATATTTGGGAATGTAGTTGTTGAAAAAAACGTGTTTTTTTGCATTTTTATTATCGGCATTTTTTGTGCCTAGTTTTGCATATGCGCAATCATTGATAGATAATTTAAATCTGGCGCCATTTGTTCCTGTTGTTCTTGATGCATTGATGATGATTGCCACACGTGGTTATGAATATTTTGTTGGCAATGGCGATGGTATTATTTATATACTGGTTTGGTTTTTTTTGGGGATAACGATAACCTTGTATGTTTTCAAGATGTATTTTCCAAAGAAATGGTTGGGTTATTTTGGTTTTTCTGGTGGGGGCGAAATATATGAAGGTCAGGCAACAGGTTGGCAGATTGCAGAAAATGTTATGCGACCTGGGTTGCGTGCAGTGATTGCGGCTGTACTGCTGTTGCAGATAAGTCCTGTATTTTTGACACAATGGTTGGTGAATCCATTTTTAGAACTTGGTGCGATATATACAAATGCTATTACACAGACCATAAATGATTCTGGTTCTGCGCCCAAAATAGAATGTCCATCCAGTATAATTGACAAGGGGTGGGTTTCACAGGCATCCTGTGAATTTTTGGTTCAGCCTGTTTCAGATTTATCACATGCAAACAACCAGATTGTAAAGCGCGGTTTTGAGTTTATTAACAGTGGATTGCGTGGTTTATTTACACTTGTTCCCCAAGGGGGCGAAAACTTTTTGAATATCATAACTGGATTATTATTGGTCATAACATTTGTGGGTTGTAATTTATTTATGGCGCTGTTAATAATTCAGGGAATATTTAATTTTGGAATGCAATTAATTTTATATCCGTTTAATGTATTTACCTATGTTGTAAAATCCAGTGACAAATGGTTTGATATATGGCCTGCATTCAGTGGTATAACCAAGGCCTTGCAAGATTTAATCATCACAATGATTGCCTGTGCTTTTATGTTGTGTATTGATTTGGCTGTCATCAAGGCGTTGTTTCAATGGAATACATCTGTATTTGTTGTTGCTGCATCTGGTTCTGCATACAGTAATTTGCCACAAACTGCAAATACCGCAATGGGATTTGGTGAACATTCTGTAACGTGGCTGTCTGCGATATTAACGTTTTACTTGTTTTTCAAGATATTTGATATGACGCAACAACAGTTAAAGTTGTATACTGGTGGTGGGCTAGATGGACTGTACAATCAGGTAAAATCAGACAGCAAGACCCTATACGGTGGCATAAAAGATATGGGCAAAAAATTAGGCACAGCAATTGGTTGGATAAAGAAGTAAAATGACAAATTGGACAGCATCTTTGATAGACAATACCATACAGTGTTGGGGCTGTTCTGTTTTTGATAGATTGTTTCAAATTGTATCGATTGCGGCGGCGGCTATTTATGATTATTTCAGTATGATATGTGTTGTTTTATTTTGCGCGATATTTACTGTATTCGTAGTAAACAGTATATACGCAAATTTCAAGAGCGATTTTTCAGACCCGTGGTATAAAAATTCTATACAAAAAGTTTTTATCTCTGGCATTGTTGCGCTGGGTATAATGGGGGCAGGTATTACTTTTCCGCGCGTTTTATCGACTATTACTTTTGAACCTGTTGCGCAAATGACGTTATCCTATACACAGTATATGACTCAGCAAACAGATGCAGATATTAACGCCCGTGTCACATATACACCAACAGAAATGTCAGACGACAGTTTCTTTCGTCCGCAATTGCGTGACAAGATAATTATGATAATGAAAACAACAGTGACTCAGTTTCAATCGTATATGAAACTTGGGATTGCTGTTATGGACAGTGCATTTTCGTGGCAAGCCTTACTAGGAATTGGTGCATTGATTAAGCATATTGTATTGTTTTTTATTGGGCTGGCATTAACGATTGGATTTTTTAGATTGTTTTTCAAATACTGTTGTTATTTTGTCGATGTCATAATGTCGATGGCATTGTTTGCATTCTTTTTTCCGTTATCTTTGGCGGTATTTCCATTCCAAGGCATCTCTGGTGTTCCCGAATGGGCAAAAAATTTAGGTGGTTCAGTTGGAACAAAACAGATAAAAAGTTTAATAAATTCTATTGTTACACTGGGTTCTGTTGTAATAACGTATACAGTAATAATGATGATTGTTGCTAATTTCTTTACTGCGACAGATGGTAATATTAATGAATTGATGACTGCGATAACTACTGGTGAAATATTTGAATTTGATTTAAACACGGAAAATCTGGCTGCGATGACATTAATGAGTTGTACGGTTTTGATGTATGTATTAAATTATATATATGGGCAAATTCCACAAATTACAAAGATGATTCTAAGTGCATTCAATGTTGATGAAAAGAAAGACTTGGGTGAAAAATTGGGTGAAGATTTAATAAAGTTCGGGAAAATTGCGTTGGACAAAGTTACCCAGACTGGAAAAACAATCATATCTGGCGGCAAAAAGGATGGTGAATAATGTTAAAAGCAAAATTAATTATGGCCGCCGTAAAAATCATAATGTGTGCGATTGCGCTGGGGGTTGGCATTTGGTATTTATCATCATCATTGGGTGGTTCTGCAATGACGTATACCAGTATGGATAATTTTTTATCATCTATTGGTGTTGAAAATGGCGATATTGCAAGTGCGAATGGCTGTTTTATGTGTCGGTATATTTCTGATTTATTTGCTGTTATTGGTGATGCGACTCATCGTTTTTGGGACATAATGGTTGATAGTATATGGGTTCTTGTTGTATTTGGTTTTGGTGTATTTGTTTTAATACATACGATACAATATATGTATAACAACGCAAAAAAGACAGCGACCTTAGATGCCAAAGAATATAAATTCGAATTTAAAGAATGGTTCGATAAGGTCTGGAAACAAGGTATTAGAATTTTATTTGTTGGTGTTTTGATTGGTGCGCTTGGTTTGGGTGGTACGACTGCGTTGCGTACTGTTTCACAGCTAACAATAACGCCTGTTTTATATGTTGGTTCTGAACTTGCGATGGCGGCGACTGGCATTTCTGATGCTGCGCAGTGTAATGCATTAAGTGCGATTGGCGAAACAGAATCTGCCGATATATTAAATCCGATAATGCGTCCGTTTATGTGTGTTATGGGAAATTTGAATAGTGTAATGCTGGCTGGCGCTGCAGGTGGTTTTGCACTGATGAATTATGCGTGGCTTGATATGGGTGGTGGGGTATTTACCTGGTTGGCTGGTTTGACACTTGTGCTAATGTTTTTAATTGTTGGTTTTGATTTATTTTTTCAGGTTTTATCAGTTGTATTTAAGTTAGTATTCATAATAATCTTTTTACCATTGTTATTGGCTGCAACAGCATTCGAAGGTGTTTGGGCCAAGGCTAACTCACTGGTCAGCAACGCAATTGGTATGTTGGTATCATCGGCGGTTCGAATAGTTGCAATCAGCCTAAAGGTGGTTATATTGTATGCCACTATTTCTTATGCCGCAGATATGTATTTCCCTGCACCCGCAGATGGATATACTGCGATATTGCCACCAATGATGGGTATGCAGGCAGATAATCCTGACACGCAAACATTATCTGTTATGAATGTGTTTTCAGAATGTGAATCCGTATCAATGACGTCAGATGGTCTTGATAAAGACTTGTTTAAGAATTGTTTTACTGCACGCCGTGCACAGGTTGAGCGTATATATCCAGACGCATTTGATTTTCTGCGTGACGGTTGGGGATTTTTATTGATGATGGTCTGTTTATTCTTTTTATATTATTATATCATCAGTCCACGGATTGATAAATTATTGCCAAACAGTACGCTTGTTCGCTTTACGAACGGTAATGAAAACAAGATGGAACAAACTGGCGAACAGTTTGATTATGGTGCATGGGTTCATAGTTTGGGCAAAAAGGTTTGGTCTGTGCCAAAACAAATCGCCCAGGGAATTACCAAAGGTATGTCTGATTAAGGTGTGTTACAGTGCAACGAATAATAAAACAATTTTTATCACGTTTACTTGTGGTTTTGATATCACTGTGTATTTCGATGTCGTCTTTTTGTGCAGAATCTAACCTGCCGATGGGTGATATTGGCGACTATGGCAGCTGGGCCACAGACGTTAATCGTGAATTATTTGTTACATCTATGACAAATGACATAAATGAATTCCAAGGCGAATTTCAAAAACGTGTGGTTGCAGATTATGTTCCCCCAGAAGCCAAGATAGGACTTGCGTTTATGAATGGGCTGTCACACGTTGCGCATATTTTGGATTTGTCATTGGTCAGATTTACAATAATATTTATGATAATTGCGTATATATTTTGGACTATGTTCGAAGCATACACAATTATAACAGCCAAGGCAGATGCCAAAGAAAAAACCATTGAAATTATAAAAAAAGGCGTAATTATTTTTATGTGGATTGCAGTATTGCGTATTGGTCCCGCGCAGACGTTTATGATGGTTATGTCGCCGATTTTAACTGCGGCCACATATATATCTGACGGTATTTTGAACGTGGTTTCTGGCATTGTTGGTATGGAATTGCCAGACACATGTGCTGCGATTCGTGAATATACCATTGCGCATACCACAGACACTAATTTAATAAATGCTGGTTATGCCGCAGACATAATGTGTTTGCCGACACGGTTATCTGGTTTTTGTTATTCTGCCATTGCGACTGGTTGGCGTTGGATGTCTATGGGTATTGGTCACAGTGCTTTTTCATTTTTGTGTGGTTTAATTTTTGTTGTTGGTTTTATATATATTGGTTGGCGTTTTATATTTGTTGCGTTTGGTGTTATTGCTGACTTATTTTTAGGCATTATGATGTTGCCATTTACAGCATTGGCAGAAACGATTGGCAAGACATCATACAAAGGCATTCTTGGCGATATATTTAATGGTTTTATGGACTTGTTCAAAGCAGAATCATTAAAATCGCAAGTCAGCAGATTTATAGATGCTGCCTTGCATTTTGTTGTTTTATCTATTGTCATATCGTTATGTGCAGGATTGTTGTCAGAGGTTGTTACGCTAAACACATCTGATGCATTGCCAAAGTTTGAAAGTTCTGGATTTTTTGTTTCTATATTGGTATTAGCGATATCGATATATCTTGCCAAGAATGCCAGCAAAATAGCATCAGAAATTGGCGGTGCGATAAACACATCGATGGGCGATATGTTGCAATCTGATGTTAAAAAGATTTGGGGCAAGACAAAAAGCGGCGCTAAAAACCTGTGGAAGATTATCAAGGAAAACAGTTAACAAATTTTCCATTAAACGAATTTCTCAGGAACTAAATTGCATAATGTTTTCCAAAATCTGCGCAGCAAACCTGTATCTGGCGCATGATGATATGTGCGTGGTTTTGTATCGTCTGGTCTTTTACCTGTCCAGACAGGTTTACCTTTTTCATCCAGTGAAACTCGCCAAGATGTTTTAGTATCCTGAATAATCATATTGCGTAATTTATCTGCGAAGTCACGACTTTCGAATATTGCGACATTTTCGGTGTTATAATATGCGCTGCGTGGGTCAAGATTAAAACTGCCAATCCAAGAAATATCATCGTCAAAGACCATTGTTTTGCTGTGCAACACAGAAAAACTAGACTGCTTTCTTTCACGGTCGTGTTCTTTCCCGCGCAGGTTTTCTGCAGACTCCATAAATTCATAGACATCTGCGCCGGATTCAATCAGTTTTTTTCTATATTTTTCCCATTTTGCGTATACTGTTGGCGCATTTGTTGACGACAATGAATTTGTTACAATTGTTAAGTGTACCCCAGAATTTTCTTCGCGTAACATATGTTCCAGCCCGCCTTGTCCTGGGACAAAGTATGCTGCGGACATATATACCGACTTATTAGTGGTATTCCACAAATGCTGCAGTGCCTTTACAATTTCACCGCGATAAGATTCTTTTTCATCCATTGTCATTTCGACTTTCTGCGGCGGATCAGCCAAGAATTTCCCATGTCCCCAACTAAAGTCAAATTTTTTATGTTTAAATTCTCGCTGTGCCAGATTGATTATAGTATTATATTTGCGAATATTTTCTGCATTACGTTGTTCGATTTGTTCAAAAGAATGCTCTAATTTTTTCAATGCGCGTTTTGATTTTGCTTTTGGAAATACAGACGCAGGAATTGACAAGTGATGATTCCAATATTCGTTAAAACTGTTTGTTGCATATTTTGTCATACCGCCAATAAACAAAACGTCAGTATCTGAAAAGTTTGATGCTGTTTCTGGATAGAAATAATTACTGCCGACATTTCTGCCACCTGTGATATAGGCAACATTATCTACGATAAACAGTTTGTTATGCATACGTGAATTAAGTCTGTTAAAATCTGTTAAAAATTGTGGATAGTACAACAATTTTGAACGGTTTGCGACAGTATTAAATACTTTGACTTCTATATTTGGATGCTGATTTAGCAGCATAACATCAACTATATCAGATTTTGTTCCATAATCATCCAGCAATATGCGAACTTTTACCCCACGGTCTGCAGCGTTTTTTAGTTCTGCGATTAAGACACGTGACGTAAAATCATTACTATAAATATAAGTCTGCAAATCGATGGTTTTTGTTGCCATTCGTGCAAATGCAGATCTTATAACAAATGCGGACAGTCCGTCTTCAATAAGTGTTGCGCCGGAAATATCTGGTTCTGCGTGCAGTTCATCTGCATAATACTGTGCAATTGGTGTTTCATAAGGGTTATAATTAAAATCGTCTGATGTAATTTTTGGCGAATAGTGTTCCAGTCGTGTATCGTGTGTTGTTGTTGGCACAGTTGTGCATCCCAACAATGGTAATGTTAAAATCCACATAGAAACTTTTTTAAATATTCCCAATTTAATTAGCCTTTATATGTTGTGTTGAGATTATAAACAAAAGATAATTTGCCTGCAAGTAAAAATCATTAAGTTTTTTAATGATTTAGGATACTTTACCTTTGCAATAAATTTTCGTTATATATATTATATGTATAACATAATAGATTCATATAACACAGGGGGACATATATTATGCAAAATATAATAATTACAGGTGGCACAGGTTATATTGGTTCGCATACCGCGGTTGCGTTACAAGAATCTGGTTTCAAGGTTGTTGTTTTTGACAATTTATCAAATTCCACAACAGATTCATTGTATGGCATTGAGCGTATAACAGGCACGCGCCCCGAATTTGTTCAGATTGATTGTACAGACTTATCTGCGCTTCGTGATGCTTTTTCGCGGCATTCTGATGCGGTTGGTGTGATACATTTTGCTGCGTTAAAGGCTGTGGGTGAATCTGTGCAACGTCCATTGTTATATTATCGCAATAATCTTGTTGGATTGATGAATGTGTTATTATGTATGACAGAATTTGAAATCCCCAGTATTGTATTTTCTTCATCTGCAACAGTATATGGTGTGCCTGAAACGTTGCCTGTCACCGAAGACACCCCGCTTCAGCCGGCGACATCGCCATACGGCCAGACCAAGGTAATTGGTGAAACGATTGTTCGTGATTGTGTCGCAGCAAATCCAAAGATGCGCGCGACATTATTGCGTTATTTTAATCCTATTGGTGCGCATCCATCTGGATTTATTGGGGAAAATCCATCTGGCATACCGAATAATTTGATGCCGTACATAACACAAACTGCGGCGGGAATTCGTCCGATATTACGTGTTTTTGGTAATGATTATGATACACCAGATGGTTTTTGTATTCGCGATTATATTGATGTTAATGATTTGGCTGCGGCGCATGTTGCGGCATTAAATAATATGTTGTCTGGTACAGATGGTGTAAGTACATTTAATCTTGGGACTGGTCGCGGTTATTCGGTTATGGAATTGATAGATGCGTTTCGTGATGCGACTGGCGTTTCTGTTCCATATGAAATAGTTGCGCGTCGTGACGGTGATGTTCCTGCGATTTGGGCGGATGCAACATCTGCGGCAAAGGTTTTAAATTGGCGTGCAAAAGTTCCGCTATCAAATACGTTACAGTCTGCATGGCGTTGGCAGATAAATAGTGGTGAAAAAAAATCTTAATTTTTTGTCAAAAATACTCTTGTATTAATTTTTGATATATGATAAAATCTGTCTAAAGAGAAGGGAAGATTTGCTATGAAAAGATTTATTGCAGTATTAAGTGGACTGTTGGTGTTACCTGCATTTGCAGAGGTTGCACCGCTTTATTACGATGAAACTTATCAAGAGGTTTCAGATGTTGCAGATACAGAAGTGTCTGATGATGCAACGATAGAGCAGGGAAGTGCGGTATATGTTGCGCCGGCGGTACAGTCTCCTCGTGCTGGGGCACGTGGTACTGCAAATCCTGGACGTACTGTTTCACGTGCAGTGCCTGTGTCTGGTGCTGCATCGTCTGCGGACAACAGCGCAAGGCGCGTTGCTGCGACTGGTCGTGTGACCCCATCGTCACGCAGTGCGACAACACAACGTGTTGCACCACGTACTGCAACGACTCAGGGTGCGATGACACGCGGTGCTGTATCGCGTTCGACTGTTGCGCGTCCGACATCCCAAGAACAGATTTCTGTAACGCGCCGTGCAATGCAAAATAATAATGCGCCGGCTGTCGATGTGTCGCGTGCTGGAATTACACAAACAGATACTGTTAATGCGCCATTGTATACAGGTCGTGTTGCGATGCGTTCTGGTGCGGTTCGTGCACGTATCCCAAGTGTTACTGCAAGTGTGGGTGCCAGCACAACTGCCAGCGAATCGGCCGAGCAGGTTGCGATGTCAATGGATGAATTGGCGCAAATCACTGATTTTTGCAAGGCGCAGTATACCCAGTGTATGGATAATTTCTGTAATGTTCTGGATGATAATCAGGGACGTTGCAGCTGTTCAAAGAATCTAAAGAACTATGCCAAAACCGAAGAAGCATTAAAAACAGCGACAGAGGCATTACAAGACGTTGCACAACAGATTCAGTATATTGGCTTGACTGGTGATGAAGTTGAAACCTTGTTCACGCAGACAATTGCAGAAGAAACAATGCAGTCAAAATCTGATAATTCACAGTTAAAGAATGATTTGGATAAAATCAAGAGATTGATTGTCGATGTAAAGGGCGGAACGGCATCTTCTACAGAAACAGGGATGAGTTTTGATTTGTCTGGTATGTTGGATTTCTCTATCGACAGCACTGGCTTTGATTTAGCATCATTGTTTGGTGGTAATCAGTCGAATACCAACAGTATCAGTAATCAGCGTGGCGAACAATTATATAAAACAGCTGCTGCGCGTTGCAAGGCGGCGGTATTAACAGATTGTTCTGCCCAGGGTGTTGATGTATCAATTATTTCAAATGCATACGATTTGGAAATTGATAAGCAGTGTGTTGCCTATGAACGCAGTTTAACAGACAGCAACGAAGAAATGGCACGTACAGTACGCAATGCAAAAAGTGTTCTGCAACGTGCGCGCTTAATGGTTGCACAGCAAAAGAATGCATATGATTTGCGTGGTTGCATAAACGCGCTTGATTCATGTATGCAGGACGATTTTGTCTGTGGTTCTGATTATGAAAATTGTATTGACCCAACTGGCAAGTATATCGTAAACGGTGAAATTGTTGTTGGATCAGAACCAGGTCAATCTTCTGGTTCAGGTTCATTGACTCCGCCTGTTTATACGACAGAAGGCTTGTATAAAACCTGGAACCAAATTAAAGATAGCAGTTTAAATGCATGGTCGAATTCCTCCTTAACGGATTATATTAATGATTCTTTGGAAGATAGTGGTGGTGGTGTATATTTGCCAGTAAATACAGATTATAATTTAGCCAGATTCTTACAACATAAAATCGGTTATAACGACAAAGAAGATCGCAGAAATTATGGTATGTGTATGTCTGTCCTAAATAAATGTCAGGATGTCAGCTATAACAAAGATGGTACATATAATCCAGCTAATCCTGTTGTCAGGGAATACTTGCAACGTACATTAGTTCAAATTAAAACAATGCAGGATAATCTGTTAAATGAGTATGCCGAAAATTGTTTAACTGATGTAGAAGCATGCTTGACACAAAATAAGTATGTAGGTATTGAAGCTGAACAGGAAACTGATGAAGAAAAAACAGCAAACAATATTGCAATCAATGCCTGTCGACCACAGATTATAACATGTATGTCGGTAAATGGCGATGTCCGTAATACCCCTAACCCTGTGTTGTTAAAAAATTGGGTGTACAGTGCATTGGAAGGCAAACCGATAGAATCTGACTCAGGTGAAGGTTCTGGCTCATAAGGGCAACAAGATTAAAGTTTCCTCCTTTTCTCAGTTTATATTGAGAATACCGCAAGAAAAAAACCGCGCACCCACGCGGTTTTTTTCAAGATATGATGGTCGGGTTAAGCCGAATGGCTTCTTAGCTTTTGGAAAAAACTGTTGTATAACTACTGATAGCCAACCAACCTAGGTCAGGCAAAATAAACTGATGTTTAAAATATCTCGGCTTATGGGACTTGAAATCCCCGAACTTTTTATTATCAAGTTCGGCTACAATTATGAATTAAAAAATCAATATAAATGATATTGTTATGGCTATATCAGATTTTTGAATTTTTATATAAAAAAACGGGCTAAAACCCGTTTTTTTTAATATGATTTTGCTACAAATACATATTCTGGATTTCTGTCATCTAAACAACGGCGGGTAATCTTGTACTGTTCCATCAGACCATCAAAGCGGTCATTCTTGGTCATTTCGTATTTGATTCTAAAGAATCCAATTTCGCCATTGGAAAGTGCCGTTTCCAGTGCATCTAAATCAGCGACATCGTGTATCATTTCAGCATTGCGTTTTTCAACCCGCGCAACCATAGTATTATGGATATCGCGCATAATATCATTAACAGTCGCGATTAATTCGTCTGAAGTGATTGTGCGCTTTGATTCGCGCCCGATATCACGGCGGGTAATCGTTACTTGGTTTGTATCCATTTCGCGACTGCCAATTTCAACACGCAATGGAACACCGCGTTTAATCCATTTCCACATCTTGTCAGGCGCACGCATATCGGTCGTATCAACCAAGACACGAACACCATTTGCACGCAATTTTTCACCCAATTGTTCTGCGTATGTATTTAACGCCTCTGCGGTTTCTTCGCGTGTGATTGGAATAATTACAACCTGATACGGTGCAACCGCCGGTGGCAAAATCAGACCATCATCATCAGAATGAATCATAAACATCGACCCCATCATACGTGTTGTTGTACCCCATGATGTTGTCCATCCATGTTGTAATTTACCATCTGTCCCCAAGAACTGAATGCCAAAGGATTTTGAAAAATGCTGTCCTAAATCGTGCGATGTTCCGGCCTGTAATGCTTTGCCGTCTTGCATAATATGTTCCAGCGTATATGTATGGTCTGCCCCTGCAAAGCGTTCTTCTGGGGTTTTTTCACCCATAATTGATGGGATTGCCAAAATATCGCGCATATAGTCGCCATACATTTTGTGCATTTTGCGTGCATCTTCGTTTGCTTCTTCGTGTGTTGCGAATACATTGTGTCCTTCTTGCCAATTAAATTCAGACGTACGCAAGAACATACGTGGGCGCATTTCCCACCGCATAACATTCACCCACTGATTCAATTTAAGTGGCAAATCACGATAAGACTGAACCCAACGGGACATCGCTTCGCCAATAATTGTTTCAGACGTTGGGCGAATAATATATGGTTCGGTCAATTTTGAATCTGGGTCTGGTTGCAGACTGCCATCAATCATCTTCAGGCGATGGTGTGTTACGACCGCACATTCTTTGGCAAAGCCTGCGACATGTTCTGCCTCTTTATTAAAAAAGTCAATCGGTATCAGCAAAGGGAAATTTGCATTTTGAACACCGTGCGCCTTGATGCGATGGTCCATTTCATCACGCATTAGTTCCCATATTGCCCATCCATAGGGTTTAATTGTCATACAACCGCGCACCGGTGCATTTTCAGCCAAATCTGCTGCAACAATAAGGTTTTGATACCATTCGCTAAAATTTTCTGCGCGTGTTGGTGTAATCGCTGTCTTCATTTCTGTATTCTCTTTTATTTATTAAATCTTATTTTTTATCTTTTAGTTCCATATATTTTGCCGAAACTTGTTGTTGCAGAACTTCGGCAATCTGCTTTCTATCTAACCCCATCAGGGGGGGCGGTGGCAACATTGTGATTTCAACAGTAAAACCACCCAGCATCATTATGTGAAACACTTGACCAAATGCACTGCGTTCACGTTTGCAGTGTGGGCCCATATCCATCTTGGAGTTATCAAAGTATGCAAAATGGTCTGCCATTGTTTGTTCGTCAATAACACTGCCATCTTTATAGCGATAATGCATTGCAACCGGTTGAACCGTTATGTTTGAATTTTCGACAAAATTAAACAGTGTGCTTTTAAATGGCTTTACATACGCGCCGTTTGTTGTTGTGCCTTCGGGAAATAAAATCATTGGGTATTGGACATTTTGAACCGCCTGTTGTACCACAGCCAGCGCGTCCCGCGCGTGCGATGGGCGGCGATCAACAAATATTACACCAAATTTTTTTGCAACCCAACCAACCAAAGGCCAATTTTCCATTTCTTTTTTTGCGATAAAACTGCCCTTAAATACGCATGGAAAAGTCGCCAATTCAAATACAGATATATGATTTGATACAATCATCAAAGGGCGTTTTTTTGATACCTGCCCGTGAACAACAATTTTGATTCCGGCCAGTTTTATCAAAAACCACATAAAAATTGGCATATATCGTACTGCTGTGCGGCGTGGCAGAATAATCAACAATGGCACTTGAATAACGACCATTATCCAAAACAAAACGAATTTGATTGTTGCAGTTGTTGTATTAAAAATATTTTGTTTACGTAGTTTTGCCATTTGTTTTTATTCTTCTTTTTCATCTATATCGGTGCGTTCAGCATCTTCGATATATTCTGCATCTGCGGCATCTTCACGCAGCAAGAAATCAACGGCTGCGCGTAAGATTTTGAAAGGCCCGACAACAGGGAATGTCATAATCTTGCCGACTGTGCGAATAATATTTTCTTTGTCATCATCTGGTGTCCCCAGTGCATTTTCACGGCCCAAGAAATGTTTTTGATATGTTGCATTCATCTTGCGTGTTTCCAGCATTACAAACACATCATACGTATTAAACGGCGCATCAATAAATACACCACGGCCAAATGTTGCGCCCAAACGCAAATATCCCTTGATTAGCGGGGTCATTTCAGCGCGCGCATCAGCCTCGTCTACGAATTCACGTGGCAGGATATTCATTCGCCCAAGTTTTGGATTTACACCATCTGCGAATTTTTCTGGTAAAACTGTTGCACGCAAACGTGACGGTGTCAAATGATTATAGTATAAATATGATATTGCCTGGGCAGAGCGCGCAGGATTCTTGCCTACAAAAGATGCAACACCAAAAACGATACCAATTTTTCTGCGGACAATCATTTCGCCCAAACCCGCCCATAACAATCGCATCACCAGTCCATTATCGCGATAAGATTTTTCGACACAGGCACGTGACATTTCTGCGATATTACCACGATATTTTTTTATCTTAGAGATATTATATTCACTTTCGGTATAAAAACCGTCCATTTTTTCAGCCGCCTTGCGATCGATTATTCGATATGTTCCAACGACACGACCGTTGTGGAATACAGCCATATATTCTGCAAATCTGTCATAAGAATCATATTCTTCACGCAGTGCGCGTTGTTCTTCGGTGGCGGCTGCGCCTTCTTCTTCTACGAATACTTCATATCGCAACTGTCGTACTTGTCTGCGTTCATCTTTATTACGGGTCAGGCGCACTTCGAAATCGCGAACTTTGATTGTCATAAATAATCCTTAGGTTTCTATACAGGAAAGAATACCAAACAAAATCAAGTGTTTCAATAGTTTTATTTTTTTAGTGCAGATTATCTGCCAGGTTTGCAATTGCAATAGCATACCAGTTTGAATTGTTCCATTTTTTAATACGATAAAAATTCGGATACGTCAGATATGCTGTTATAACAGGCATTGGTGCGATGTCAGTATCGGGTGAA
This sequence comes from Alphaproteobacteria bacterium, assembly GCA_017436325.1. Classification (GTDB taxonomy): domain Bacteria; phylum Pseudomonadota; class Alphaproteobacteria; order Rs-D84; family Rs-D84; genus Enterousia. The sequence goes on along the minus strand of JAFSDI010000017.1, from coordinate 36,211 downwards.
TTTGCATCACTTGAATTGGCGCGTTGTGCTTTTATTTCTGCTACATCTGCAACCAGTCCTGCAATCATTTTAGTTTGTGGGATTGTCGAACCGTCTGGATTAGTCACACCTAAGGCGGACCATTCTGGCAAAGAAAATTTTGTTTTTCCATCCAGTAAATTCACATCAAAATCAGCAGGCAAAACAACGCGTCTAACGATACGTTCATTTTTATCCCAGCCTAATTTATTCAGATAGTTACCTGCGCTATGCATTGCATCACTAATGTTATTTATAATATCTATACGACCATCGCCATTACCATCCGCCCCATATTGCGCCAAGGTTGTTGGAATAAACTGAAAGTGTCCCATTGCGCCCGCCCAAGAACCACGAATATTTGTGATGTCTAAATTATTATCATCTGCAATTTTCATCAGTGCAATTAATTGGTTTGAAAAGAAAGTTTCGCGCCGACCATCATACATCAGTGTTAAAAAAGCGTCTGTTAATTTATGCCGCGATTTAACAGCGCCATAGTTTGATTCCAGCCCCCAAAAAGCCAACATAATATGCCCGGGAACACCATATTTTTGTTCTATATTTGCCAGCATAGTTGGGTATTTTGCGCGCATTTTTTTTCCGCTTGATATACGGCCTTTGCTGACGGTTTTATCCAGATATCCGTTCAGAGTCAACTTAAATTCTGCTTGATTTTTATCACTTTTGACTATAGATGGGATAAATGCAGGTGTGCGTAATACATCGTTTATAACATCATCTGAAATATTTTCATTTATTGCGCGGGAACGCAGATTATCCAGTATACTGTACCAACGATCGACATCAAAAGACCCACGTTGTGCGAACGCGTCTATTGGTGTAAAAAACATTGCGACAATCAGCCACAAAAAACCTTGTCTTATCATCAAATATCCTTAAAGTTTAAAATGCGTATTTAAAGCCCAGATGCAAACCAAATGATTGCCAGGTTGCACGCTTTAAAGAATCTGCGACATACTCGGTATGTGCAGGAACAGTTTCCAGCAATGGTACGTAATATATATTACCATAATCGTCAATAATTTCTTGCATAACATATTGGCCGTTTTCATCGATTACATATTGGCTGTATTCTGCGACATATAATTCCCCAGGGATATTTCCAACATGGAACAGGTTCATATCTACTTTTAGTGCCAACTGCAGACGTTCGGACAATTTATAATTATATTCCATTTCTGCTGTATATGAATAAGCGCCGTTATTTCCTTCGTCTAAAAAGCTTGGGTTTTGTTGCCAGTCTGTACGGTTTGGCCAAATGCCTTCGGACGAATAGTTTGGTAATCCAAATTGCATATAGATACGCAGTTTGTCTTTCAATGTCATTTGTTTTTCTATTTCTAATCCGACATAGAAACCTGACCAGGTTGTATTATATATGTGTGTAGTGCCTTCTACAATCACAGGGCCATCGCCACCGATAATAACGCATTCGCCAGAATCGACCCCCCACGGAATAGTTCCCATTGAAATTTGATAATCACCAGTCATCAATTCATCGCCCAGATATGGGAATCCGTCAATACTTGAACCGCTTGGGGTATTTGTAACAACTTTGATATCTTCTGGCGACATACATACTTGATACCAGTCCTCTGGCGGTGTTGCACCAACTGGTACAGAAAAGAATTCGCCCAGTTCATTACCATATACATAAAAACCTTGGTCTGTCATCAGTGGCAGATACACCCCAGGATTTGGATAATAATGATTTGCCATTTCTAGGTTATGTTTAAAAATCTCGTATCCAAAGGTTGGTGACAATTTCCACCCACCTATATCCCAGATATGATGTGCAGATATGCCCAGTTTAAAATGATTGCTGCGCCCCGACTGGTCGCCCATAGAAATTGTAAATATACCGTATTCTGGATAGGATGTATCAAATGGTTTCAGGTCATAGTCCATAGATAGCCCGCCATGTGACATTGTTCCATATGCATATTGACCAAATACAGACAAATCAAAATCACGCAGGCTGAAATTATGACGCGCACCGACCTGAATTTCATTCCAAATCATGTCATCCCATTCTAATATAGAATTAACCCCTGTTTCAAATTCAAAGTCAGAAAATCGGCGTACATATTCTGCCCAAATATATGTTTTTGGCTCTGTCGCCATTGGCATTGCAATACCATTCGGTGTCATCGTGCCGGTAAAAGTAGGTAACTGTGGGCGCGGAACCTGATAAGAATATGTTCGTGAACCAACGACCTGTTTATTACCAGAATGTCCGACATATTTTGTATAGCCTTGGTCTGCGTATTTTCCGTACGATGCCTGATTAGAGTTTGGTACAGCAGATATTTGATAGTACGAAGGCACACCCTCATTCGCGGCAAACACCGCCAATGGCGCAAAAATCCCTGTTAAAAAAGAAAATATCCTTACCTTCATCGTATATATGTTATGCATATTATAACATAAAAATTTAATTCATAAAAGTATTTTAATTTAAACCTTGCTTGAAAGAATTCAGAATGTAAAATAAAGACATTATGAAACAGTGCGCACATAATATTTATATACATGTTCCTTTTTGTAAATCAAAGTGCAAATATTGCGCATTTTTTTCACGTCCGTGTCCATGTCCGGATTGGGACAGATATACTGAAAGTATTTGTGATGAAATTGCATATTTTGGACAAAAGTTGGGCAAAGTTCTTGTACCAACGGTATTTTTTGGTGGTGGTACACCGTCTTTGGTTCCTCAGGTAAATATGTTGCGAATTATATCGGCGTTAAAAAAATATTTTATTATCCCAGATGGTGCAGAAATCACCCTAGAAGCTAATCCTGCAACTATTGACAAGGATAAGTTATCAGCCTTGCAACAAATGGGTTTTAATCGTCTGTCTGTTGGTGTGCAAAGATTAGACGACAATGAATTACAGTTTTTAGGACGAACGCATACTGCGCGTGATGCATTTGAATTATTGAATGTTGCGATGGATTTTGGTATGCGTGTTTCTGCGGATTTTATTTATGGTATACCTGGTGATACTGTGGAAAGTATTACAAAGATGTGTAAACAAATAAATACAATTGGTCTGACGCATTGTTCTTTATATGAATTAACCATTGAAAAAGATACGCCATTTGGCAAAATGAATCTTGATATGCCAAAAAATGAAGAAATGGCAAATATGTACCTTGCGATTTCAGATTACTTGAATCTGCCACGATATGAAGTTTCAAATTACGCATTATTTGATAGTCATTGTCGTCACAATGAAAATATCTGGGATGGCGGTGCATATATTGGTATAGGCCAAGGTGCCGCGGGTCGTATTTTATTAGACGGCGTTTGGTATGAACAGTCTGGTGGCGGCGGAATGTTTAATCCTTTGTCGGACGGCCAGCGTGCAATTGAAAAAATATTAACAGGAATGCGAACTGTTTGTGGTTGTCGATTGACACAGGACGTAAAAAACGTTATTGATATAGATTGGGTGAACGCTCACCCCGAATATGTTCAGGTTTCAGATAACCGAATTTATGCAACTGCACGCGGTTTATTGATACTGGACAATGTAATAACAAAACTGGTGAAATAAAGATATGAGAAGCAAAATTTGGAACATAATTGGAATTGTTGCAGTAATTGCTGCAATTGTATGGGCACACAATATACAAAAGGAGAAGTTAGTGAATGCTGGGATAAAACTAGAAAATATGAATACTGAATTTAATGCAGGCGATGATTTTTATAATTATGCGACTAATGGTTGGCAACAGAAAAATCCAATTCCTGACGATTATTCGCGTTATGGTGCATTTGATGTATTGCGTGATACAAACCTGCAACGCACACGCGAAATCGCACAACAGGATTCTGGCAAGATTGGTATGCTTTATAAAATTGCGATGGATGCAGAAAAATTAAATTCAGATGGCACAAAACCTGTTGCGCCACAAATTGCAGAAATTGATAAATTATCCCGCGCTGATTTAGAAAAATATTTAGGTAAACTGCACAGATTTTCATCTGCGTTTTGGGGTGACGGTGTTGCGCTGGATGAAATGGATAGCGAACACTTTTTGTATAATATTGGCCAAGGTGGCTTGGGGTTGTCGCGTGACTATTATTTTGATACAGATGCTAAGTCAGTTGAAATCAGAAAAAAGTACAAAGATTTTATGGCACGACAATTAGAAAACTTTGGCATATCAGGTGATGTTGAAAAATTATATGCATTAGAATCGCGTATGGCAAAATCCTTTTATCCAAAAGAAAAATTACGTGACCCGCATGCGAATTATCACAAAATGAGTCTTGCAGAAATCAAAGAAAAATTTTCTGGCTTTGATTGGGATGCGTTTTTATCTGCGCGCGGTGCCAGTGCGGCGAATTTCATAAATATTGGTCAACCAGAAGCAATAACAGAATCGATTGCGATTATGAACGATACTGATTTTGAATTAATCAAGACGTATTTGAAATACAGAATTGTCAGCACTGCGGATACATTACTGGATGATAAAACATATGACATTGCATTTGATTTTTACAATCGCACTATGGCGGGTCAAAAAGAACAAAAGCCACGCTGGAAACGTGCTGTTGCATTAATTGATGATTCTTTGGGTGAAGAAGTTGGTCGTCTGTATGTTGAAAAATATTTTTCGGGCGATGCAAAAAAACGTATGCAAACATTGGTAAAGAATCTGCAACGTGCATACGGTGACAGGATTGAAAATCTGGATTGGATGTCTGATGAAACAAAATCAAAAGCACTGGAAAAATTATCTACATTTCGTGCGAAAATCGGATTTCCTGATCGTTGGCGTGATTATTCGAAATTAGAAATCAAGGACGATTCTTTGTGGGAAAATATGATACGTGTTTCCGAATTCGAAGACGCATTTTGGATTGAAAAAATTGGCAAAGAAAAAGATCCGAATATCTGGTATATGAATGCACACGAAGTGAATGCATATTATGACCCATCAACGAATGAAATTTGTTTTCCTGCGGGAATTTTGCAGTATCCATTCTTTGATATGTCTGCAGATGATGCTTTTAACTATGGTGCTATTGGTGCGGTTATTGGTCATGAAATGACGCACGGTTTTGATGATTCTGGTCGTCATTTTGATAAAGATGGTAATATGAAAGACTGGTGGACTGCGGATGATGCGCGTGGTTTTGACGAACGTGCCAGTGTTATGAAGGATTTCTTTAACAAGATAAAAATAAATAATGAAGTAAATGCAAATGGTGAATTTACACTGGGTGAAAATCTGGCGGATTATGGTGGTGTTACGATTGCATTTGATGCGTACAAAAAGTACGGTGACGCATCTGAAACGGTTGGAAATCTGACATCAGATATGCGTTTCTTTGTTGCGTATGCTGGTGTGTGGGGGCAAAACATCAGACCAGACGAAGAATTGCGTCTGACCAAGATTGATGAACATTCGTTGGGCAAGAATCGTGTCAATGGAATTTTGCCACATATTAACGCGTGGTATGATGCATTTGGTATCACCGCCAATGATAAATTATATTTATCACCGGAAAATCGTGTAAAGTTATGGTAAAAAAACTGCCCAATGGGCAGTTTTTTTAACGATTATAAACACAGGTTTTATCTGCTTCGACATATCCCGCGTATCCATTGTACATTTCTTCGCATTGTGCTTTTGTTACATCGCGACATCTAAGGACTTTTCTTGCGTTATTTACAGGTATCTGTGCTAAAAGTGGTTTGTCTTGTGTTGCTCTCTCGTCAATATTGCCACCATATGCGATGCATTGTCCGACCAAATAAGAATATTCTGATGTTTCAGAATTGCTCTCACTTAAATCATCGAATTCAAATTCGATATATCCATCATTTGGCAATACACAGCGTACAAAGTCCTGACCGACAACACGCGCATTAGTTTCTTTGAATGCACATCCTTCGGAAATATTCATATTGTTTTTTATAAACATATTAACCAATTCTTCTGCATCGCGCACCGAAGAAACCTGAATATTTTTGAACAGGCGATTGCAGTAATATGGTGCGAAGTCCAAATCATTACATGCATTCACAGGGACACATCTTTCGTCATTTGTATTTGCATTCAGCAAAATGTGTGTTCCTGCATCTACCTTTTTTTGGCATTGTTGTGCAATAAATCCGGCATCGGCAGCTTGTGTCAGACCGATTATTGCGGTCAGTGTCATTAAACAAGTTTTTTTCATATTTTACTCCTTTTTTTGTTGTTTTAGTTGTTTTTTTGATAGAATTCGATACATTCTTTAATACAAGATTGGTCACCATCGCATACTTGTTTGCAATTTGTTTCGATTGCGTTTGGCATACTTGCTGGGTTTGCGATACTGTTATGATTTCCAGAATTATTCGCACTCATATTTTCGATTTTTTTCTTAAGATTATCGTTTACAATTGCGCCGATTCCGGTTGCGGTAAGTGTCGCTGTGCCTGCGATTTTAAATTTTCTGGTGGCCTTTTCGCATTCGTGTAACAATTCCTTTTTTGAATTTCGTTCTGCGGTTAATTTTTCGATTTGTAAATCCAGCATTTGATATTGCACGTCCATATCTGTGGCGATTGTAGGTGTCGGTACAAGTAACAGAAGAATAGCCATAAATTTTTTATTGTTCATTGCCTTCACCTTCTGTTTTTTGTTGTGCATCTGCGTTTAATTGTTTTAATTGCTTTGTTTTTGATACGATACCTATGCCTGTCAGAATATTTCCGATGCTGCCGGTGGCAGTTGTTGCCTGCCAAACAGTTTTATTTTTTTTGCATTTTATCAGTTGTTTGTCCAGTTCCTGAATCTCCAGATTCAGTTGATTAACAATTGCCTGCTTTTCTGCAAGTGTGACAGCCATACCTGTAAACGGCGGTATTAACAATAAAATTCCACAAAAAATAAATTTCATAATATTCCTGTTTTTTTTTATTAAAAATCCGCCACAGGATACAAGGCGGTCGGGGTGTTAGAAAAATCGTCAAGAATATCGATCCCATCGGTCTTTGGGGCGCTGGGCCCCTGTGGTATAACCGACGGCACCCCGACAAAATATATTTTGCACAGGGCAAATTGCACAAAAAAAAGCGCAAAACGCGCCATTTATGCGCGGATTTCCAATATAAGTTTTGCTTATATGGATTCTTGAAAGGCTTTTCTAAGGCCCCGAAAGCGCATCCCTGCGATTTCACGATAAATTATATCACAGAATACGTGCTTTATCAAGCGATAAAAAGCACTTTTATTATTCTGTTACTTGTATTTGTATGATTAAAATTTTTATACAGCACTAAATTTTAATTACTGGGATATTTTATGTTTTATTTCGCGGATGCGCGCCAATATTTCTTTTAAATCAGCATCTGTTGCCACTGGGGCAGGGCGGTTAAAAACCTCATCTGCCAAGACAATACAAAGTGTCGCCAATAATGAATTTTCTGGCAAGGGCCCAATTTTATCTAAAATCTGACGCGCCCGTGCATCAACCATTTTCCCCAGTTCTATTAAACGATGTTCTTGTCCATCTTCACATCCCATGGGGTAATTTTTATTAACGATTGGTATTGATACAACACTCATTTTTTTAGCCGCTCTAATATTGATATTGTTTCATTAATCATTTCTGATGCCCGTGCATTTTTATCACGCAATGTGCGCACTTGTTCAGACAGGATTGCCACTTCTAAATCTGTTTGTTTTCCGGCGTGTATTGCTGTCCCGCGCAGTCGTGCAGCTGCATCTTCTAATGAAGTCAGTTCCTGGAAAATTTGTTGTTTTATATCTGTCATAATTACAGTTTAAGATATTTTTTATATGCGTTCAAGATTAAAATGTGATATAATAAACCCGTGTTATTGTAAGGGTAAATTATATGAAAACAAAAATTATCTATATTTCAGGGAATGAAGTCTTTGATATGACGGATGTTCGTGCCGCTTTTGAACAGGTTCGTGCTGCATTAGGATTGGGAAAAGATACAATTTTATTTGGTGTGCCTGTTGACAGTGATAATGCACTTGCAGACATTAGTGTGACCGAAAAAGATATTACAGCAGTATCAGAAACCCCAACCGCGACATTTTGTTGTGAAAATTCTGGGGCTGTTGCAGATGAGTCCGTCACAGAGATTATTGGGTCTGCCACGGATGTATCAACACAACCCCCAGAAAAAGAATCTGATTTAGTAATTGATGTACAACAGTCAGAAACGGCAACTACAGTTGCACCCGAACAAGACACAATAATTCCTATTTTATCGGTGTTATCTGTTCAGGAAGAAGATATCATTGATTCATCTGAAATGGTGGCCGGGGTCGAAGCAGTGCAATCAGAAATCGCAGATTCAGAATCAGAATCTGTTTCAGAAGTTACAGACCAAGAAACAGAAAATGTTACAGCAATCGAAGAAGAACCTGTGATATCAAGTATCAGCATAGATTCTGAATTGATTGCGCCTGCAACTGATAGTGATACGGTTGCAACAACTGTTTCTATATCTGATATGATTAATGATGACGCACCTGTTGCACCGGTTGAAAAGACACTTGAACAATTATTGGAAAGTATGACCCCATTACGTGAAGACCAATCAATTGCAGAATATGATGAAAAGACAAACATTGTTTCAGAAGAATCTTTTGATGATTTTATTGATACAGATACAGATGCGACATTGGCGCAACTGGCATCTGAATTTGCTGAAACAGAAGATACAATATCCGTTCCAAAGAAAAATGAATCACATGGCAAGATTGGAAAATTAAAAAATATATTGCCATTCAAGAAGGCGAAACGTGATGACAGTGGCCTAATTGGTGATTTATTTGGGTGGGCTGGTATTGCTGCAAATGATGATGATTTTTCAATTCCTGGGTTCTTCACAAAAAAGCAGGGTGCATAAAGCAGATAAATGAACACAGAAACGATTATAAGGATTTTAAATAATTCGGGTTTTTATGGGGTGTATGCAGACGATGTATATATCTATATGGAAGATCCGTCTTGTATTCTGCGCAGTTTTGAAACTTTTGCGGAATATGCGTGGGTTATAATCAGTGTATTTACAGGCTTGATGTTGACTGGTTGGGCTATATCAATGATACGCGGTGCAAAGAACGATATTTTTAACAATCTAAAGAATCTTATATTGTTGTTCGGCACATTATCAGCCCTTGGATTAATTATAAATTTATTATATGGTAATGACATATTTGCACAGGGGTGTAAAACAATCCGTGCCCCGATATCAGAACTTAATGAATTGTTGGAAACCAGAAATAACAGACTTGGGACAGATGAATTGTATGAACGGCTTGATGTATATGATACAGGCCCGATAAATCCATAAAATTTATATTGATTTAAATGATGATTTGTTCAGCCATGGTGATGCTCTTAATGAATGAACGATTCCATTAGATGTCACCAAGAAATGATCGATTAATGAAATACTAAACGAATTCAAGCAGGCTTCTATTACAGATGTTATGGCTGTATCTTCGCTTGAAAAATTATTTTCGGATACGGGGTGATTATGAACCAAGATGACACTGATTGCGTTCAGTTGCAATGCTTTTCTTGATATCTCACGCGGGTATACAGCAGATTGATTAATAGTTCCATGGCTATGTATTTCGTCAAACAATAAACGTCTGTCATTTCCCAGATACAACACGTGAAATTCTTCGACTGGTTTTCCTGCGACCAAATTTCTGCAATAGTCCCTAATAAATTTATCATCTGCCAAATATGTACCTGCTTCTGCACGTTCTTTATATGATACAGAAATCAGTTCATTTGCTAATTTTATTATAGTCGCCGCACCGTGACCAATACCAGATACAGAAATCAATTCATCAAAAGACGCGTGCAGTACAGAATAAACACTGCCGAACTTTTTCACCAAACTATGTGCCAAGGGTCGTACATCACGCCGTGGTATCGCGTATGTCAATAACAGTTCCAACAGTTCATAGCCGGTTAATTTACCGTCTAACAGTTTTTGTTTTAATCTGCTACGATGTCCGGAATGGAATTCAGGATCTGTTTTTGGCATATCGTATCCCTAGACTATTTTTTCAGTAAATATAATCGCGCCATCTTCTGTAATGCCAATTGTGTGTTCCCATTGGGCGGACAAACCGCCATCAACGGTACGCGCTGTCCATCCATCGGCATCTATTTTACATTCCGCAGATCCTGTATTTATCATTGGTTCGATTGTAAATACCAATCCTGGGACCATTTTTACTTTATCCCATACCTTGTCGTAAAAATGATATATTTGTGGTTCATCGTGCATAACCTTGCCGATACCGTGTCCAACAAAGTCACGTGAAATTGAAAAACCATGTGGATGAACAACGGCCTCTATTGTTTTGCCGATTTCTGACAGTGGTACCCCTGGTGCGCATACAGAAATTGCTGCATTCAATGCGTCTTGACAAACCTGAACCAGTTTTTGTGCCTGTTGTGAAACGCGGCCGATTGTGAACATACGTGATGCGTCACCATGAAACCCTTTGTATTCTGCGGTTAGGTCTACATTAACAATATCACCATCTTTTAAAATACAATCATCGCTGGGTATACCATGAACAATAACATCGTTTACAGATGTGCAAATATGTTTTGGGTATCCCTGATATCCTAAATCCGAAGAGCGTGCACCATTTTCTTTTAAAAATTGTGCAACCATTCTGTCTATTTCGCCTGTTGAAATACCGGCCTTGATATGCGGTGAAATAAAGTCAAAGCAGCGTGCGACAACATCGCCTGCGGCACGTAATCTTTTAAAATCTTTTGGTGCGTATACAGATGCTAACATAATTAATTCCTTCGTTTTACAGCAAATTTATATGCCCGCACAGACAACTTTAGTGCGAAATCGCGCAATAAAATTTCTGCAGGCATTCCTGTTGTGCGTAATTGACGTTCCAGTTCATTCAGGCGCATCAATACAGCAGTAATTTCAGATTCTGGCCAAATTTTAATTGCTGCATTAAATTTATCACGAACCTTCCAAAATAAATTAGGCAATTGACCATTAACGACCGCGTTTTGCAGTTTTTTAAAATGGCTATCCAGCATTCGCAGCAACATATTAGGTTCTTTATTATCATACAGTAATCTATCTAGTGCCGTCATAGTTTGTGAAACGTGACCAGCGGTCAAAGAGTATAAAAATTCATCAATATCCGCCGCCCCCGTATCTGGCAGGCACTTTTCAACGTCAGACAGTTCTACAATTCGTTTATCGTTAACATACAGGGCGATTTTTGTCAGGAATCCACGTGTTATACCCCTGTCCCCCCCCAGGTGTGATGTCATATATGCCATTGCATCTGGGGTAATTTGTTGGATTCCGGCAGATGCAGAAAGTTCATTTCGTATCAATGTGGCCAGTGTACGTGCATCATCGGTATAGCATGCGATTGCTGCCAAATTGTCTGCGCCTTCAAACAAAGTGCGCAATCCGCCACCGGCACGCAAATCACCTGCTGCAATAACAACAGTTGCGCACAATCCGGTATGATTTACCAGATCAGATATATTTTTTGCATCTGAATCACCTGCGTTTGAAATCAAAACCATTTTACGACCACCAAACATTGATGGGCTACAGGCTTCTGTAAACAATGCGTCTGACTTTTCATTAAGTTCATTAGAATCCAGTGCAAACAGATTGTCTTTTTCGACCCCCAGTTTTTCGATCGCGATATCGCAGTATTCATCAACTTGACCCGCATCAGGGCCGTAAATTAACACGGCACGAATATCACATATACCTGTTTTAAAATCAGTGTCACGCCATTTCATTAATTTTTATCCGATGTTATTCCAGAATGTTTCTGTGTTTCAACGATTGTACGTGTTCCAATCTTTTCTGCCAGAACCTGAATAGTATTTTGAATTGCGTTATTATAAGATGCATTTGACGCGACCAGATATCGAACAAATACATATGATTCCGCCGCTGTTTCAGTACCTGTTGCGATTACCTGACCATTATGTGTCAAAGTGTATGATGCGGTCAAAGACACTTCTTGCCACGTTGCATCACCTGTTTTTTCCAATGCCTTGTATTGATTATTTGGTGTGGACAGGTTTATTTGCAGTGAATATTCAGATTCTGGTCCGTGTTGGCCACCGAACCGTGCGCGTAGCGCATTACGTAAATCGATTCCGTTAATGCCACTAATAGGATGTACATAGATATCTGTGGTATTACCGGAAAACATTGGCTTAAAACCACATGCTGTTAAACAGATTATAACAAGGCTTAGCAAAACTTTTTTCATATCAGTATCAGATTTCCTGTTGCAATTTATTTGTATATTACCTAGACTTTTTATAAATCGCAAGAGGGAATGATGAATATTTTTATAATGATTTTAGTTGCATTGTTTATGGCGGGCTATTATTTACTGGACAGCCCCAGTCAAAATATTGTGACCCAGACGACTGAATATGCGATTGTTCAGTCTGACCTGCGTACGATTGCCCAGTGTGTTGCAGCGGTTCAGAATTCGAACATTAACGGTACAGACTTTCAAGATATTTGCATTCAGCAAAACCAGATTATTAGTAAATTTATTTGTCTGGATAGCAGATTAAAAAAAACATCCTGCGAGATTGTCAGGAATAAAAAGCCTGCATTCAGTTATTTAGTATCTGTCAGTGCGCCAATTAATCCTGATAATTATAACAGTATGATGGAGGTTCTAGAGAAATATTATCCTGACGCAGGGACATTCGGTATTTTTCATGAAAATATGATTATGTCTGGCGGAACTGCGACTAAGCGAATCGTTCCAAAGGAAATTATAAGCGAAATGGGTTTGCAAGAAGGTCAACTGGTGTATTTGACCCAATATGAATTGCCAGATACCGCAACTGAATTTGTTGCGCCCCAGGTCTTAGATGTTGAATGTCCAGTTGGTACTACAAAAGTATTTCGATTTGGTCGTTGGCAGTGTATCAGTTTTAATACCAAGACAGATTGTGGTGGTGATATGATATGGGATTCTGATTCCTATCAGTGTGTACCAGACGAATCCAAAAGGCCGCTATGTGCAGACAATCAAACTGCGGTTATGGTTGAAAACGTGTGGGAATGTATCAGTCCATTCCCAGAAAAACAATGTCCTGATAAGATGGTTGCGCGTTTAAATTATAATACCTTGGAATGGGAATGTGTGCTTAACCCGACCGATATAAGTGATACAACAAAGTGCGATCATATATTTGGCGCAACAACAACTGGTGCGTTGGGGACAACCCTGCATGTTCCGCAAACATCGTGTACAGATTGTGAAAAGCTGATAACCAATATGGAAACGTGTCAGGCTGCATGTGTACCGGATTCTGAAAAATTAACTGACCCCGCTTGTTATCCTGGTTTGGCCACAGAATGCAGTGGTGGTACACGTGCCTTTTACTTTGGTTTTCCAAATCGGCTTTATATTGACCGTGTCCAAGAACTGATTGATATTCCTGTTATGTTGGACAGTAACCGTTCACAAAATCGTAAGTTTAATTGTATGGATTGTGGTGAACGTGGGATAAACCAAGAAAAATCAAGGCCCCCATATATTGTCATATGTAATTAAAAAAACAGCACAAAACGGTGCTGTTTTTCATTTTATATTTTGTATTTTATGTATTTCCGCCACGATTTTTCTAGATTCGTTATACAGGCGTGAATATTCTTCGTTATATGCATCACAGTCGGATTCGACATTTAAAAATCTGTTATCATACATATTGATTGTACATGCATCAATTTTTCTTGAATAGAATTCCATTCTGTCTTCGATTTCTTCTTTCTGAGATTTCAAACCATCTAACAGTTTCTTTTTTGCGGCATCTGCATTTTTGATTGTCTGATTTAGCATATCAAGGCGTGCCTCATGATTTTTAATTGCATTTTCAGTTTCGATAACATCTTCCCTGTCTTGACGATTGTTTCTAAGACTTTGTTCCAGTTCAAAAATATAGCCTAAAATTTTTACACGTTCTTGCGCGGCACGTGCACCGGCCATAACCAGCGCCTCTAAATTAACAGTGGTCTGGGTGTTTTTTCTAAAAGCATTGTCTTTTTTATTATTTTGCATATTTGCAATCCTTTCATCTGCCTGTTTATTAATATAGGTACGTTATATCAATTTGTCAATACGGAGAATAAAAAAAGATGGGGGTAAATTCCCCATCTTTATAATTCAGGTTTATTATTCTGCCCGTGTAAATGCGCCGTGATTAAGCATATCGCGAACTGCAAAATGTTTTACTTTCTTTGCAGACGTTGATGGCAGTTCTTCTTCTGTAATTGCAAAGTGTCGTACCCATTTATACTGCGCAATCGCCAGATTAGATTTTTTTAGTAACATTGCAACACGTGCAACAGTTGTTCCTGGTTTTACCTGAAATACTGCAAACGGTACGGTTTTGTCTTTGATAACATATTCAAAGACCGCCGCATTCAATATTTCATCATTTTGCATATACAGGTCCTCTAGTTCATCTGGATAAACATTTTTTCCGCTATCCAGAACGATGACCTGCTTTTGACGACCTTTTACAGTTAAACGACCATATTTATCCAGACATCCAATATCGCCGGTTTTGAACCAACCGTTTTCAAATGCTTCTTTATTTGCATCGTTATTTTCCAGATATCCTGTCATAACCATATTTCCACGAACCCAAATTTCACCAACACCATGTTTATCTGGATTATGGATTTGAATTTCATTTCCTGGCAGCGGGCCTGCATAATACATAGAACCATCTGCGCGGCGGAATGCAAAGTTAAAATTTGCAGGACCTGTTGTTTCTGTCAGGCCATAGCAATCACCGACTACAAATCCCATACTTTCATAGAATTTACGAATTGATGGTTTTAGTGTTGCGCCGGCCGACACCAAAACCTTTGTATTTCCGCCAAATGCATCGTGAACAGGTTTTGTGACCTTTTTTACCAGCCCCCCCAGACCGATTGCACGCAATACATGGCGCATAGCAACGACCACACGCATCAGTGTCCAAACGTGTTTTTCGCGTGCGCTGTCTGCAATTTTCTTATAGAAAACTTCCCATATACGTGGCACTGCCGGTATAACCTCTGGCTTATATTGTTTAAAGTCCTTGATAAATTCCTGTGGTTTTAATATTGGTTGCAGCAACAACTTTCCCTGCAGTGAAACAGGTACGATGATATTAATTACAACACCATATATATGGTACAAAGGCAAAAATCCATAGAAAGTATACCCGGGGTGAATTACGTCTTTATAAAATTGTGCCCCGTCTGATAAAGACAACAGGTTATCGTGTGTCAGACCAACTACTTTTGGATTTCCAGTTGAACCAGATGTAAACGACAATTGTGCGATATCACTGCGTTCTGTTTGCGTCATTAAAAAGTTATCTTCATTTGTATCGTCTATATTTTCGATATCAAACATTTCACAGGGCGCATCATCTATAAACAATGACTTTTGTGCCAGCAACAGTTTACAGTCAGTACGCTTCATCATATTAATATGTTCTGTTGTCTGTAAACCAGTATCCAGCATTAATGCGCGCGCACCTTGTGATGTAATCGCAAAGTATGTCCGCAAGAAATCAGGGGTATTCCCAGACAAGATTCCGACTGTATCGCCTTTTTTAATACCAAAGCGTTCTGCCAGCAATACTGCGCGGCGTTTTACTTTTTTTAATAATTCTGCATAGGTTTCGTTCTGTCTGACAAAGAAAATACCGTCTTTATTCCGTGAACATACATCTTGCAGCATTTCATATATATTTTTCATCATAATAAAAACCTTAAGATATATAGTTTGTTATATTGTCATCACCATAATGACAATATTTTTAATATATACAAATACATCAGGAAAAACAACCTAATAATCATCCAGGCCATATTGCAGATACGATTCGAATCATTACAATATATAGTAAAAAAGAAAAAGATTCGTATCTATATCTGGTAAAAATACACAAAAACGAATCATATCCTAGGACAAAAAACGGCTTTTTATTGTACAAAAGGTCAGTTCGTGCCAATTGACCGATTCTGTAATTGCACTGAAGTATGCAGAAAACCTGCTTTTTTTAAAGTAAAGCAAAAAAAAATTTTTTTTGCGTTTTTATATATTGCCGATTAAGCAATAAAACTATATATTGTTATCGAACTTAATAAACAACCACTATATGTTGTGTTTTTACAAGAATTGGAGTTTTTAAGATGTCAGAAACACAAAGCGAAATTAAAATTCAGATTACACCGACACTGGTCACTCATTTGGTTGCGGTACAAAAGCGCAGCGGTGAAACAGTGCCTTTTGATTCCAAGAAAATATATGAGGCTATTAAGAAAGCTGTTGCCGTCACGGCAGAGGTTTCAGATGTAGAAATTGTAAAAATTACCCAAGATGTATTAAAGAATCTTGATGACAGTTTTGCACAAAAGACACCATCTGTTGAACATATCCAAGACATTGTTATCAAAACATTAATGGATAACAAGGCATACAAGACAGCACAGGCATATATCATATATCGTCAAAAGCGGACTGAAATTCGCGAATCTATGGTTGACGCTGTTGAGGTAATCGAAGGCTATGTTGGTGGTTCAAATTGGCGTATCAAAGAAAATGCAAATGTCGGCTATTCCATCGGTGGGCTGATATTGCGTACCAGTGAACGCGTCACCGCGGAATATTGGTTAAATCTGTATCCGCGGGCCGTTGCTGATGCGCACAAGACTGCTGCAATTCATATACATGATTTGGGATGGTTGACTGGGTATTGTGCTGGCTGGTCTTTGCGTGAATTATTATACGAAGGATTTAATGGTGTTGACGGATATCTGCAATGCGAACCGGCTAAGCATATGGCAACCGCAATTTCGCATATGGTGAACTTTTTAGGTACCTTGCAGAACGAGTTTGCGGGTGCGCAGGCATTTTCATCTGTTGATACTTATTTGGCGCCATATATCAGGATTGATAACTTATCGTATGCAGATGTAAAAAATGCGATGCAAACATTGGTCTTTAATTGTGCTGTTCCGTGCAGATGGGGTACACAGACACCGTTTATAAATTTCACATTTGATTGGACATGTCCAGAAGACTTAAAATCGCAACATCCATTTGTTGGCAAACAACAGCAAGACTTTACCTATGGTGACTTGCAACCAGAAATGGATATGATAAACAAGGCATTCTTAGAGGTTATGACCGAAGGTGATGCGCTTGGTCGTCCATTTACATTCCCGATACCGACATATAATATTACTAATGATTTTCCATGGGAACACCCCAATGTAAAACCATTATTTGAATTGGCTGCGAAATACGGGATACCAAATTTCCAGAACTTTTTGAACTCTGATTTGAATCCAACAGATGTTCGTTCTATGTGCTGTCGCTTACGTCTGGACGTACGTGAATTGCTAAAGCGTGGCGGTGGTCTGTTTGGTTCTGCGGAAAAGACAGGTTCGATTGGTGTTATTACAATTAATTTAGCGCGTTTAGGTTATGTACATCGTGGCAACCGCGAAGGTTTGTTCACAGAACTAAAGCGCTTATTGGATTTAGGTCGTGACGCATTGGAAATCAAGCGTGATATTATTTCCAAGAATATGGAACGTGGCCTATATCCATTCACAAAACGTTATCTGGGCAACTGGGATCATCACTTTTCGACAATTGGTGTGAATGGTGCGAATGAAATGGTTCGTAATTTTACGGGTGATCGTGAAAATATTGCCACACCGATGGGCAAGAAGTTGGTTTTGGACGTTATGGATTTTATTCGTGAAAATCTGGCGACATTCCAAGAACAAACAGGGAATTTGTATAATCTAGAAGCAACCCCAGCAGAAGGATGTTCGTATCGTTTTGCAAAAACAGATGTCAAGAACTTCCCCGATATCATCACTGCTGGTACCAAGGATGCACCGTATTATACAAATTCGACACAATTGCCAGTGAATTTTACAGATGATCCATTTGTTGCACTGGAACATCAAGAAGAGCTACAGCGCAAATATACAGGTGGCACAATGTTGCACTTGTATATGGGCGAACCGGTTTCTTCGGGTGATGCGGCACAAAAAATCGTCAGAACAATATTTGAAAACTATAAAGTGCCATATATGACATTGACACCAACGTTTTCAATCTGTCCTGTGCATGGATATTTGCCTGGCAGACACGAATTTTGTCCAAAGTGCGATGCAGAAAATGCCGCTAACCAAGAAAACAAACAATAGAATAAATAAAAATAACAAATCTAACAAACGTAGGAGAATATTATGATTGAAAATGCACACAGAACACCATGCGAAGTTTTTTCACGTTCAATGGGTTTTATTCGACCTGTAAAGAACTTTAACATTGGTAAATATTCAGAATTCTGCGAACGCAAAACCTTTACAGAGGCGAACAGTCTATCTGCGGGTCAACGTCACTGTGATTTGTTAAAGAAAGCAGCATAAGATATGGCTGAAATTCAGATTGGTGGATTGGTTCCGTTCACGACAATAGATTATCCTGGGAAATTATCTGCGGTAATATTCTTGGTTGGTTGTCCATTGCGATGTGCATATTGTTCCAATCCACATTTATTATCTGTTGGCAATGGTGAATACGATCCATCGCGCATACTTGAATGGTTGCATAATCGTATTGGCAAGTTAGAGGCGGTTGTTTTTTCTGGTGGCGAAGCGTTAATGCAAGGCCCCGCACTAATTCAGTATATGCAACAAGTACGTGAAATGGGTTTCAAGATAGGCATACACACAAACGGATTTTATCCGCACGTATTGGGGCAAGCATCTGACACAATTGACTGGATTGGTCTAGATTTCAAGGCTACACGTGAAAAGTATCCTGATTTAACCGGTCAAAACATTGCCTATGATAATATGATAAAAAGTTTAGACATATGGCGAACCACGGGCAAGGAATTCGAAGTACGAATAACATGTGACCCGCGTTATATTAATAAGTCTGACTTAATGCAAATTGCGAACATATTATCTGATCGTGATGTAAAGAATATTGCAATTCAGAAATATGTACCGCACTTTGAAACAGATGATTGCAAAACAACAGACGCGCAAAGAAATCAATTTTTCATTGATGATGATTTGCGTCACAGGCTTAATCAGATGTTTGAAACTGTTGTTTGGCGCGAATAAATTTAATCTTCTTCTCTCCCTTCATTCCCTGTGAAATACAGGGAATTTATTTTCGGAATAGATACCTGACGATTTTTTATAATATTTTTTATAAAATTACAGTATTAAGAACCCAAGGAGAAAAAGATGCTTTTAAAATCGAAAATTTGTTTTACTGTATTGGCTGTTTATGAAATGTTGGCAGTATCAGTATTGCACTTTCAACGTGTATGCGATGCGATGTTTCCGACTGCATTTTGTGACAGTTGGTATCGGTATTTTCTATTTTGTGTAATTGTACCATTGGTTGCGATGATTATTCTGATGTGGCTGCGCGAGATTGTTCGTGCACACAGGCGCAGGACCTTTATCAGACGTGCCAAGAACGCATTGAATAATATAATGGGCAACGTTCGCAGCAAGTTATCAGAACATCTTGATATTCAGGATATCGAAAAATTAATTGCGGCTGCAATCTTGATTGGCATAAAAAGGTATGCGGACAGGCATCCTGATTTGCATAAAAAAATCAAAGGTTTTGTAGACGCCTCTGATGAACAAGCAGATATGGAAATAATGTCTGCAGAAATAAAAAGACCATCTGCAAAAAAGCGTGTTAAGCCAACCGTTAAGTTAAAAAAGTCAGATGTTAAAAAGAAGAAATAAATATAACCTACGACAACCCCAAAACCTGTAATTAACTACAGGTTTTTTTGATGTCACAAAAGATATTGTATAAGATTTTTTTACGGTATCTGTGTTATTGTCACAATTTGTAACGGCATAGCTATGGCAAAGAACGAACACTGTTTTGACAAGAAAACAGTGCAGGTTATAAATATAAACAGTGCGCTGTGCATACACAAAATTCCTGCGTAAAAAGAATCCAGACAGCAATCAGAATCAAAGAAAAAAAATCCCCAAATGGGGAAATTATTGTACAGAATCTGCTGATATATTTTCTTCTGATTTTTCCGTCTGTTCTTCAATTGCGCGCGCAACAGTTTCTATCTGCAGTAATTGGTTTTCCAATGCTGCGCGTTCAGACGATTTATATCCTGTTTCTTCTGACGTATCAACAGTTGCGGAATCATCGGTATTTTTTTCTTTTAACTTTTCTGTAATCGCAGGATTAATTAAATTATTATAAATTTCTATTGCTTCACGTGCGCCCGCCACATCACGTGCCAACAGCTTATTTTCAGGGCCTGGAAAGAACCATTCGTCTAATTTTACTGCTGTTATTTGCATAATTGGTCGCATACGTGCCTGTGCCAACCATTGTGGTAAGAAAGGCATATCAGAATAATACCACAGTGCGCCCCAATACACGCCCCCCATAACGACAACGCCGCGAATTATTCCGAAAATAACCCCCAGTGTTTTATCTGTTATATTCATAATACTGTCTTGGATTTTATCGCGCAATTTTTGGTTTAGAAAACCAAATAATAACAATACAGCAAAGAAAACCACGAAATAAGACGCAACCAACGTTCCAACAGTTGAATCCGACAAATTGAACCAAGATTGTAATAATTTATCCAACCAAGGCGAAGCAAAACGCGCCGCAACTGCCGCAACGACCCAAGACATTGTTGCGACTGTTTCATATACCCCGCCACGTATTGTTGCCCAAATCGTAGAAGCCAACACTACACCAATATAAACATAATCAAGTACAGTTAAATCGAACATATTTTATTCCTGTTATATAAATAAACTGGGCTGATATTATTTTTTAAAGACAAAACCTTACTAAATATCAAAAAAAGAATATCAGCCCCAAATAAATACACAATATTATCTAATTAACATTATTTTGCATCGGCAACTTCTGCAGTCTGTTCTGCTGGACTTTCAACGGTTGACTCCGCAGGTTTTTCAACAGGTTTCTCTGCAGGTTTTTCTGTATTTTCAGATTGCTTATGAACATATTGTGTAACCGCATTTTTACGATCTGTATTGTTTGCCTTAAAGTCATCTGCATTCTCTTCCATTGCCTTGCGATTAGCGGCAACTTGTGTTTTTTCATCTTCATTAAGATTGGCATCTAAAAATTTACGAACTTCGTCTTTCAACAGTCCTGAATATCCTTGTTTACAAGTGTCGCCAAAAACAACCACAGGCACCCCGCCAGATTCCAATCCGCATTTTTCCAGTGCTGAACCAAAAAGGCCACGATTTTCAGATTTTGAAACATCAATTTCTGTAACAGAAATATTTGGGTATTCATAAATCAAGCCGTCAGAGATATCATTACGTGCATAGTGACAATATGGACATGTTGGTGAATAATAAATTGTTATTGTTTCATTTGCGTTTGCGCTGCCTACCAAAGACAAACCTAAAACAGCAGACAACAGCGACAATTTTTTCATATTTACTCCTTTCTAATAATTCGATTATAGAAAATATATTAATTAATGTGCAAGATATTTTTAATAAAATTTTCCTGTTGATAATTTTATTTAATAAAGCACAATAAGATGAAACAAACACCAAGGAGAAAAATATGTTTACACTATCACAGTTTCCTTTACCATATGCGCCAGATGCATTGGCGCCATATATATCTGCTGAAACACTTGAAACGCATCATGGTCGTCATGTTGCGACATATATAGAAAACCTGAACAAATTGATATCTGACACCCCATATGCAGAAATGTCGTTAATTGATATAATTCAAGAATCTGCAAAAAAACCAGCAGAACAAAAGATATTTAATAACGCGGCCCAGGTTTACAATCACGACTTTTTCTTTCATGGAATGTGTCCAAAGTGTGATGCAGAAATTCCAGCAGAAATAATTGCACAGTTTGGCAGTGCGGAAAATTTTGCACAGCAATTCAAGACTGCTGCGACCAGTTTATTTGGCAGTGGCTATACATGGTTGGTACGCGATGGTGATGTTTTAAAGATTATAAATACCAGCAATGCAGATACACCGATTGCACATAATATGACGCCAATATTAACACTTGACGTGTGGGAACATTCGTATTATCTGGATTATAAAAACAAGCGTGCAGATTTCATAGACAGTTTTTTAAATAATCTGGTTGACTGGAACTTCGTTGCAGAAAATTTAAAGAAATAACTAAATTTGCAATAAAAACGATTGTTTTATTCTTTTAATTTCCTGCCCCCGTTGTGCCCCACAAAATTTATTTCGAAATTTTGTGGGGCGATTGATTATACCGCAGATGAATCAACTATGACCTTTAGTGCTAATTATGGCAATTTGGGCAGTATAACAGGCCACGCGCAATGCAGCAGTCAATATAGTTATTGTACCTTGGATGGTTGTGCCAGTTATAGTTTTTTGATGAATATATACGGTTTATCAAAAAAATATCACCACAAATGGAATGCTTTATATATGAAAGGTTGTTGAATGTCTGATTAAAAAAGTTTTCTTAATCTGGGAACTTTGTGCTTATATTTTATAAATAAACTTTATTGTCTATCATATATTACCGGTGTTTTGTTTATTGTATAAATGCGACCATTATTTTCAACGTTATAATATATGTATACAATATTAGACGCCCCATCAGTATTATTCCATGGGTCAAAATCACCAATAATCTGACGTGTTGTATTATATGGAAATACAGTGTGGAAAGTATTGTCAAAAACACGTGAATATTTATCACCAAATTCTGCTGAAACAATCATATTCATTGCGATTATACCATTTGGGGCAACGCGCGAACGCAGTCGTGACATAAATTCAGCTGTAATAAATCCTTCGGGGACTTGAAATGAATTTGAATACACATCTAATAAAATAAAGTCATACTGTATATCGGTATTTTTTAAAAATTGACTAGCATCTGCAACAATGAACTTTTTGTTTGGGGTCAATTTTTGTCCCAGAAAATATTTTTCAGACACGTGTTGCAGGGTATGTTCGATATCAACAAAAGTATAATCATTATGTGTGTCTTGCAGCCCCAGCGTAAATCCACCTGCGCCAAGTACAAGAATTTTGTATACCTTGTTCTGGGGCATAGTATAGATAAAATTTTGATTCAGATAGTTTATATATTCTGCTGCGGCACCTGATTCAGGCCAATATACACTCATTGGCAGACCGTTCATATACAATATTCGCTCGCCTTCTTCTTCCAGTACAGAAATCGTAGAATTAGCATTGTTTACTAAAATACCAAATGTGCGACGTTGGTATGTATTGCTGTTTATAAATACAGATGCAAAAAGTATAATAATACATATTATCCAAACCAACAGTGTTCTGCTTAAAATCAATGCGCCCACCACCGCCAATAGTGTTATTAAAACAACTGTATAATTCACTCCCAGAAATGGCATCAGCAACAATGTCGTTGCAATAGAACCAAACACAGAACCGATTGTATCCCATGCCATTATACTGCCTGTGCAATTTTTACCAAGTGAATGTAATTGTCGTGACAATAGTGTTGTATTAAAACCAAATAAAAATGGCCCAGCAGATAAAAATATTAGTGAATAAATAAATGTCTGTACCGCACCAGAAGTTATACCGCCATTATACATCATTATAAAATAAGTCGTTATCAATGGAAAGCTGGCCCCAAAGACAGATAATGCGGCGATAATTAAAAAGCTGATATTTAAAATTTTACGTATTTTTGCATTATTTACACGCTGTGATTCGCCAACAAAATACCCCAGTGACATAAACCCCAGAAAAATTGCCATAATAATACTGGTTATAACTGCACTGCTGCCAACATAAAAAGATAATTGGCGCAGAACAGATAATTCCAAAGATAAACTGACATAACCATTTAAGAAAATTAAGAAAATTAACATTGGGCGTGATATTTTTGGCATAATTCTTCCTTTCTATAAAAGAAATGTTAGAAAAAAAGCAAAAATCTTGCAATGTAATTTTTTAATGGACACGCATTAAACGAACATCGTCAAATTCTGAATATCGATTGAACATTGCGCGCGCAAAAGGACACAGTGCTAAAATATGTTTGTGCTGAACACGTGCCATATTTGCGACGTTTCGAACTAATGTTAATCCGATATTTTGGTGCTGAAATTCTGGGGCGACCCCAGTATAGTCAATTATTATTTTATCTGAACCAACACGGGCAAAAGTTATTTCACCAATGGTTTGCCCTTGGTATACCGCTTGAAAACCATCGCCGGTCTGGGAAATAAAATATTTAACATCTGTGACCATAATAAGAATATATCATAAATTTGGGCTTTTATATATATGACAGTATTCAAAGGAATTTTTGACCTGTTGCGCGCGGGGGGTAAGGTTTGGTGCGGGTAAAGAGCGGCGCACTCTTATGGGTTGCGCAGGGAACCTAAATTCAGCGCGTCTACCAATTTCTACATTTTACTTATGGCTCAATTGTTATCCGCGGGGGGGAAAGGTTTGGTGCGGGTAAAGAGACTCGAACTCTTATGGGTTGCCCCACTGGAACCTAAATCCAGCGCGTCTACCAATTTCGCCATACCCGCAAAAAAATCAACTTTTTATATTTTATTATAAAAAAAACTTGATTTCCAGTAAAATTTAACATAAAATCTTCGCATAATAATATAAAGGCGATAAAAATGGCATCTAAAAAAGGTAGCAAAGAAGTTGTACAATTAAGAAATCCTGAAACTGGGGTATTCTATATCACAACGAAAAATACAAAGTCTGAAAATACAGCAGGCAAAATGAAATTCCGTAAATACGATAAAAAATTGCGCAAGCACGTTATTTTTACAGAAGCGAAAATGCCTCATTAATTTCAGTTAAAACTAAAAAAGTCCCCAATTGGGGGCTTTTTCAATGCTTAAAAATGGGGTTTGCATAATTTTTTCGACAAAATGCTTGACTTTTTGTAAAAAAAACATAAAATTTGCATAAACTTTTCGTCAAAATGGCGCAAAATATTAATAATAAACAACAAAATAAACAAGAGAAAGAATATGAGCGAATTTGCAATCTTTCAAACCGGTGGCAAACAATATCGCGTTACACAGGGCGATGTTATCAAGGTTGAAAAACTGAATGCCACAGGTACAGTTGAATTCGACCAAGTATTAATGGTCGGTGACAAGGTTGGTACCCCATTCTTGGACGGTGCCAAGGTTGTTGCAGAAGTTGTCGAACAGAAACGCGCTGACAAAATTCTGGTTTTCAAAAAGAAACGTCGCCAGAATTATCGCCGCACCAAGGGCCATCGTCAGTATATTACTGTTCTGAAAATAACAGATATTAAAGCCTAAGGAGCGATACTATGGCACATAAGAAAGCGGGTTCGGCATCAATGAACGGACGCAATTCACCAGGACGCAGATTAGGTGTTAAAAAATCTGGTGGCAGTCGTGTTATCCCTGGAAACATCATCATTCGTCAACGTGGTACATCTGTACACCCTGGATTGAATGTTGGTATGGGCAAAGACCACACACTGTTTGCGAAAATCGCTGGTATTGTCAAATTCAAAAAAGGCAATGGCGACCGCAAAACAGTTTCGGTTATCCCAGAAGACGCCGAAGCAAAATAATAAAAAATTTCCCCGATTGGGGGAATTTTTTTTTGTTCAGTCATCTTTACGGTGTTGTCGTATATCAATTATCAATGATGTGTTTTTTTTTATGCTTATTCCTTGGCAGTATTTATTATTATTAATATGTTAAAAATAAATCTAATTTTTTTCTGTTGTTATTTTTTTTCAAATGTTTTAAATTTTGAACATTATGGGAAAAGAATTTATTGAAAACATTGAATCACAGCAACTATCTGATGCATTATCAGAACGTTATTTATCTTATGCGGTCAGCACGATTGTATCACGTGCATTGCCTGATGTGCGCGATGGGTTAAAGCCTGTACATCGCCGAATTTTATATTCTATGCTTCGTCAGCGATTGGCACCTAATGCGGCGTTCAGAAAGTGCGCAACAGTTGTTGGTGATGTATTGGGGCATTATCATCCGCACGGTGACAGTTCTGTTTATGACGCGATGGTACGTCTGGCTCAGGATTTTTCTGTTCGTTATCCTTTGATTGATGGTCAGGGGAATTTTGGTAACATTGATGGTGATCCTCAGGCGGCATATCGATATACAGAATCCAAAATGACTTCTGCGGCTATGTTGATTATGGAAGGTTTGGATGAAGACAGTGTTGATATGATGCCAAACTTTGATGGCACAACTGTTGAGCCTGTTGTTATGCCTGGTGCGTTTCCGAATTTATTAGCCAATGGTGGAATGGGTATTGCGGTTGGTATGGCGACGAACATACCGACCCACAACGTGGCAGAGGTTTGTGATGCTTTAAACCTAGTTGTTGACAACCCTGATGCGACAACTGCGCAAATTATCAAAAAAATGGTCGGTCCTGATTTTCCAACGGGTGGCGTTTTGATTGATAATTTTGATACGATTGTCAAGAACTATGATACTGGTCGCGGTGCATTTCGCATACGTGCCCGTTGGGAAATAGAAAATCTTGAACGTGGTGGTTGGCAGGTTGTTGTTACTGAAATTCCGTATGGTATTGTAAAGTCAAAATTAGTTGAACAGATTGGTGCATTAATTGATGGCAAAAAGTTACCTTTGGTTGATGATATAATAGATGAATCTACAACTGATGTTCGTATTGTTATTACACCAAAATCGCGCAATATTCCGGCTGACAAGATGATGGCGCATTTATTTGCACTGACTGATTTGGAATATCGTTTTAATATGAATTTCAACGTTATTGATTCCAATGGCGCGCCACGTGTTATGGGGATTGGTGATGTATTGCGTGAATTTGTTGCGCATCAAAAGTCTGTATTATGTCGGCGCACGAATTGGCGTTTGACGAATATTGCCCGCCGGCTTGAAATTTTGGGTGGTTTGCTGGTTGTTTATTTAAATTTAGACCGTGTAATAGAGATAATTCGTAACGAAGACGATGCGAAATCTGTTTTGATGTCAGAATTTAATTTGTCAGAAATTCAGGTAGAGGCAATATTAAACACTCGTCTGCGTTCATTGCGCAAATTGGAAGAGATGGAAATAAAGCGCGAAGATGCCGCCCTGCGGGAAGAACAGGCACAGCTGCAGGCATTA
This sequence comes from Alphaproteobacteria bacterium, assembly GCA_017436325.1. Lineage (GTDB taxonomy): Bacteria > Pseudomonadota > Alphaproteobacteria > Rs-D84 > Rs-D84 > Enterousia. Next base: position 8,883 of record JAFSDI010000017.1, on the reverse strand, counting down.
TTAGCCAGTGAAGAAACACAAAATCAGCAATTAAAAGCATGGTTTAATGATATAAAAACTACTTACGATAAAAAGACAAAACTTGGTCGTCGTCGCACGACCTGGGCGGTGCAGACCGAAGAACTTGTCGTAAATGCGGATGAATTCATAGAAAAAGAACCTTTGACAATTATATTATCTACGATGGGCTGGATACGTGCGGCCAAGGGGCATCTTGATTTAGGTGCGCTGGATTTAAAGTTCAAAGAAGGGGATGAATTGCAAACTGCGTTTCATGCACAATCAACGGATAAAATTAATTTATTTGCATCTGGTGGCAAAATGTTCACATTATCTGCGAATGAATTACCGTCTGCGCGCGGTTTTGGTGAATCTGTTCGTATGATGGCTGATATTGGCGCAGATGAAGAAATAGTTCATGCGTTTGTTCTTGATGTGAATGCAAAATATTTACTTGTTTCGCGACATGGTAACGGCTTTGTAATAACTGGCGATGCGTGTGTTGCGCAAACCAAGAACGGTAAACAGGTTATGAACACAGACCCAAAAAATCCTGCACATATGTGCGTTATGGTTTCTGGTGACAGTATTGCGATGTCTGGTTCTAATGACAAGTTATTAATATTTGCCACAGATGAAATTCCGCAGATGTCGCGTGGCAAGGGTGTAATTTTACAAAAATACAATGCTGAACGAACATATGTTCTTGATGTTATGTTCTTTAATGCCGCTGATGGATTTGGATGGACGACTGGTCGTGGCACGACAAAGTTGGATGACTGGGCGCCATGGCGTGCTAAGCGCGCATCACAGGGGCGTACTGTTCCGGTTGGATTTCCGCGCAGTGGAAAATTTGGAAAATGAATAATGCGCCTTTTGGGGCGCAATTTTATTTATCGAATACGGAAAATAGTTCCCAATGGCTGCTGCCGACAAATTGGTCTATTGGAATAAGTTTTATATTTTTATACCAGCCTTTTTCCAGAATTTTTTTATCTCGCATAAAAGTATCAGGATTGCAGGAAATATAAATCACGCGTCTTACATTACTGTCTGCGATTTCTTTTGTTTGTGCCAGTGCACCTGCACGCGGTGGGTCCATTATTACACAGTCGTATTGGTTTAGCATTGCGGTACTTAATGGTTTTTTAAATAAATCGCGTTTATTACCTGTGCCAACAAGGTCGAATCCATCAGCATTTGTTTCGAATGTAAAATTTCCCAGTCCACAGAATAAATCAGCGATTCGTTTAAAATCAGTTGTATATTCTTTGACCATTTTACGCATAATATCCGCGCTAAAAATACTTGGTTGCAGAAATGCGTTTGCTGGATATTCGACAGTGGTATTTCCAAATGAAATAATTGGTTTTTTATTTTGTATAATGACTTTATTGTTCCAGGTTGCTCTAACAACAGTCAGTGTTGCGATTGCGTTTTTAAATTCCGCAGAAAAGTACGGCACATCAGATGTTATTGCGACATCAATACCGTTGTCGCATTTTGTAATCAGGCATGCGCCGGTTCCAACCCAAGGCAGTTTTATAAGTTTTGATAAAATGTCATTGATTTCTTGTGTCAGGTTTGGGCATTTGCTGATTGGGATTATATTCTTTGTTTTTGATTCAAACAGTCCGAACTTTCCCCCAGAAAATGCAAAATCTGCACGTCTGCGATTACCTGGTTCCAACCATATTGGTTGGTCGGTTACAGGAATTTTATTAATTGTGTTTAATTTTTGTTTTTTATAGTCTGTGGCTGTAAAATCAAACATACATCCACCGCATTTTTCAAAGAATGGGCATTTATTCATATTTATATACACCTAATCAAAAGCCGACCCTTGCCCCTATACGAAATTGGTGTGCAGATGGGTTAAATTCTGGCATAACATTGTTTTTCTGGCTGAACATATATAAATATCTGTATCCAAAATCTAGTGCGAATATAGGGTTGAATTCAACGCTGATACCCGCCATTGCAGCGACAACAGGTGATATTTTTTTTGTTACCTGTGTGCCATCGCTGCCAAAGTTCCATGCTGCGCCAGCGCCAATCCCGACATAAGGCATAATCATTTGGTTTCTTAAGATTCGATATAAACTGTCAATTCTTGCATCAATTATTGCATTGGCCAATATTGTTTCGCTGTCGAATTTCAATTGATTCCATTTGGCTGTTTGGTGTATATAGTTTAATTCCATTCTGAAGGTATCAAAAATTCGCATACCAACCAGCCCCTCAAAGTTTTTACTGCTTTTGCCGTTAATTGCCAAATTAGCATCGTTTGTATAATCTTGCCACAAAGACAGGTTGTACATTCCGCCGATATAGAATCTATGTTCACTGGCATAAGTTTCATTTTCTTGAACGGTTGGCATTTTAACTTGTTCGACACGATATGGTATTGCTGCATTCACAGTCATTGGTGCAATACAGACAAGTGTAAATAGTAATTTTGCTTTCATTTTATTTGCCTTGTTTATTAAAAGTTCATACGTATAGATGTCATAATATTACTTATGTTATTGATATCCAGTGTTTCTGCCCCCCATCCAAAGCCATTACTGACAAGCATTTTATATTGATACATAACATCGATACCGATTAAGTCTGTCAGCATAAAGTTAATACCTAATGCGACTTGTGGTGTTGCAATCATTAAACCGTCTTTGCCATCATATCCTTGGTAATCAAATGTACCAAATCCTGCGCCGATTCCCATATAAGGAACAAAAGTTCTTCGTTTTGTGATGTCCCCCATTTGCACATATCTGCGTGCAAAATCAAAGTACAACATTCCATCAATTGTATGTTGTGTCGCCTGCAGGTTGTCCAGACCAGAAAACGTAAATTCAGACATCTGCAAGTCTAATTCTGCGCGCACATAAGACGACAGGTTCCAACCTAATCCAATTTGCACAGAATAGCTGTCTGATAAACTAAATTTTGCACCATTATAAAGCGCCTTGGATGACGCGTCACCTATATTAATTCCGGCACCCATACGCAAATAGTGTGTTGTTGGTATGAACAATCTTGTATCATCAGGATTAACAGCGTCTGCGATTTCATAAACTTCGCGCCCCAGTTCACCTGGTGCATCATCTTGGATAAATATTGCGGTATCTTCTGCAACGACTAAATCCAGTCCATCAGCAATTTCTGCCTTGAATTTATCATCATCATATGACGCATTCGCAGCAGAGTTCAATAATGCGAATACGACTAAAGAAAAATAAGATATTTTTTTCATTTTTTTAACCTATAAATACTATCGTTTAGTTAATTTTATCATAAATTGTAACTTGATTCCAGTTTGATTTATTCGTACCATATAAAATATGAACGCAAAAAAAACTGATAAAAAGATAGCATTGGTTGCCGGCGCATTAGATCTGCCTTTTTTTACGCGTGATGCATTACGCAGGGCAGGTTGGGACGTATTTATCATAGGACTAAAAAATTTTGTAGATATGCGCCTGAATCCGGATATGGTAATTCGTCTTGGCGGGGCAGGGCGTGCGGTACGTGCGGTGCGCAGTCGTGGCATAACCAAGGTTGTATTTGTTGGTTCATTGGGGCATCCTAATTTATCTGATTTACGTCCTGATTTTTGGACATTACGAACACTATTAAAAATAATAAAACATCAACGGGGGTATGATTCGATGGCTGTTGCATTTAACAAGGTTCTTGAAGACCAAGGATTTGAAATTGTTGCTGCACAAGATTTAGCACCAGAATTAACATTTGAAGTTTCAGGTGTACAAACAAAGCGCAAACCAACCAAATCTGATGAAAAAAATATAGCGCGCGCGATAGAGGTTTCGCATCTAATCGGTGCTGCAGATATTGGTGCATCTGTTGTTGTTGACACGCATGTTCTGGGGGTAGAAGCAGCCGAAGGCACGGCACGTATGCTGGAACGCATTGTGCAAATGCGTCAAAAGGTAAAAAAATCAAGCGGTGTTTTTGCCAAGATGACAAAGCCGAATCAGGATTTACGGATTGATATACCTGCGATTGGTGTTGATACGGTTAATGCTGTTGCGGCTGCGCATTTGCGTGGGATTGTTGTTAATACAAAAACCTGTTTTGTTGTTGATAAAGAAAACGTGATTAAGCAGGCTGATAAGTTGGGGATATTTATTCTGGCACTAGATGAATAATATATCGAAACTAATAACATCAGAATACAGTCTAAAAAATAGAAAAAACAATTGACAAAATAAAAATATGTATTATATTTATATATGTGATAAACAAATTGATAATCAAAAAGGATTGTATATGTTAAACAAGAAAAAAAATAAATTTGCGCAAAGTCGTGAAGTGCTTGCAGAAAAAAAAGCGGAAACAAACCGTTCGTTTTTTGATCCGCACGCACATTATGTATACGAAGAAATAATCCACAAAAATGATGGCAGCCGTTTAAAAATGCCTTTTTATGAAAAGGTTTCATTGGCTACTCGTGGAACGTTTATTATACTTTCTGCTGCAATGATTAACTTTATTGACAGTACATATTTTTATAACGATAACGGGGAATACAAAACCATATTATTCCAACAATATTGGACAGAGAAACAATTTAATATAGTGTCACATTCCTTTTCTATTTTCGTATTGGCTTTATTGTTTGGTGCTGGCGCAAATATTGTGACCAAGAAATTAATAGCAAAAACATTATCAAACAAGGAATTGAATACGAAATTAAACGATACCTTGGCGAAATTAGGCCCAAGTTTAGGCAATATAATGAAATCTTTGGCAACAGAATATCCTGATTTGGCAAAAAAATTAACAGAAGGTGATTCTTTAACAGATGTCGAATCTGAAATTGTTGTTGACAGTATGCGTAAATACTTAAAATCGCATCCAAATACATCATTATTATTCTTGGACGCACTACTTGTCGGCGGTTTCCCAACAGAAATAGTCGACAGATTTGTTATGGATTTTGTGCCTGGAACCATTACTTATAACGCGGCACAAAAAGTACTAAGACAAAACACTCGTTAAGTAACATAATTTATTTATTATGTTAATTGAAATGTCTTAATAATTTTATAAAATTTATCTTAATAACTAGGTTGTGAAAACGAACCTAGTTATTTTTTTTTACACAAGTTGTATATCTAAAAATGTACAAGCAAAAAAAAGGATATACATGAAAAACAATTTTTATACTAAACTTCTGGGTGTGTCTGTATTGCCAGCATTATTGGTTATGCCTGCGTTCTCAGAAACAATTACAGCGCGTCAAGTTATTGATACCAACACAACGTATACAGATTTAGTCGCAGAAAACATTGCTTCGACAACTGCGAACAACGGTGGTGTTTTTTATATGCAGGATGTACCAAGTGTCTATTTAGTTTTTAATGGCGACAGCAGTTTTTCAGGAAATTCGCTGAATAACGGCGGTATGGGTGGCGTTATTGGTAATGGCTGGCTATCATCATTGTCTGGTGTTGGTTATACACAAGGTGGCAAGATTATATTTAATGGTTCTGCGAACTTTGAAAATAATTCCACCAACAATAACAATGGTGGTGGTGCGATATTTAATTATGGTCTTGGCAATGCAACATCACCAGATATATTATTTACTGATTCTGTGACTTTCAGTAATAACCAAGTTACAGAAAGTATGAATGGGGTATATGCAGGTGGTGGTGCGATAAATCACAGAAATGGTATGATTGTTTTTGCGGGCGATGCAAATTTTATTGGCAATGAATCAGCATCTCAGGGTGGTGCGATTATGTCTGCTGGCGATATGATATTTAATGGTGCTGCAAGTTTTGACAGTAACAGCGCCGGTAAAAGTGGTGGTGCACTTGCTATTATGGGCGGTAATACTACTTTTGCACAGTCTGCGACTTTCAGCAATAATGTCGCATCAGGTGCATCTGCGATATATATCGGCGAAGCGATGTCCAGTTTAACCTTTAAAGACAGTGCGACATTTTCCAGCAATACTGGTGTTGGTACATTATTAAATAATTCTACAAGTGCAACAGTGTCATTTTCCGATGGTGCGACATTTTCTGATAATACAAACAGTTTAAATGGTTCTTTGGTAAACAGGGGAAATATTATTGGTACATCTGGTGATTTTATTTTTTCAAATAACAGTGGCAGCAATGGCGGTGGCCTAAAGAATAGCGGTTCTGTTTCATTAGATACGACTGGAAATATCTTGTTTGCTGCAAACCAGACCAGCAACAGTGCCGGTGCATTTGATAATGGTGGTACTGTAACATTATCTGCATCAGATATATCTTTTACAGGTAATAAGTCGGCCAGTGGTTATGGTGGTGCAATATTTAATGCCGGTGATTTAAATATTACAGGTGCCCAAAATACGTTTCAAGGTAATATCGCCAATGATACAGGTGCGACCAAAAGCGGTGGTGGCGCAATACATAATCGTGGCAATACAGGAACGGCAACATTAGTTATTGGTGATGCAGACAGTATAAATCGTTTTGATTCTAACAGTTCTGGTGCCTATGGTGGTGCGATAGTTGCGCGTGCATTTGATGGTTCTGGTCAAGATTCTGATATTACAATAAATGGTTCGACATATTTTAATAAAAATACATCGACCTTGGATGGCGGTGCGATATGGAATTATGTATCGTCATCTGGTGGCACAACAGGCACATCAACAATAGTATTTAATAATGACGTATCATTTACGAACAACACGTCTGGTGGTTATGGTGGTGCGATTTATAATAATGATACAGTTACCTTTAACGGTTCTGCAACATTTAAAGGTAACACTGCAAACGGTGTGCAGAATGACATTCACAACGATGGAACTATTAACCTTAACGCGGATTCTGTTTTCAGTGGCGGCATCACAGGCGGTGGTATACTAAATATCGCGACTGGTGCAACGATGGATATCGGCAGCAGTGATATAACTCAGGGCTCAATAGTTCTTGATGGTACGATGTTGGCGACATTGCGCAGCGGGGATACAGCACAGATTACAGTGAATGATGACGGTGGTTTTACAGGCACTGGTACATTAAAGTTATCTTTGGACAAGGCTGGTATATTTCACGTCTTTGGCAATCAGACATTTAACAATATTGATATTGTCAGTTCGATTTATGATTTGACCTGGTCTGGTGGCGATGTGACCGCGACCATAAAATCTGTTGAAGATATTGCGTCACAGAATAATATTACACCAGAAACTGCGCGTGTAATTTCAAGTTCATCAGAATCTTCGTCTGTTCGTCTAAATGACTTATCGGTAATATTCCAAGAAAAACTAGCTTCTGGCACAGCATCAGATATTGCTGCTGTTGAAGAAGCGGGCGCTGCAATAAACCCAGAAAAAAACTTTGTTGCACAGTCTGCCAGCGTATACACGCAAAACGCGCTTTCATCATTAGTTTTAGATCGTATGATGTTGGCAGGCATTGGTCGCAGTGGCGGTGATGCAGATGTCGAATTTGGTGGCATCTGGGCCCAGGGACTGTATAACAAGTCAAAACATAGCAGTGCATTTAATGGCTACACTCGCGGTATTGCCGTTGGTTTTGACAGAATGTTTGCCGATGATTTGACCTTAGGTGCTGGTTATATGTATTCGCACTCAGATATTTCAGGCGCTACACGTGATACGGACATAGATTCATCAAGTATCTTTATCTATGGTCATTATCAGCCAAGTGTCTGGTATATGGACGCGATATTGAATTATACTATGGCAGATTATCACGAAGACGGTAATGCCTTTGGCATTGGTATAACATCGGATTATGATGTTGATACGTTTGGTGCGCGCGTTGCCGCAGGGTATGAATTTCTTGGTGGTCTTACACCGGAATTATCCTTGCAATATATGTACCTAGATTCATCTGATTACACTAATTCATTGGGTATCAGCAACAAGTTTGACAATGCTAATTATTTAACAGCATCGCTTGGTACACGTTATGAATTTGATATCTATATGTACAACGGTTGGATTATTCGTCCACAGCTTCGTTATGCATTAAAGTACGATTTAATATCCGACCACAATGATATAGTTGTCACGATGCCTGGTGTAAATTCGTATATATTAAGTGGCGAACGTCTGTCACGTATTGCGAACGAAGTTGGTATTGGTATCGGTATGAATTATATGGGGCTAGAGATGTCATTAAATTATGATATCGAAGCACGCGAAGATTATACCTCGCAAACAGGTCGTTTAAATTTCAGATATGAATTTTAACTATCTATAACCGCACCGCCCATTTGGGCGGTGTATTTCAATGTTTTGCATCGTGAAAGATTTTTTATCTTGTCAAGAAAATATAAATTATGTTATATTATCCCTATAAAAATGTAGGTATATATAAACATATGTGCGTCTACATGCAAAATGTCGATAATCAATAAATAATATCAAAATAAAAAACAATTTTTTTTACAAGTATTTTTCTATTGCACAATCAGACAAAAAAATATACAATAAACTCGATACGATTGAACTATCGTATTGGGGTGTAACGACCTCTCTTTGGCGTCTGAATAAAAATTTATTGGCGCAGGTTCGCGCTATTTTTTATTCGATGAACAAACTCCTGACCGATATGGGTCAGGAGGGCTTGCGAATATACTGAATAAGCAGCACAATTCCAAAGATTGTCGTTAACCTCCTGACCACTTGAATAAGAAAGACTTTCAGTGGTTTTTTAATTAACAACCAACCAAGCAGGAGGGCACAAATGAAAAAAACAATTTTTTTAACGCTTACACTAATTTCGACAACTGCGCCGGCAATCGCCAGCATCCCGTCCAGTGCATATATGCGCGAACAGGTCGCATCACAAATCGCAACCGCAATATCGTCTAAGGTTGACA
>JAFSDI010000016.1 GCA_017436325.1 Alphaproteobacteria bacterium | reverse complement strand
TTTCTTTGATTTAACAATTTTTTTTGTAAAAAAAAATTGTCATTCCATGGCTTGACCATGGAACCTAGGTTATGTATTCCTTATTATCGGCACTACCTGGGTCCTGTGGTCAAGCCACAGGATGACAAAGGTTTAATTTACAATTTTTGCGGGGCCCAAAAAAGCCACAGGATGACAACACTTCGTTAAAACTTCGTGTTGCAGGCAAGTTTTGTTAAAAGTTCGGGGTGTGGGTGGTTTTGTTTTCTTTGTTTTAACAATTTTTTTGTAAAAAAAATTGTCATTCCATGGCTTGACCATGGAACCTAGGTTATGTATGCTTTTTATATGGTTTATTTACAAAAATATTATTATGTTTATATTATGGCAAGTTCCAGAAATGGTACTTTATATACAGGATTTACAAGCAATTTACCACAACGTATTTTTGAACATAAAAATCATTTAGTATCTGGTTTTACCGATAAATATGATGTAGATAAGCTAGTTTATTTTGAACGGTTTACAGATGTACATGATGCAATTCGCCATGAAAAACGCATAAAAAATTGGAAACGTAATTGGAAAAAGGATTTGATAGAGAAATATAATCCACAATGGCGTGATTTATACGATGATTTAAACAATCTATTATAAGGCTATTACCTGGGTCCTGTGGTCAAGCCACAGGATGACAAAGAGTTAAAAGTTCGAGGTGTGGGTGGGTGCGTGGGTGGTGGCGAACAAAAAATAGCGCAGGTTTACTGCGCTATTTGTTATTTATTCCGCCAGCGAACCAACAGACATCGTTATTCGGCGAATGCCACTGCTGATGGATTTTTCTTTGTTTATTTTGGCCTTTAAGATTTCGCCAGTATGATAAACGTGTGTACCACCGCACAATTCACACGAAACATCGCCCGCTGTTATAACCTTGACTGTATCGCCATACTTTTCGCCAAACAATGCCATCGCACCGCGTGCAGTTGCGTCTTTGATTGACATTTCTTCGTGCAAAACAGGCATATCTGAGGTAATCCAGGAATTTACCAAATCTTCTACCGATTGTTTTTCTTCGGCGGTCATTGGGCGACCAAACGAAAAGTCAAAACGAACAGAATCAGGACTGACCTTAGATCCGCGCTGTTCAACATCTTCATTCAAGACCGCACGAAGCGCCGCCTGTAATAAATGTGTCGCAGTGTGTGCGCGTGCAGTTTGTTGGCGCATATTTGCATTAATCACAGGTCTTACAATATCGCCAACTGTTATGTCCGCAGTTAAAGTTCCCTTGTGAATAACAATATTATCAACACGTGCGGCTTCAACCACTGTCATAACTGTGTCCGACCCAATCTTTAATTCACCACTGTCGCCAACCTGACCACCCTGAGTGCCATAGAAATTAGTTTTATCCAGCGCAATTTCAACTTCGTCCCCTGCGTTGGCAGATTCAACAAATTCACCGTTGCGTAAAATAGATAACACACGCGATTCCATATCAATTGGCGCGTATTTCGTGGTGTCGTCTGTGTCGGCTAAATCCGTCTGGGATTCCCAGAATACACGTGTCCCCTTGGTATTCGCACGTGAACGTTCCTTTTGTTCAGCCATCGATTTTTCAAAGCCTGCAACATCAACATCTATGTTCTTGTCACGCAAAATCATTTGGGTCAAATCCAACGGAAAACCATATGTGTCAAACAGTTTAAATGCAATATCACCTGGTAAAATACCATTGTTTAGTTTTGGTATTTCATTTTCTAGCAATTTCATACCATTTTGTAACATATCTGCAAAGGAATTTTCTTCATTTTGTAAAATCTCTATCACGCGGGATTTTTCGCGTTCCAATTCAGGGTATGCTGCACCCATTTCTGTTATCAATGCAGGATATAATCTGGACAACAACGCACCACGATGTCCCAAAATCTGACCATGACGCATAGCACGACGCAAAATACGACGAATTACATAACCCCTGTCTGTGTTCGATGGCAGTACACCATCAGCAATCGCGAAACCAACACTGCGTAAATGGTCGGTGATAACCTTGAAACTTGCCTTGTTTTCGTCCGTTTCTGATACACCTGTGATATCGGTGACCGCACGTTTCAGATTTACAAATAAATCCGTGTCATAATTATCTAGCTTGTTCTGCAAAACCGCCGCCCAACGTTCCAGCCCCGCCCCTGTATCAACATTTTGACGTGGCAGCGGTGACAGATTGCCGTTCGCATCCCTGTCATACTGCATAAATACGTCATTCCAGATTTCTACAAAACGCCCACCGTCTTCATTTGATGAGCCAGGTAAACCACCAGGCAAATCAGCACCCATATCATAGTGCATTTCTGTACACGGACCACATGGCCCCGTTTCCCCAGCCGACCACCAATTGTCTTTGTCGCCCAATAAGATTGCGTCTTTGCCGGCGACCTGTTTCCAGATTTTTACGGCATCGTCATCACTGTAATGTGTCGTAACAACAATACGATCTGGATCCAGCCCCAAAACCTTGGTCAACAGTTCCCAAGACATCTCTATGGCTTCTTGCTTAAAATAATCGCCAAAAGACCAATTGCCAAGCATTTCAAAAAATGTGTGATGACGACCATCAAAGCCAACATCTTCTAAATCATTATGCTTGCCACCAGCACGAATGCACTTTTGCACGTCTGCAACACGCGGTGCAAATGCAGGTTCTGTTCCCTGTAAAATACCTTTCCACGGAACCATACCAGCAACTGTGAACAATAAACTGGGGTCGTTTGGTATCAAAGATGCAGACGGAACAATCTGATGTCCCTTGGATTTAAAATAATCTAAAAAAATCTTTCTTATTTCATCGTATGTCATAATATTTTCCCTTGTGTTATTTTTTCGCGGGGTATTGTATAAATATTTCCCTGATGTTTCAATCTTTATATTTAATCACAATATGATTTTTTATTCGGAATCTGTCTGATGACTGGATAATGTCACATCCTTGGACATATCTGCCACAGCAGAATGGATAACAGTGTCGCACTTTGCAATAATCGCCATAATTTTATCATTAATATTGTTTTCAGGCAAAATCGGCATTCCATACTTCTGGGATACAGTATCTAAATCCGTTGCAATATAATTAACCGTGTCCATATATATCGGCGTACTATCAGAAGCGCCATTATGCGCAACTATGTTCAATGCAGACCACATAATCATATCTGTTGGGGGACGAAAGTTAAGCCCTTCTATTACATCTGATAAGCCAGTCTGCGCAAAATGCAAAACATCAGCCAGCCGTATCATATGCACAGTACGAACCAATGTCCCAGCCAAGCCAATATGCGGACGTACCATATATATATTCTGGTTGTCTATCTGTATATCTTTGGGATGCATCATTGCACACAGCACATCACGCAATCGTGTCCTTATTACCGCCATATTTTGTATTATTGCAAAATGGTTTGACTTTATTTTCGGGATGTCCAGATTCAATAGAATATCGTCATCATCTACAAAAATAAACCAGCCTGCTGCTATTCTGCGCTGTTTAACAAAATCTATTATTGCCAGTCTGGAATTTAACAACCCAATATTGTGTGAAGAATTTATTATGTATAACCTGCCCTTGTACCCCATATCCTTGATTTGTCGGCGCGTTATCTTTGTGTCAGGATTATCATTGTGAATTATTAAAATAGCCCCCTTGCCAAAGCGCGACAATCCCGACAAGGATATCATCAGGTTTTCATTATAATATGTAGTTAAACCAACAATAACGCGCTTTGAATTGAAAAACATATCAAAATATTAAATAAAACTTTCAAAAATTGCAATCATATAGTTGTTTATGATATAATCTCTATAAAACTATAAGGACATACAATGAAACCAACAATGATGTTCGCAATTATGATGCTAACCGCAATCGTGTTGATGACTGTGTTTAATATCCAAATCGCACCAACTGAACCAATCGCATTGTCAAAAACAGTTGCAGCGAATGCACTGTATGTATGCCCTGCGGCTGTTCCTTTCTGGGACGGGCTGTCTAATGGTATAATGGTATTGAAAAAACCACTTATTATTGCGTTCTTCTTTGCGTTAACATTGTTGTTGTCTGTGTGGGCATGGGCATTATATCAAAATCTGCTGAAAGACAAATTTATACGTGATGCATATAAAAACCCATGGTCTTATACAAAGATATTGTTCTGGACCGTGGTTATAGTCTTGCTGTTGATGTATACGCCGAACCACTTTCGTAGTGTTCAATTAACCGGCACAAATACCAACTGGGTGCTGTGTGACAGTAATACACCAGGCGCAAAAGCGGTAAATGCAGATAATGTGCACGACTAAAAACCAAAAAATCTGCGGTTTTTTAATTATGTACTTGACTTAAAGCGCAGAATTCTCTACGATTCGAACAAGCAATAAGGGGAAAGCCCTTGGAATGCTGGACACCTTGAATTAAAAATTCTTAAGAAAGGAGAAACATTATGAATAAACAACAATTAATTGAAGCTATCGCAAACGAAGTTGATGTAACAAAAGCAACTGCTGCTGCATGCTTAGATGCTTTTATCAACACAGTAACAAAAGTTCTGAAGAAAAAAGCAGAAGTTCGCTTGGTTGGTTTCGGTACATTTACATCCGCAAAACGTAAAGCAACAACTGGTCGCAACCCACAAACAGGTGAAGCAATCAAAATTGCTGCTTCTACACAACCAAAGTTCAAACCAGGTAAAGCATTGAAAGATGCATTGAACTAAACTGTTAAAAAAGTTAGTCAAAAAGTCCCGCAATTGTGGGGCTTTTTATTTAACCAAAATTAAATATAATATTTTTGAAAAAAGTACTTGCATTTGTTTCTGTGATAGTATATCATAAGCAACGCTTTAGGGGTTGTAGCTCAGCTGGTTAGAGCGTCTGCCTGTCACGCAGAAGGTCGCGGGTTCGAGCCCCGTCAATCCCGCCAGTATTTACCGCAGGTTTCCTGCGGTTTTTCTTTTTTATTTTTTATTAGGTGCTTTTTCTTGTTTATTATTCTGTTTTTTTGTTTATAATATGCGGGAACACTAATTATCTATACAAAGGAGAAATTATGAAACTTAAATTATTAGCCACTGGTATTTGCGCATTGGCACTGGGGGCGTGTGGTAACGATACACAAAATCCAGATGTATTAAAAGGCTTAAACTTTGTTTCCGCACAGCCAGGTGTCGATATAACTATTTCTTTTGACCCAACTGAAATGCGGGTGTATGGTGGTGTCGTAAACAGATATAATGGGGCATATACCGCAGATGGTGACAATATTAAATTCGAAGGATTTGCATCAACAATGATGATGGGCGCGCCAGAAGCAATGGAAACAGAACAAGAATACTTCCAATTTATGCCAACAGTTGAAAAATACACTCTTGCAGATGGTAAGTTGACTTTAATCGCAGATGACGGTAAAGAAATTGTCTTTACGCAGGTTGATGTGTTGCCAGAACAGTCTGCTGAACAGTCTGCAGATGTTGCAGAACAAGCAAAATCAGCAGAACAAAAGCCTGTGAAATAAAAAAAATTCTTATTTACTTGACAATGGGGTCAGAAAAATGTATAATTTGCCGGCATTAAAGAATACGGCAGTTTTGGCCCCATCGTCTAGAGGCCTAGGACACCGCCCTTTCAAGGCGAGAACACCGGTTCGAATCCGGTTGGGGCTGCCAAAATTCAAACCGACCCTTGTGGTCGGTTTTTTTGTTGGTTTTCTAATACTTTCGTGAGTTCGAAAGTTGGGTGTTGAAAACACATGTCGTTTTGCTGACTTACGAACTTTTAAAAAGAAAAGGTTAGAAATCTAACCTTTTTCTTAATTCGTATTTATTGTGTGGTTCGTAACATATTTGTGTTATCAATTAATTTCTTGATAAATCTTTTACAAAAACATTCGGCACGGTCTGTTCTTTCTCAAACACCATATCTTCCAAAACATTAGCACCATCACCATAACCATAAAATGTTTTTCTGTTAGTTATGATATCACGTGTCTCAAAGAATGCACACTTTCTCTTATTTGTTAAAAGACGCGCTTGTATTTTCACTTTTTGTTCTGGACTTAATTCTATAATAGAAATATTTGGTTTTGCGCCGGCATTATTGTTCGCTGGATCAAAAACATAGTCAATATTGTTTTCGTGAATAATAACAAATGAATGCTGTTCGCCGAATTCCCAATTTTTATTACCGATGTATTCACCACCAACATATTCGGAATCAACACCGACACTTTGTAAATACAACTGGGCGATAGTTGCATATTCTGCACATTGGAACAAATGCTTGTCAAACAATTCAGACAGTTTGGCAGTTGTATTCTTAGCATAAAAAGATTGGCGTTTATTATCCTTGTAGCCTAAATTAGGGAAAGTTTCAGCAATAACCTTAGCAAATACAAACAAATGTGTAAACAAAGACTGCGACATTGTAATATTTTGTTGTTTCAACAACTTAGCATTATCGGTGTTATTAGCCTGCCGATTCACAATTTCACGCATCTTTTCAAATGCCTTTTGTAATTCTTCTGGAATTTTATCAATTGTCAAATTGGCTGTTGAACCAACTTTAATAGTATCACCAATATTAATATCTGTTGCTGTTAAAGACACTTCGTTTATTTTTCTAAGTTTCATAGTTTTTCCATTTTATCGTTCAAGAATAATTATATCACAAAATCTGCAAAAATGTTTTAACATCTTTCCCAAACCGCAACAATTCACGAATAAAATCAACTTGTGAATTGCACAGATGGTTTTAAATATTGCTTTTTTAGGCGTTTTATGATATAATATTCACGCATCGCGGACGACATGAGGTCGTCTTTTTTTTGTTGCCCGCAATCGCGGGTGTTTTTTATGGATAATAAAATGCAAACACCAAAATTTTTACAAGACCTGATATCTTCGCCCGAATATGGCGATAAAAACAGTGAAACGTATAAACGTGCAACAAGGTATATGAATATTCTGTACCCTGGCACAGTACAATTTGATGTCACAGGTCGTATGATGCGCCCAGAATATGATATGACGTTGGAACAGTTCTATGATGCCCAGCATGAAATTGATATGGATTTTGAAGCACAAAAAGAAGAAGCCACTGATGAAGTTATGGAAGAATACGGTGAATATTTTGAAACCATTGGTTTCGAATTTAATATTGAAGAATATGTTATTTCTGGCACACCGATACCGGTCAAAGTCCTGATGCCAGGGGGGTATATTTCAAACAAAGATTTAATTACATATAAACTGGATATCCCGGAATTTGAAATAAAACAAAAAATATGGATATGGCACAGCGATAGTGGTGATGGTACGTGTGATGAATGCCTGGAAAACGATGAAAAAATTTTTATAGACAAAGAACACATACCGACCTGTCCCGTTCATCCAAACTGTCGTTGTTGGGTTGAAGAAGTAGAATTGAATGAGGCCGGCAAGAAAATAGGCAGCAAGGTTTACAAAGGTCAAAAGCAAGAAATCAAGCCTGAAGCACAGACAGACAAAGAAACAGAAAAACCAACCTTTGAGAAACCCGTAAATGTAAAGCCTGGGCAATATGCGGTATTTGACGGCAAGAAATTTACACTGTATGAAAATAACAAACCGATTATATCATGGGATGCGGTATCGGGTGCCAAAGGCTATCAAAGCCCAGAATATCAGTCTGTAAAAGACAAAGGCACCATACCCGAAGGTACCTATGTCGCACGACAGAGCGAGTTGCAACGCATGTCGCCCATAGATTGGGTTATTGGTTGGTCGCGACTGCTGAGTGAAGATTTGGGAGGCAAATGGCCAGGTTCTGAATATTCGTGGGGTAGCTCTCGTGTATGGTTGGAGCCATCAAAAGAAACCAATACATATGGCCGTGATGATTTTAGTATTCATGGCGGATGGGTTCCAAGTTCGGCCGGCTGTATTGATTTAACATCAGATATGGATAATTTTGTTGCGTTATTTGATTATATAGGGAATGATTTAATTATCAAGGTGGAGTATTAGATATAAAAAAAGTGTCCTGCTATGAAAAATACAAAAACATTAGCAACATATGGTTTTATTTCTTTTGTCACTATGTTTGTATTCTATTTTGATTCAAACATGCTGTCTTCTTCAAAGTGGGACTCTTTGTTTTATGATTTGTGCGAATATCAATGCTTACGTTCCATTGATGTTGCGATTATGTGTATAAGTTTTTTGCTGGGTGTGTTTTTTATATACTTAACATGGAAAACATATAAATGGAAATGGGGTTGGATTTTATCATTAGCTTTTATTGTTGCGATTATAAGTTATATTATTTTATCTGCTGTTATTGCATCTATAATTTTTGCTTTATAACCTATACATTGTGATGATTTTTTCAATTCATGGTGGGTGGAATCTAGGTTCCGCAGGATGTATCGATATGACGGGACAAATAAACGCATTTACTTCATGGCTAGAAAGTACTGGAAAAGACCTGATTGTACATGTAAAGTACTAACAAAAAAGGGGCAAATATGCAAAAATGGAAACGCGGAACAATTATTTGTCTTGGTATAAACCTGTTATTTTTGTACGGGTTGTTTACCGATTATTATGAATTTTTTATCAAAAAATGTCGTGATGCGTTTCCATTTGGCTATTGCCCTTGGGGGGGCGAGGCCATGGGGTGGGCATGGCGTAGCGCAGACATCTATTTAACCAACCTTGTGTCTTCTTGTGCAACATTGTTGTTTTTTATTCCAATATCATTATACTGTTTTCACAAGAAAAATTATACAGCGTCTTTTATGCTTGCATTAAGCCCAATTATAATATCTTTGATCGATTCTTTACTTGGGACTTTGTTGTATCATTACGCAAAATTTTAGTATATTCAAGGAGGCGCATCAGCTGTTTGTGCAGTTTTCTATCTCCATCAATAATTCGTTTAGCAATGAGCCTAAATCAAGCACTTGTTGCATGTCTTGGGGTAGAACGCAGTCAAACGTGGGGCCCCATTATAAAACGCTCCGACTGGGGCGTTTTTGATTGAATTTTTATCATTTTTGTGGTATAATACTCGTATTCAGTGGACGACATTTGGTCGTCTTTTTTATTGCCCGTATTTGCGGGTGTTTTTTATTTAACAAAAGGAGTTATAAATGGAACCTACCTATATATCAGCATTTCCAGGGATTGGCACAACCAGAATGTATGTTGGGAACGATGGAAATATCTATGAATTAAGTGGCGGCAGCAGAGCATGGCGTAATAACAACCCAGGGAACCTGGAATATGGAAAATTCGCACGCAACAATGGTGCAATTGGAACAGACGGCAGGTTTGCTATATTTCCAGATACTGCGACAGGTTTTAATGCCATGGCTAGTTTGCTGGCAACAAATTCGTATCAAAAACTAACGATAGAAGGCGCAATAAACAGATATGCACCACCAAATGAAAATAATGTTGAAAATTACTTAAAATCTATTGAAAGACAAACTGGCTTTCTGCGCTCAACACCGATGAATAGCCTTTCAAAAGATAATCTGTTAAACCTAGCAAAAGCGATGGCTAAACACGAGGGAAATATGTCGGGCAAAAAACGTCTGGTTCCAAGATATGAAA
Source organism: Alphaproteobacteria bacterium (assembly GCA_017436325.1). GTDB lineage: Bacteria > Pseudomonadota > Alphaproteobacteria > Rs-D84 > Rs-D84 > Enterousia. The sequence continues at coordinate 35,615 of JAFSDI010000016.1, read as the reverse complement.
AATATGTTTGGGTAACAGTTGGCGATGATAAACTTCGACAAGAGCATGAAGCACTGGACGGCGAAGTCAGAACATGGTATGATACACCACATCCAGGTGAAGAATACGGATGCAGATGTCGTGCGGAAAGTGTTGATTAATTTTTTTATCTTGTTAATGTGTGCAGCTTGTACAAAACAAGTTGAATATACTGGTGATTTTTCTGATGGTTTGCCAGCACCAGAAAAAACAGAAAATTTCAATTTGTCGGATGAGTACGGAACAAAACAAATAGATACTTTCTATATTGATGTTAATAATGACGGTGTAAAAGATACTATTAAGCGCGGTCGCTTTGTAACGGGCACCGCACATTCTTATACTTTTTATGATATATACCTTGATAATGGTGAAAAACTGGCACGATTAACAACCCAAGAAAGTGCCGATTGTTTTCTGCGTGCTTATAAATTCCAAACTCAACCATTTTTAATAACAAGCGCGGCAAGAAATGTCGGTGATGATTATACAGAACCCACAAAGGCAAAAATTGAAAAATTTGAAATCAAAGATAATAAAATAGAAACTGTGTACAATAAAGAGCATAAACCGATTTGTGATGTCAGGTATTTATTGTAAACAAGTACATAAATCAGGTGGTGAAATTTGATACCATTTCACACATTTACGAACTTTTAAAAAGAAAAGGTTAGAAATCTAACCTTTTATGCAGTTCGTATTTGTTGTGGGTGTTTGAATTATTTTTCATATTCATGAACAATGTCTAAATCATGTGAAGATATATACAGATTCAAATTATATAAAGTTTCACAAGCATCTTTTTCGTGTTCTTGCAATTTTTTATCGGTATTTGTATATAATTTCATGTTATTCAAATCCCAATTCTTTGAAATTTTAATAGCTTCTTCTGCTGGAATTTCTACTTGATGATTCGTATACATTGTAACAGACTGACCGTCTTTTGAATGAACATTTAAAGTGGTTAATACATATAGTTTTTCATCATCATATGCGACCTTTTCACAAATTTGGTCGATACAGTGTTCTATCTTTTTTGTATCTTCTTTTTTTTCACAGGCAGTCAATAGTAATGCCGCTATGGGTAAAATAAAAATAGCTGTTTTTTTCATTTTTTACTCCTTTGGTAATTTGTTTTTTACAGAACAATTATATCATAAATTTTCAAAAATGTTTTATTTCTTTTCCGAACGACAACAATTCATAAAGAAAATCATTTCGTGAATTGCACAGATGGTTTTAAATATTGCTTTTTTAGGCGTTTTGTTTGAACAAAAGGATAAACAATGCAAACACCAAAAATTTTACAAGACCTGATATCTTCGCCCGAATATGGCGATAAAAACAGCGAAACAATTAAATCTATAAACACAATTCCTGATAGCAAAGTCAACGAATTTATGGTTGCACTAAAAAACGAAAGAATAGATTACTTAAAAGACACAAAAAACTGGGAAACGGCAAAAAACGGTTGGTTGAAAAGGACCAATAAATACTAATTATTGTCTAATCCAATTACCTTCAAGTGTTGCCTGCATACCACAAAAGGCGCTAAATGAGTCTGCATTGATAAAATGCAGATTCATTTTATCTTCTGACTCCATTTGAAACAATATACCAACAGGAATAAAATATTCCGTATCTGCCCCTCTGTCATATTGATATTTTTTGGCGTTGTATTCTGCCTTGTCTCCGTTAATTTTTATTTTGCCTTCAACATCACAGATATGCAAATCGTACCAAGATTCCAATTTAAAATCACATGTTGTATCATCGCAGTTAAAAACCTCCATCAACCCACCAAAAACAGTGTCCTGGTCATTTAGATACCAGTTCCCCGCCCACTTTTGGGTTGTGATTTCACATTTTGCCGACTGATGAATCAGCATACAAGAACATAAAATGTATATAAGAAAATGCGCGTTTCTGGTCATATATATGTATTATATTGCTATGCATAACAGGTGTCAATTATGAAAAAAATAGATTGCACAAAGGCAATTGATATTGATTTTTATAATCATATTTTTTATACTGCATTGTATGAAAAGACTTGTCTTATTTTGTGTATTTTTGATTGGCTGTGTTCCTGCAGACAGCAAATCTTGCGAGTTCTGTGGGAAATGGTCTTTTGACCGATTTGAATATGCAGGGCATATAACCGCTGATTGCGATGGGATGGCACAAAGTTATTATGAAAATACCGCTGTTGAAATCAATGCTGCAAATATTATCCTTGGCGGTTATGATAATGACGAAAAGTCCCAAGAAATTTTGGTAAAAAAAGATACAGACACAACAGAAAAATTTTATGTTGCAAATTCTGATTTGATGTACATCCATTTGGATGGATGTAAGTTTTATTTTCAGCGAGATTAACGATTATTGATTTATCTGAATCAGTTGTTCCAGGTTCGGCGGGCTGTATTGATTCAACATCAAATATGGATAATTTTGTTGCGTTATTTGATTATATAGGGAATGATTTAATCATCAAGGTGGAGTATTAACAATTAGGGTCTGGCATGAAACAAAACAGGTATTCTTTGATGTATTATTCGGCTGTATTGTTGTCTGGGCTGTTTTATTTCTTTTTGGACGACTTGGCTTGTTTTGTGTATTTTTGATTAGCTGTGTTCCCACAGACAGCAAATCTTGCGAGTTCTGTGGGAAATGGTCTTTTGACCGACCAGAATAAACAAAACCACATTTTTGCGTTTTTTGTTTGAAATACTTTCAGCGGTTCGTAAATCGGGTATCAAACCCCAACACACTTTCAATGATTTACGAATTACTTTTCTAAAATCTTTTCCAATATATATTCGTGGTGCCATTCGCCATCTATAAATGCGGTATCATGCAAAATACCAACGATTTCATAGCCTTGTTTTAATAAATTCCCCAAAGAACGTGTGTTTTTATGCCGAATGCTGGATTCTAACTTGTGTACATTGTTTTCAGTTGCCCATTTACCAACAATCTGCTTAAACTTAGTCCCCAGTCCCATTGATGTATATTTTTCCAATATTGTCGTTCCTGTGACCGCAACACGTCCCGACCACGGATGGTCTGGCATTTTCTTGGTAATGTTTGCCGTACCTATGACCTGGTCACCATCAAACGCAGCGACAAATAACCCATTTTCATTTGTCCAATCTTTTACGGCCCGTTCCCTGGGTGGCAATGGACGTTCGGGATACTGCCATGTCCATTTTGCACTGGGGCCTTTTCTGAACTCTTTCATATACCGCATAACGGCATCATAATCATCGGCACGCAATGGACGGATAGTCACAACCCGACCATTTTTTAATTTGAACTTTATTGCACGTTTCATCTGTAATTCCTTATCTTTATTCAAAGATAATTATACTACAAATTTGTATAAATTTCCATTGGTAGATGCCTGTGCTGGGTGGACGGTTGTGCTGGTCGGGTTAAAGTTTTATTTCTGTATCTATATTGATATTTTTAGCAAATATCGTATCATGCGATACCAGTAATATCGCACCAGTATATTGATTTATGGCACTTTCTAGGATTCCGATGCTTTTTATTTCAAGGTTGTTTGTCGGTTCGTCCAAAATCAACAAATCTGGCTGATTGTTGCCACCCAGAATCGCTGCCAAAGTTGCTTTTAATAGTTCGCCACCTGACAATACCCCCACCTGTTTCAAAGAGGATTCCCCACGAAAACCAAAATTTGCAGCAATCATATGCGCATCGTGTCGCAAGCACCCCGATAAATCCATTATGTTTTCAACTACGGTTTTATTTTTATCCAACAGCGACAGGTCTTGATTTATGTATGCTATTTTGCCAAATGTCTTGACCGTTCCTGATTGTGCATTTAATTCACCGCAAATGATTTTTAATAATGTAGATTTGCCAGAACCATTCTTACCTATCAATCGTGCCCTTGTTTTGCCATACATGGTAAAATCAAAATTATCAAAGACTTTTTTATCGCCATACGAAAAAGATAATCCAGTTATGCGTATTAATTCTTTGCTGTAAAAGGGCTTGTTATGGATAGGTATCTTGATAGTTTCGTTTCGCATTTGTTCTGATAACGATTGTTGAATCGATAACTGTTTATCTAACTTTTTTTGAATGATTGCACGCTGTTTTGCTTCGGTTTCTTGACTTTTGCCACGCAAGGCATTTTGTTCCAAACGACTGCGACGCGAATTGGCAACTTCTTTTTTCTGCTTAAACTCGTGATGCTGTCGCGTGTTTTGGGCGATGTTCATAGTATTATTTAATCGCGCAATCGATTTTTGTGTATCAACATATCTGGAATTAAGATTTTCTTGCTCTATACGCTTTTGTTCCATATAAAAATCATAATTGCCACCATATACTTTTAAATGCCCGTTATGTAATTCTATTATTTTATCCATACGTTGCAAAAGTTCCCTGTCGTGCGAAACAATGACCGCACCCTTGGGGTATTTTGTCAGCTGATTGAAGAACACCTGTTTCGCATCAGAGTCCAGATTATTTGTCGGTTCGTCCAACAGCAAAATGTCTGCCCTGCTTTCAAATGCACGCATAAGCGCATACATCTGCTGTTCACCGCCACTTTTAGAATCCGAGACGTTTATTTGATTTAGCGTATATGTACTTGCGCCGTTATTTATATTGCCAGTTTCAGGCAACAAGTCCCCCGACAACAATCGCAACAATGTCGTCTTGCCTGTGCCGTTGTCGCCAATAATCGCAACACATTCGCTGTCGCTGAATGTAATCGATACACCGTCCAGCAGATTATCTGCGCCATAACCAAAAAATACGTTTGATAAAGATATTAAAGCCATAATAAAACCCTGATATTGTAATTAAATGACCGCACATTTCTGTGCGCGATTTATAAAAAAATTACAATATTAAATACTCATTGGGTTTTACCTTGGTTTGTGTTATACACTGTGTATTTTAGCAAAAAAAATCATAAAATCAATAAAATAGTTCTGGGGTGTTCTGGTTTGGGGTATTATTAACAGAACTTGACTTTTGTGTTCTTTGTGCTATTTTTGTGCAGAAAAATATAAAAAAAAGGACTAGTTATGCCATTCGTAGAATTTACCAACGAATTTGATACAAAAATATCAATCAATACAGATTACATTATCGCAATTGGCGAAAAATGGGCAGATCGTTCATATATAACAACAACCACGTCCACAATTCTCTTGAATGAAGACTATAAGAAGGTTGTAAAGACGATAAAACATGTTATACAACAAGATAACACTCGGTAAACCCACAAGATTGATTTTATAAAGCACCCCATCGGGGTGTTTTTTATTGCGTATTGTATCTATGCAAATCGACGTATGGCATTGTCCAAGCCCCAAATCCGGCAGTCACAGATTGCGACCGCTTCGTCCACACTACAACATCCACAGGAATAAAAAATACCCCATATGGGGTATTTTTTATTCCTGGCGGAGTATGATTTTATCACGAACCACCGCATACAAATTCCGACTTTTACAGGGAATTTACAGGGATTTTTTGGTATAATATTTATATTATCTGGGAACTATCTGGGAAAAATATTGACTTTCTGGGAATTATCTGGTAAAATCTGGTAAAATATTAAAAGGATTTAGTATGCCTAATAATAGAGATATTGTTATAACCCCAGAAATGCTGAACGGCATTGCCGAGATTGATGCATTTAATGGTGCGTGGACTGGCGGGGCGGTAAAACTGTCCGCGGATGATCTGCGTGTTATGCGTCGTGTTGCAACAATTGAATCTGTTGGGTCATCTAATCGTATAGAAGGCAATCGTATGACAGATGTTGAAATTGAGGCATTATTTGCCAATATCAATCGTCAGTCATTTGCCACCAGAGACGAGCAGGAAGTTGCAGGATATTCAGATGTAATCAATACCATATTTGAAAACTATGCGTCTATACCACTTAGCGAGAATTACATTAAGCAGTTGCATAAAATATTATTGAATTACTCTGACAAAGACACCCGCCATCGTGGTGAATATAAAAAAGACAGCAACCGTGTTGCTGCATTTGATGCAAACGGTAATGAAATTGGTTCTATATTCGAAACCGCAACACCATTTGATACGCCACGCCTGATGAGCGAAACAGTTAAATGGACCAATGATGCGTTGGCCGACAAATTCTTTCACCCTATTATTGCCATTGGTGTATTTGTGATACATTTTCTGTCCATCCATCCATTTACCGATGGTAATGGGCGTTTGTCGCGCGCATTGACTGTTATGCTGATGCTGAAAAGTGGATATACATATATGCCATATGCATCTATGGAATCTATTATAGAAGCGACCAAGGACGCATACTATCGTGCATTACGTGGCACACAAAAAACCATCTGGAACGACAAGATCGACTATGAACCATGGCTGACTTTCTTTGTTCGTGCATTGGTTGCACAAAAACGCCAGCTGGAAGACAAAATCGCAAAGGCACGTGGTGCAAGTGTTGCAAAACTGTCTGCAACACAGAATCAGATTTTGGAACTGTTTCATAAAACACCAGAATTGAGCATGCCACAAATTGTATCTGCGATGGATAAAAATCCGGAAACCATTCGCAAGGCGGTACAAGCGTTGGTTAAACGGGGACACATATCAAAGCAAGGCACAACCCGTGGCGTGTTTTACACTTTGCACAAATAACCCATAGCCCGCTGCAAAAACAGCGGGTTGATTTTGATGTGCTTTACGACACATTTTGGAAAGATTAATCGCATTTGATATAATAAAGCGGTATTTATGAAAGGCGCACAGGTGTTATAGGTTGCTTCTCAAATCGTCTTTGATATAATAGGTCATCGAAGAACTGGACGAAACAGACTGTTATAGGTTGCTTCTCAAATCGTCTTTGATATAATTAGGCACATAAAAAATCGCTGACATTCCGCGGTTTTTGTGTATTTACGCAACCAAACATATAGTGATTATTTTTTATTTACAACTGGTGTGCGCACTTCGGGCAATTTTACCGTCTTGATGTTTCCAAGGACAGTGATCACATATTTTTGTATATCCGCACACGAACCAACCGATTTTGTTATTACTGGTCTATTTTTATTATCCTGATGATACAACACAAAATTTCGACCATGATCCATTTGGCTTATATAACCTTCAAATTCTTCGCCTGCACGTGTTTTAATTTTTATATAATCGTCTTTGTGCAGAGTACAGACAAATTCTGCATTAGGAACCATAAATTTTGTATCGTCCCTGGACACGACATCTGATACAAATATCGGTACACAGGTGTATTTGCCTGTATTCATCCGCCAAATATCAAAACGAAACATATCGCCACGAACAGCATTGCCAAAACGTATTTTCATACTGCCTTTGGCCCCCATTTTATTTTTTCCTTTCTTGGTACGATATGATTTAGGATTTATATAAATCGTTTCATTATGCGCCGATCCTGTAGCGTTGCAACGCGGGGGACGAGAAACTGTAATCTCTTCCAATGCGGTCAGAACATCATTGCGAAAGGTTGGCCATGGCGACTGTATAGCTTTTTTAAGCGATACGTACCACGCTTCGCCGTTTTCGCCAATTAATCTGGTCTTGTTTTCAAACTTACCAGACAGAGTTGACAGATAACGAACCATATCTTGGGTTGCGCATGCAATTACAATCGCATCTTGGGCATGATGTTTGTCAGATTCTTCACGGTTTTTACTTAACCCCCACTGATGACGCAGATAGTCCGTCAGTGCCCCCGTCCGGACTAATACACGCATTTTGTTATTATTTGTTGTTGGCCATTTTATGCCTTGGGTCAAGTACTGGGCTGCAAAACGGGCAATCGTTGCATTGTCGTTCGCATTGCGGGCGATAAAGTCATTTTGTTCGCCACTGCTGGATGGCAAATCCGTGTTCGTTAATTTTCTGAACTTGGCCATATTATGATAACCCCGTGCACGCATGGTCATTTCATAAAACTTTGTCTGGTCCAGATATTCATACGGTGTTTTACTGCCCTTGGACTGATTACATATGCGACAGACCAAGACCTTGTTAGATTGCGAATTGTCAAATGAACGTGAATACGGCAAGATATGGTCAATTTCGTACGCATCCCAATTGTTCGCATCAATAGATGCGCCACAGTATGGACATTGACAATGTTGTTCCATATACAGTTTGTATTTTTTTGCGTTTTTGCCATGTTCTTGATGTGCGGCCTCGTTTGCGGCACGATTCCGTTCGTTTTCTTTTTGTAACTGCGCCAATTCTTTGGGGGACTTTTTTAATTCACGCCCTATCTCCAAATGAATTTTGTCGGGCGCGCCATAACGATACACCATCGCATTATAAACACGACGCAATTGTGACAATGTACGACGTGCCACAGGTGATGTTAAGCGTTTACCAAGAACTGACCAATCTATCTGGCGCAACATGCCGTCTGCAACATCATCAGACATATCAATAAAACTATCACCAGTGCTGCGATGATCCCATTTATTTACTTTGCATGCCTGGGCATACGTTTTGCCGACACGCATTTCTGGGATTAATTTCTGCAACGCGGACAATGATAAGTTCAAAAATTCAGACGTACTTAGTTGTGAAATCGCATCTGCATGTTCAGGTAAATATGCCGACACTGCTTGTTTGATATAATCCGATGTTTTTTCAGTTGCTAATATTTCATATATTTTATCCATCAAATCGATATCGTCAGTAAAAGGTAACAAGGTATGATAACCGCTAAATGGCTTGCCAAACGAAACTTTTTCAACATCAGAAATTTTGGGTTCAATCCAATTTTTTTGTTCTTTGTCGTATTTACGTGAATAATTCAGTGCCTTGAACCGATAATCATCATCAAATTTTAATAATTTACGGACATCCGAATATTTTAAACCGGTGTTCTTTTTATACAATGCGTCCAACACTAATTCTATTTGTTCAGGGTTCAGACCATTTTGACTGCATGTTGACAGCGCCACAAACAACTGGGCCGATGGCGCCCCCTTGGGCGCAACAGGTTCGCCGGTAAATTTGCACGCCCCACGCATAGATGCCACAGAACGATATAATGGCGAACCTGATTCATTGAACTTGCGCTGACGCGAGGCAATCGGATACCATACATCAAATACCGCAGTAAAATCATTGCCAAATGTTTTCTGTGCCGCTAATATCATTCGCGCTTCACGGAAAATTTCAGAACGTGGGATGGAATTTGTGTAGGAGGACTCTTCACTTGTTTTTACTTCGCCCTTTGCGCTGATTTTTGTGATGATCTTTTTTTGGTTGCGCATTTGTTTCGGGGCTTTGGCGTACAAAACCTGACATAGCGTTTTACTATCACCCGATTGAGCCAACAATGCAAGATTATCCGCAATACAACCAATCGCCTTAAATTCTTCTTTGGCATCTGGAGCGACTGTGTCTGCCGTCTTGGCCACACCAACAGGATATGTAATATCGTCATAACCGCGGTGTTTTGCCAAGTGGTATAAAATACGTCCTGTTTCACGTGGTGTTAATTTCCGCTGAAACGCATCAACCGCGCGCAACTGCCAGATATTGATATCTGAATCACGGTTCAAATAAAAGTTATTATGACCATTTTGTTTTGGTTCGGGGATATCTATCATATTTGTCGAGCGCAACAACGCACGAATTTCACGCATACGCAATGCACGATGACGCAAACGACGACGCATACCACGAGCAGCACGTCTATCGGCGGCATTTGTCGCAGCCGTAAAGCAACGTACACCACACCCCAAGATTTTACTGCCTAAAAAACCTTGATTTTCATCTATCGTATCAGATATTTCTGTTGCAGCCCACCCAATACTAGCGATTCCCAAATCAAAACCAAATATTTTAGCCATTTATACCCCCCTGGATTATGTTATACATTATATAGTGCAAATATGAATAAATGCAAAATATATCTGAGACTTGATTTTTTTGATTAGTGGCTTATAATACAGGCATAGAAATCTTTATTCAACGGACGATTTGAGAAGCAACCGTTTATATAATAAAGAATATTTTCTGTGGAGTAACAATTTAAGTATCTCCGGGGGGCTTTGGCCCCATTTTTTTATTTTCACTGATAAAAATCCAAATTACCCCCACCAATCATAGATTGCTAACGCTTCGTCCACACTACAACACCAGCAGGAATAAAAAATACCCCATGCGGGGTATTTTTTATTCCTGGCGGAGATGAAGGGATTGTCTGATTCCCATTTGCGCCACATTGGCGCAATGGCACGCTGAGCATTATAGAAAATAACCACTTGATATTGAAGGCGTTCGCCACGGCGTGGCGGTATAGGGAAATGTATGAACAGGGTGGCGATGTAGATTCAATTGGCCGAGCCGAACATGTCGCCCTGCGCCATGTGTACCGATGTTTAGAGGTGGCGTACATGAACCCAACCAAAGTAAACAAAATCCTATCCGGCAAACTAAAAACAAACGTTAATGATTTGTATAAAGTTGCAAAAGAAGGTTAGATATTATGATTCAACTAAATAACGCGTGTCAGTTCTAGTCATTTCTAATATTTTATCAAACTTATCTTGAGAAATGAATCGAAAACCTCTCGGGATGTTCCCAATTGACAAAATATTAGCATCACATAATGACTTCAAATTAACTTTAGGTTTTGGAAAAGAATAAGCGTATAAGAATTCAACAACAAAAGGTCTATATCTGATATTATAATTCCAATGTCGTTCTAATTCAGAATCGGTAAAAATAGTTCTACGTTTACAACATTCTTTGAATTCTTCTAAAGTTCTTGGCTGATATACATTATTTACTATACCTATTGTTGTTATCACTCCTGTGTACATTGTTCCACACCGATAAAACACCACATTATCTCCAGTATGTAGATCTCTAAAAAAGGCTCGAGATATGTACACCTTTGTAATAGCATTTCTAAACGGTTTGTTTTCTTGAAAATCGTACGGAGATTCGTTATTCAATATTGAATCAGGAAGAAGAGAGGTATGATATGAAGGATGTATTGGGCAAATATATGCGTTTGCATATTTGTTAAACAAAGGGAACGTGTGTTTTGGGTTCTTTTTATCAAATATCTTTGCCATATCGCGTACATAAACACCTTCACCATTGTTTTTTGTGCCCCAACGATAAAACCCAAAATCTTGCAATTGTTTTACTAAAGCTTGTTTGGGCAAATCGTTTATATCAGAATCAAATATGGTTACATAAATTTCATCTACATTCATATTTACAGCATTATCAAATGCTATTTTTAAGAATCTTTCACCAAGTTTAAGTCCATTCATAGCTACTTTGAAAGTGCCAATTTTTAAACGTCTTTTGGGTGGCAATATTGGAACTATATTTGAATAGTTCTCGTCTTCATTTTCCTGTTTTAAATACAAAAAAGCTTTTAAAGAATCGCCTAGATAACAAACATATGCATCTTCTTGTGATTTTTTATTCAACCAATTGTTAAAACCCTCATAATTTTCACGCAAACTGTCGAAAAACTCATCTCTGATATTAATATCTCCAATTTTCTTTTTCCTAACAGCTAGCACATCATAATCTATTAAAGAGGGGTGTTCAGACAGCATCTTTTCAGAGAAACTTTCTATTGAAAAGACTTTATCTGCTATACCCAAATATTGTGCTTTTTTGTATAATCCGCGGTCTTCCGTTATAAAAGTATCAACTCTACCACAGTATAATTCATTTAATATTTTGGTATCATTCTGAGAATTAACATCTTTGTCTGATTTTAGTAAGTTGGATACTTGTTCTGCTAGTGGTGCCAGAGCAGTTAGTTTATTATAGGAACCTAGTTTTGATAAAATTACTTCCCTTTTTTCTATATCTCTATATTGTGCGATTTCTTGTTCTGATATAGGGTGAATATATTTGTCATAATGCAGTTTATCTAACCAATTGAATAAATCAGGAGTGTTCGGATTCAAGATGCGATCCGTTTCTCTATATATAATGATATTTGTATCAAGCAATACCTTTGGCATGTAAATAAAATCCTATTACGGGTAATATTTAGTCAAAAGCACGCAAAAATCAAGGTATAAAATAATTTCTATCTAGACAAATACACAAAAGATTGTGGGGCCACAGAAACCCCAAAAGAACTTAACGTTCTTGGTTTTTTATATTTTTTTACATTTCCCAATTTATAAGCTACGGATTTCGAACGACCAGAATAGTAAGAATCATAAAAATCTTTAGAAACACCGGCTTTTTTCATTGTTTTTTTCCAAACTGCTGCAGGTGTATCTTCTATAATTTCAATAATATCAGCTTCGCCAATCACTTTCATAACAGGCGAAGTGCAATAAATTACCATCTTGTTTACATCAGATTTACAACGATTTTTACGAAATTCAAATTCTTTTTCACCAGAGAAAATTTTTTCCACATATTCTGGGTTGATGGACAAAAGCACCCTACACATAATTCTCTCCTTTTTTTATATTAAGGTAATTATATCACAAAATGACATTTTTTCCACAGCTTTTTATGTGCAACTGACATCGGGATTTTGGGCGTTGTATGTAAGCGGTGGGGAGTATCACATTATTTGAAAACTTTATTTTATATACTGGTAACCTTGTGGTGAAAAAGTGGCGAGAATCTGCCTAAAAACAAAGCCCCGACAGATTTTGTCGGGGTTTTGATTATTCCTGGCGGAGATGAAGTATTCCCTCGCCCCGCAGATGGCGGGGCTGTGGGGCATTCCTAACGGTTTTGCTGCACTATGTTTGCAAAACCTACTCATTGTCGAACCCACGCCACTATCGTGGCTTTATCGGGTTCGAACCCCGATTTCGGCACAAAAATAAAACGCCCATATCGGGCGTTTTATTTTTGTGGCGGAGTAAGACATTTCTACGGTCTTTTGCATACAACATCAGGGAATTTACAGGGAAATTTTGCCATTTTTGTCCCAAAAACCAATTTTGCGCCACGCCCAAGTCGCATATTCTCCACTTCCCATAAAAAATTCCCTAAACAAATAACAGGGAATTTATTTAAAAATCGCTATATTTTTGTTGATTTTCTAACTAATTTTTGGTATAATACGACCCAAGTTAAGCAGGCGATTTTATCGCCTTTTTTATTTGCCCTACCTGATATCGGTGGGGCTTTTTTATTACAAAAAAAGGAATAATTATGAAAAAGTCACACATCATCATTTCTGACATAACATGTATGAAAGAAAAATTCTGTATTGCAGGTTTTGATACATATGAAAAACGCATGAAACGTCTGATGATAGACGGCGGTTATTGGAACGCTAATCAGATTCCGACCAGATATTGTGAAATATTGGTCGACAATGAAGAATTTAAAGAACCACGAGATTACCCACACCGAACCGAAGATGTCAACATAGATATTAAATCTGTAGAGATTTTGCAAGAATTTGAACCAGGAAAAGAGTTGGCAAACGCACTAAAAAGCAGTATATCAAAAGACACACAAAGTATATTCCATCATCATGTCAAAGAAAATGCTTATGTGCCACAGAAAACCAAATGTCCTTCGTTGGGTGCCATATTGATTCCGGCACACAACATTGAATTCTTTACGGAAGATGGCAAGCTACGCGCCCGCATTACTGACTATTCTAAACGATTATATGAATTAAAGGTCAGTTGCAAATACTTGCGTGATATATTTGAAAAAGATAAAGATGTCAAAAATCTGAATAATGCCATTGCCGCCAGCCAGTATGCTCATTGTCGTATAGGATTGGCACGCAAATTCCTGATGCAGGAAAATCATTGCTATTTAATGTTAAACGGGTTATTTTTATACTGATATGACAAAGATTTTTACAATTGGTTTTAGTGGCAAAAAGCCCGATGATTTTTTGGATATCCTGAATGCAGCCAAGATAAACTGTGTTTGGGATATTCGGCTTTGGCGCACCAGCCGCTTTGTTCCGTTTTATAGTGGCACAAATTTGGCCGCAACACTTGGTTCACGATACGAATACCATCCTGAATTTGCCCCAACGACGGGCATTTTGGCGGGCTACAAAGATGGTTGCATCACCTGGCCTGATTATGAACGTATGTACAGGGAATTATTGACCACCCGCAACCCAACAGCTGGGCTGGGCTTGCACTCTCTTGACCGCATATGCCTGCTTTGCACCGAAAAATCCGCGACACAATGCCACCGCCGCCTCGCCGCTGAATACATCGTAACACAATTCCCGGATATTGATACTGTACATTTATAACAATTTGAATTTTATAGCATTTAGATTAGCCTGCTTGAAAAAGTCCAAAAATAAAACTATGTTTACCGTATGGTAGTCGGAATTTGTAAATTTTGCGGTCAAAAGAAGGAATTGATAGAATCTCATATAATTCCCAAAGTTTTGTACAAACTTACAGAACTCGGTTCGGTTGTTGCTGTAGATACGAAAAACACACGTATTAACGTAAACTCCAAAGAACAAAATGGTCACAAAGAGCCCTTGATGTGTAAAGAATGCGACACAGCAATCGGTTCCTATGACGGCTACATAAATAAAATTTTAAATATAGAAGTCCCCAAATTAACGCAAACGAAGTACATATTAACCACACCTTGTCGCTGTCTGTCCGCAGAGATGTTTGATATAGATCGCATACATAGATTTTTTATATCCTTGTTATGGCGATTTTCCATATGCTCAAAACCAATTCCCTTGGGAAAATATCAAGACATAGCATTAAAAATATTGAAGAATGAAATCCCCGATGATTACAATTTATTTGTTCCATTGATTTACAGAAGAGTTACCGGCGGTCATGTTGACAATATGACAGGTATTTTTCGCACAAAATACCTTGGAAAACACGCGTATATTTTTAGATTTCCTGGCTATGAAGTTATGATTGTTGTAAATACTAAACATAGTACTGAGCCTGAATCTATGGCTATAAATCAAAGACAATTTACAAAAGACGAAATCCTTATTATTGACATAAATTATAATACTCCATTGGATTACCAATTGGTCTCTAATTTATTTAAATGCCGTGACAATACCCCAGGCCTAAAACGTCCAGATGGTTATGTGCCACAAAAGCCCCCAATGTTCCCCCATTCTGTGACTTTGCGAAATTGAGCAGGATATAGTTATCCGAGAAGTGTGACCGACATGCTCGTAACAGCAGCCTGAATAGCGTTAACAAAACAGCCCCCTCAGAATACATTATTCTACTGTCAAACACATGTACAACAATAGGGAATTGAGCAATTAGATTTTATTGTATACTCTATTCATAACTTCTTCGAAAGAAATTTGATCATTAGCTAATTTTATAGCAGTTTCCAGATATTCATCAGAAGAAATTAATCCCTTAATAACAAATTTATTGTCGGGGCGGTTAAGTTTTTTGCAGACAACTCTCAATAATAAATTCATCTGCTCTAAAAACTCCTCTCTGACTTTGGCAAAAAAATAAGCCATCTTCAACTGACGATAAAAGTAATAATACTCCGTTATATCCTCCGTACGCTCAAATCTACCACACCCCACATCTGCAAACATCCCCTGATGTAGTAACTTTTCTTCTTTGATTCCTTCAAATAGGACACCATGTTTTTTACAATTTATATGAGTCTCCGCGAGATCGGCTAGTCCAAGCATACGGGATCGTAGCGCAAATTTCGGGAATTTTTTTAAGAATATTTTAGGCGCATGCAGAATAAAGAAATCGTCCTTATCAAAATATATCTGTTTTTGCCTATCTTCA
The DNA here is from genome assembly GCA_017436325.1 of Alphaproteobacteria bacterium. Lineage (GTDB taxonomy): Bacteria > Pseudomonadota > Alphaproteobacteria > Rs-D84 > Rs-D84 > Enterousia. The sequence goes on along the minus strand of JAFSDI010000016.1, from coordinate 19,818 downwards.
GGAAAATTGTGCTGTAATGGCGAATTTATATACTTTGCTTTGTCCTTCGGAAATTTTTGATAATATTTCCCACGCAGCCATGAAAATCTTAATGATCGCGCTGGAAATTGAAAAAAAGCCACCTCTCCATTTTTTATAAATATCTCTAATCCGATTTTACTTTCATAAAATAACTCTCTTAATTTGCTCTTGAAAAATTCACTCACATCTCTATCGCAATACTGGCCGTAATTTCTGCAAAAAGCTTTATAAATTATATCATCATCATTTTGCAATGATAACTGCCAATACACCACACATCACCGGGGCGTGTTACAATTTCGTTTTCTGGGATGTACGGCACATTATTTGCCTTGGAATCCACTGTTGTCCTATTATCCATAGTCAGGATATCCAGTTCAACATCTGAAAATCCCGTAATAGATACGTCCATATCGCCACAGATTTGTTCCAGTTCGGATATTTCTAACCGCAACAAATCCGCATTCCAACCACCGTTTTCGGTGATTTTGTTATCAGCCAGGCGATAGGCACGCTTTTGTGCATCTGATAAATGTGCCAGACGTATAACTGGTACGGTATCCAGCCCCAATAATTGGGCGGCAGCCATACGACCGTGCCCGGCAATGATTTCCAGATTTTCGTCTACTAGTATCGGATTATTGAACCCAAACTGCTGAATAGATGCTGCTATCTGCTGGATTTGGCTTTCTGGATGATTTTTTGCGTTTTTCGCATAGGCGCGTATTTGATTTAGCGCCACGTTTTATATTGTTAAAGTTTTCATAAAAAACTCCTTGGTTGTTGTTTAGATTGCAATACGGAGATTTTTTACTCGAATTGCTATATAATATACAGTGATTGCCAACTAGATTTTTTACAAACACACAATATTTTTATAAAAACTTGATTTTCTGCTTGATTTAAGAAGCTTTGTAAGCAGTAATTGCACAACCCTAGAAGGAGGCATTTATGGCGAAAATAGAACTTCCAACAACACTGGATGCTCTGCGTGCAATGCCGTTTGCAGATCGAGCGACTCTTTGGGCTAAATACAGCCCACACCCATTCAAACGACAAATGCGGGCATTGTGGTACTATATTCAATGCGACCGCTTCAAACTGCGGATTGAGCCAAAGTTCCTGACCAAGATAAAGAAATACAAAGACAATCCCACAGAATGTGTCACCCATGCGTATAATAATCGGTACTATATCCGTCCCGGCACGGTTATAACACGAACATTCCGCGGAATCGAACATTGTGTCACAGCAAATGACAATGGAACGTTTTGTTACAACGGAGGAACATATAGAACACTGTCTGGAATTGCGAAAGAGATTTCCGGCATAAAATTTCGGGTCCAAAGTTCTTTGGACTAGACAAAGGGGGCGACAATGCCAAATAGATGTGCGATTTACACACGAAAGTCAACCGAGCATGGACTTGATATGGAGTTCAATTCCCTGCAAAACCAAGAAGAGGCATGCAAGGCATATATTGCATCCCAATCATTCAACGGGTGGCAATATTGTAAAACATACAGCGATGCAGCGATTTCTGGTGGAACTATGGAACGGCCTGCCCTGAAACAAATGTTGGACGATATGGCGCGCGGCTTGGTTAATACCGTGGTGGTTTATAAGGTGGATCGGTTATCACGTTCCATATTGGATTTTCATAAGATGATGCAGTATTTCAACAAGTATAATGCGAACTTTGTGTCTATAACCCAATCGTTTGACACCAGTACATCTATGGGTAAATTGACATTGAACATGTTGTTATCATTCGCCCAGTTTGAACGTGAAGTTTCAAGCGAACGTGTGCGTGATAAAATCCGCGCATCAAAAGCCAAAGGTATATGGATGGGTGGCAATCCGCCGTTGGGATATGATGTGATAAATAAAAAATTGATTCCGAATGAGGCTGAGGCCGTGACTGTTCGGACACTCTTTGAAAAGTATTTAGAACTACAATCTGTAAATGCACTGACCGAATATGCCGTGGCGCATAATATATTCGCAAAACAATGGACAACAGCCAAAGGCATCACAAAGGGCGGCCGACCCATTGCCAAAATGAGTATGCATCGATTATTGCGTGACAGGATTTATATCAGCCAAATTGTGAACAAGACGAATAATACTACTGCCCCGGGCGAGCATCAGGCGATATTGCCCACAGAACTGTTTAATCGTGTACAAGCGGCCTTGCAAAACAACGCGAATAACAAGTCTGAAACACACGGTTCACCCAATTTGTTGACCAGTAAACTGTTTAATCACAACGGCGTACGCTTTACCAATCAACGAACATGTGGCAAAGGCAAAACCAACACCCATTATTTATGCAACCCGTGGATTTTATCTGCCCGCACCCCAGGTGGACGATATCGTCATAAAAACGATAACAGATTTTCTGAACAACGATATGACAAATCTGCCCCCCAACTTAACCACCACATTAAAACGCATAGATATAACTAATATGAACTTCGCAGAAAAACGCAATTTGATTCAATCACTAGTTGAGAAAGTTGTATATTCACAAAACCAATTAATTTATACACTGACCACCGACACAACCAAATTACAACAATTTATCACAGAAAATTATGTAAACACAAACACAGATCAAATGGAGTACATAATTGGTGATAACAACATAACAATTACCGAAAAAGTATTTCTACGAAAACACGTTAACACAGTATACGATCATGGCAAAAATGGTGTATTAAACGTCACTGATAATAATCATCTGATTCTGAAAGCCTTTGCCACCGCATGGAAGTATCGTGAATTATATGAACAAGATGGCAATATAGACAATGTTATACATAATGCTCGTACTTCGCCAAGACTGTTCTACAAATATTTAGCATTAGCATATCTTAATCCGAATATTGTGAATATGTTATTAAAAGGTAAACTGGAAATTTCCGTCAGAGATATTCTAGATAAAGCATCACGGAATGACGATTTCAAAGTTCAAGACAAAATGATAATGGGAGAAGAAATATGCAGTTATTATTGACTTTAAGTGAATAAATATTTTATTGCATTACTAAAAAATTAAGCTACAATTCTCTTGTCTAGAATGACGGAGGGATCAAAAAAGTGTTTGTATGTCACTATTTTGATCTTTTTTTTATAGAAAAAGGAAATTAGTATGTCTGATTTAGAAGTTGTTATGCGTGAATTATATTTAATCAAGAGAGATATAGACGCGTATTCTTTACATTCAAAAACATTTTCCAAATATAAAAATATGTTTAATGGGCAAAATGTTGTATTGGTAGCTACAGGTCCGACATTAAAATATTTTGTTCCAATCCAAGATGCTGTTTACGTGGGTGTCAATTCGGCGTTTTTGTATGACAAAATTCATTTAGATTTCCTTTTTATTCAAGATTACGGCACAAAATCGTATCTGGAAAAGGCATTAGAATATAAAACCAAGAAATTTTATGGAATATTAAACAAAAAACCAGAAATTATTATTCCAGAATCAGTGGCAATAAGACATAGTGCCGAACGTTATTATACCAATTATGTAAAGGATCCTAAAATAAATCAGGATCTAGATCTTGTGTATGACATAACTACCCACCCATTAACAGATTATAATTCTGTGGTATTTTCTGCCATACAGTTCATCGCATATGCAAATCCTAAGCAATTGTATTTAGTGGGTTGTGATTGTAATGCCGCAGGACAATTTAATACCAAAACACCAAATCATTTGAATTTAAATTGTGTAAAAAACGGCTGGCAGAAAACAAAAGAGTTTATGAGCATTTATTATCCGGAAACAAAAATTGTCTCTATAAATCCAGTTGGATTAACAGGGTTATTTAATGATGTGTATACTATACAAAGGTAATATTTTATGTCAAATCAAAAAATATCTATTATTGCTATCGTTAAAAATGAAGGCGAATATATTGCAGAGTGGATAGAATACCACAAAATCATAGGGTTTAACCATTTCTATATTTATGATGATAACTCCACGGACAATATAAACGAAATATTAAAGCCATATGTAAGCAGTGGAATTGCTACTTATGATATAGCTGTAAAGGACGGAGATCTTTATACACAAATGCAAACATATCAATTAGCGGTAGATACTTATGGACTTTCAAATGACTATATGATTGGACTGGATATTGATGAATTTATAGTGTTACGAAAACATTGTAATATTCAAGAGTTTTTATATAATCTTAGACAACAGACTGATTTTTCACAATTGTTGATACCGTGGATGTTGTTTGGAACTTCTGGACACAAAACAAAACCCAACGGGTTAGTAATTGAAAACTTTCTTTATAGAAATAGATTTGGCGCGAATGGAACAAAACCTATATTTGTTCCAATAAAATTGACTGGTCCATTATATTACCCACATTTTATTCAAAATATTGCCGGAAATACAGTTGATGAACACGGAAATATTATTGATGTACCAAAATATAAATATGGTGATACAAACGACAAATTTATTGCAAATCACAGGACTGGCAGAAATTTAGTTTATTCAAACGATTTAATTGCTATAAATCATTATAGACTTAAAAGTTTGCAAGAATTTAAAGATAAAGCAAAGGCACAGTCTGAAAATCATCCAACCCACAAAAACTTTCGCCAAAAGAAGGAAAATATTCAGAAATATTTAGATGAAAATGATAAAAATGAAGTGCTTGATACTTGTTTGTTGCCTTTTGTAGAACAAATAAAACATAATATCGCACAAAGAAGTAAACACTAAAAAGATACTACAAGGAAATACGTTATGAAATATACAAGTTTTATGAATCTGGATAATGTTCATTGTTGGAATAATTCATTGACAATAGATCAGATATTCACTTCTAATTTTTATCCGGATACACAAACCTCTTTGGCACAAGCGTCAATACCAGAAAGGAAAATGTTGTCAGATAATGTTTTTTTTGATGAAACAAAGTCAGTCGATAAAGTTAATGACATAAAATTGAAATTGGAACAAAGAGTCATTTCTAAACCTGATTTTAATTTGTTAAGAATGCTTATCACTGATTTATGCAACATGTCTTGCAAATACTGCAAGGTTATGAATAATATAAACACCGTTCAAAAGAAACCTTTGGCCAAAGAACATATTGCAAGAATATTACAATATTTCTTTGCTAATTCCACAGAATCTAAAGAAAAAATTATACACATCACAGGCGGGGAACCAACGATGTTTTTTGAAACAATAAAAGATATAGTGGAAACAGCAAAACAATTTGCAAGACCACACGAAAATTATTGGATTGTTATGGGTAGCAATGGCGTACTTATCAAAGATAAAGAAGCACGGTATCTTGCTGAAAATAATGTAAAAACCATTGTGTCTATGGATGGTCCCGCAATTATAAATGATTCCTTGCGTGTGAATCATGCTGGTTTTGGAACATGGAAATACGCAGACAAAGCAATAAAACTGTTAAAAGAATATGATGCAGAAGTCTCTATATCTACTGTAATTGGTTTGCATAACATAGCAAACATAGAACATACTATTGATTGGATTATCAGTGAATATCATCCCGTGGGGCTGGGGGTAAATTTCATGAAACCTCCAACAAATTCACAATTAGATTTTCCTTTCTTGATAGATGAAAAATCATATGCGACAAAGATCTACGATTTACATAGAAAATATAGACATGATGGTATCTTTTTTGAACTTGTATACAGAAAATTGGCACCTTTTGTTTTTCAAAAATTCAGATATCATGATTGTGGTGCTGCGAATGGTTCTACACTGAACATCAATGCTTCAGGTTTTGTCGGTCCATGCAAATCCTTTTTAGTCATGAATAAATTATCTTTGGATAAGAAAGGCTTAGATAATTATTCAAATTTTGTTATAAAAAATTGGGCGGCACGATCACCAATATTTTATGAACAATGCCAAAACTGTCCTGCGATTGGTGTGTGCGGTAACGGATGTGCTTATGAAGCATTAAGTTTTACTGGGAACGAAATGCAAATAGATACTAAGGCATGTAATTATACAAAAATATTCTATGAATTGTTCTTGAAAGATTTGTATGATCAAATCCCTGCACATATAAAAAGTAAACCACAATGGATTTATAAACCAACAATGGCGGACAGATTGAAATTATTTGATAATGTTCGTGCAATACCACATACTCTTTCATATTCAATAGGTCATCATACTTTATAAAATCAAGGCACAACAATGGAAACAACATCTGATAAGATACTAAAAATAGCAAGAGATGTTTTTTATAATGATATCTATCCTGCAATAATAAACAAATTTCCAGAATTGAAACAAAAGTTTTTGGTTAATATAACATCATCTGTTGCTTATGGAACGGCAGACAAGTTTTCAGATCTTGATATGTTTTTAATATTTTATTATCAAAAAGATTATATTAAATACGCAGCAAAACTTAGCAAATTTGTTGAAAACTTGGATTTCCCAGACCATAAAAACTCTTTTGATAAAGGAATAAGGTTAGAACTTGAAAGTCTAGCACGTTCTGATGTAAGCGATATTATATATAATCCACAAAATCGTAATAATTGGTACAATCTTCCTGATTGGCTTATGTTTTGGTTCATAAACAGCGTTACCCTACATGACCCAAAAAATATCATATTAAAATTTAAAAAAGAATGGTCTTTTTATCCAAAACAAATATTTGATATCAAATTGCATAATTTAAAACTTAAATTAAATAAAAATCTTAAACTTTTACAAAATCATTTTACAAATTTTGACTCCTTTATAAAATTCGACAGGTTTGTTGCATATCTAAATGCTTTTTTGGACATATCGTTTTTAACCAAAAAATCTTTCGTTCCACATTGTAAATGGAAAGAAACCTTGTTCTTAAAAGATGTGGATAATTCTTTAACAGGTGTATTTAATAAAATGTTAGATGATTTTTTCGCAACAAAAAAAATATCCCCTTTATATCATATTGAAAATATACCTGATATGAATTTTCATAAACATGGTGTTTGGTTCCCTACCTACAACGATATAGAACAAAACTATAAAGAAAACACAAAAATTGATACTATGTTCTATTTACCAGACGAATCCGGTATTTTTTATTCAAACAAGGATGTTATATCATATGACACAGCAAACAGAATATCTGATAAATACAAATTTTTTACACACCAAAAATCGGCAAGTGAAAATGTATTACACAAACAATCTATGTATTATAATTTTATTATCTGGCGTTATATAAGGGTTATAGACAAAGCAATAAAACGCAAACAAAGATTTACATATTTGCTATATATTTCTATAACTATTCGTGCAATATTAAAATGCTTGGCTATGTTGGCAGATCATTATCTTCCGCCCACAGAATTTTTAACAACTGATTTTATAAAAAAAATCACATTTTTATTAAAGTCTGATACTCAAATACAGTTTCAAAATTTATTAAACTCAGATAATTTTAACGAGCAAATAATAAATAACCCACAACAAATAATTTCTTTGTTGTGGGACGTATATTATCAAATACAATTATTGTTGAAAGACAAATATAATCTGTCAGATAAAATAATTACAGATCCATTATCCACTCAATTCAAGATAGAATACTGGAAATACGAAAACTTGTTCTTATGATTTTTTGAAGAAAGCCAAAGTTTCTGGATTGTTATCCCCGATGCTTTCATATTGTAAACCATCAAGACGATCTTTTAGATATGAAACATCAACATGTTCAACATCTTTGTGTTGTGCCGGTCGAATTTCTGTTTGTCCATTCATATACTTTTGTAATGCTTTCGGGATTTTGATATAACCTTCTTTAGTTTGGTTATTTTCAATAATCGCAATCAAAGCACGATCTGTTAATGCTGTTGATGAAATAGTATGAACAAAACCCTTATTCTTCCCATTAAACTTTATGTTTGCACGACGCGCTTGATAATCAATTAAATTTGAATTTGAATGCGTTTCACGATATTCACCAAATCCTGCAAACCATCCCTCTGTATCAAATTTTTTAAAACCTGGTGCGCCCATGTCACCAGTGCAAACCAATACAACACGGTACGGAATTTCAAGTCCTTGCATAATATCTTCTACGTTTTTTTGACAAACCAAGTTCCAATACTCAGATTCTTCCGGTTTACACAAAACAATTTGTTCTTGTTTATGAAATTGATGTACACGGAAAATACCACGTGTTGCACGGCCTGCTGCACCCGCCTCATATCTAAAACATGGTGTGAATGCTGTATAAAGTAAAGGCAGTTTTGATTCTTCGATTGTTTCATTCATACGGTATGGAACCAAAGATTGTTCAGAAGTACCAATTAAAACCATATCAGAATCATTAATACAATATGTTTCGTCTTGAGAAAACGGGAAGTATCCTGTTGCGTATAACGCGTTCCTTTTTGTCACTACAGGTGTTTTAAAGGGAATAAAACCACGTTCTGATAATAAATCTTCTACATATCTAAATGCGGCATTTTGTAATCTTGCGCCATCCCCAACCCAATAGTAAAAACCAGACCCAGAAACCTTTGTGCCACGTTCTATATCCAAAATGCCCAACTTTTTACCCAATTCTTCGTGTGTTTTTGGTGTAAAATCAAATTTAGGTTGTTCGCCCCAACGGAACACTTCCAAATTTTGTGCATCCGATTCACCAACAGGGGTATCTGGTGCTAAGAAATTCGGGACACGATCTAATATTTGTTTGCGTTTATCTTGCAATTCTTTAAGGATTGGTTCTTGTTGTGCCAATTGTTCTTTGACCTGTTTTGCTTCTTCTATCATCTTTTGACGTGACAGATTATTCAATTCTGATTGCAAAGCTTCAGTTTTTTGTTGTTGCTCACGTAATTGTTGATCAATATTTATTAATTCGTCTACATTAATATCAGAATTTCTTATTCTGACCAATTCACGAAACAATTCTGGATGTTCTCGTAATAATTTTATATCTATCATAATTAAGCCTTTATTTATTAGTCTAGCCTGAGTATACACAATTTTTTTGAATGAATTCAAGACCTTTTATTAATACACACATTATAAATATTTTCTATCAGTTTTATCCTATCAAGTCCCTCTGAAAAGAACACAGGGTTACCTTTGCCGTCTTTTATATATTGCAAAATTTGACGATAATTTTCTATATGTGAAGCCCCATAAATATCATTGGTATCATCAAAAATAACATTTTCAGGATAAACCACTTTATTTAAATGGTTGCCTGAAATTTTAATACTACTTTTCGTTCCTGATACAAGAAGAGAATTTTCATAATTAGATGTTGCAAATTCAGTCGTCACAAACATGTCAACCAAAACACCTTTTACATGCATAACAAACTTTACAACGGATTCTGTATTTATTAGCCCTGGATGATAATTATATTTTTCTGCTGATAAAATTTTGCAATCTGAAAAATTAGCATTTAATAAATATAAAGCAACGTCAATTGAATGAATGCCTTGGTTATAAAGTATTCCTCCCTCTGTATCAACTTTTCCGCGCCAATCGCTTTTGATATAATAATCCATATTTCTGTACCATAATGTATTCAGCTGCATAAAATTTATTTTACCCAAAACATCACTCTCTATTTTATTTTTAGCTTCAATTATAGCTTTGTTATATCTGTTTTGAAAAATTACAAAAACCTTGTTATCTTTTTCAAAACCATCAAATTCAGATGCTTTGATACACAACGGTTTTTCACATATACACCATTTGTTTTTTAATACAATTTCTTTAACAATCGAAGAATGAGTATGGTGTGGTGTCAAAACAACCAATATATCATTTTCTTGTATGATCCTATCAAGGCTGTCATACATATTTGTATTGTGTGTTTTGCACCATGTGCGCGCCTTATCCATATCAATATCATAGCCACCAGTCAAACATAATTCTGAATTGTTCTGTATAGCAACAATATGTTTTTCCGATATATGTCCAAGCCCAATTATACCAATATTAAACATTTAACATATCCTTTAGTATTTGAACAGATTTTATAAAATCTTTCTGGTTTCCTGTGTGCGTTTCTAACGATAAAAAAGAATCATTTTTTGCTATATTCAATAAATAATCAAAATCCATATCCCCATCACCAAGCGCCACATACGTATTTGATTTTTTACTGTAATCTTTAATATGGTAATAGAAACAGCTTTGTGCAACGACATCTAATTCTTGCTTTGAAACAACATTTTGACGGCAATTGCCAATATCTATCAATGGAAAAACATTATTAAACTTATATATTCTAAAAAAAGTGTATAAATCATAGATTGTTGCTATATTGCATACAGGCTCGTTCTCCAACAAAAGATTTATATGTTTTTTTTCAATATAATCGTCTAATTTGTGTAAATAACCAGCAAAAAATTTAACATTAAAAAAAACATTTTTAAGAAAAGAAAATATTCTGATATTGCTTGTCCCTAAAATATTTGCATATTCTATCAAAGAATCCAAACATTCTTTATTTGTACCAAATATTTTAAATTTAAAATCATCAGCAGGAATTCTGTCATTATCCCATTTTAAAAATGGTGACGCAATTGACGATACTTGTATGTCATTTTTTCTTAACACTTCTGCTATTTCTTCTATCTGCTGTTTTTCTAAATTAGCAATGTTTTTTCCATCTATTTTACGCAATTCTATATAACGAATATCTTTTGCACGACAGAAATCTATGCATCTATGGACATCTTCAGAATATTCATCATTTATAAAACTTATTTTCATTTATCAAGTCTTTTTATTAATTCTTTTGCGATGTTTTTTATTTCTTTATCAGAAAGTTGCAAATCTACGTCATTCCAGATATTAAAAGCGGTTATGCCTTGGTAAATCATCCAATATATTCCTGGTGCGGTTTTGGCACCAAGTTTCTTTGCGCTTTTTATAAATTGTGTTTCAAAAGGATTAAATACAGCATCTAAAAAATACGCTTTATTGGAAATATATTTATAAACCTTGGATGATAAGGGTGAGGATTTTATAGCTGGCTTCATGCCTAATGAAGTTGCATTAAAAAAATATTTTGGGTTTAATGCTTTGGTTTTTTGAATAATTAAATCGTCATCCAGTAGCAAATATTCTTTTATTTTTGATCCATATTGTTTTTGTAAATCTAATAACTTTTGTTCAGACCGATTAAACACATAAATATTCTTTGTGTATTTTATAACTTCCATTAATATCGCACGTGCAGCACCACCTGCACCAAAAACAAAAACGGTATCACAAGATTCTATTGGTTTTAATAACTTGTCACATGTTTTAATAAACCCTACAGCATCCGTATTATAGCCGACATATTTATTAGCCTTTATTTTTACAGAATTCACAGCACCACTTTTTAAAACAGAAGAATCAATTTTATCAAGATATTGGATAGAATCTATCTTATACGGCAACGTTATATTAAACCCTGAAAAACCCAGTATACGTATAGATTCAAAAGTTTGTTTTAAAAGTTTTTTATTTGGTACACGTATTTTAATGTGCGTATAATCTATCCCCAGTTTATCAGCGAACAGTTTAAACATTACATCAGAAACACTGTGTTCTACCGGATTTCCTATAAGACATGAATATTTCATATACAACCCCTAAAAAGATGTCAATATAACGTCTTTATCAATCGGATTACTGATAGAAAAAGGCGACTGATGTCCTGGTATTATAACATCAAAGTTATTTTTTATCAAGTCTATAGTCTTTTTAAGTGAGATCATATCAAACGGTTTAGTCACTAATTCGCCTGAAGTGTATTCCATAGCACTTTTTACTGCATCGCCTGCGGCTATGATTTTTTTCCCCTCGCATTCAAAACCAAGCGAAAAATGGCCTGCCGTATGACCAGGGGTATAAAAAGCTTTCACATTTGGCGAGATTTGCATACTGTCTGACAAGAATTGCAAATCAAACATATTTATAAAAAATCCTAATGCTTTGTAAGTATTAATATCTTTATCTTCGTTCAATGATTCTAATTCTCGTTTTGATACATATATCGGAATATTTTTGAACAAATCTATATTTGCACAATGGTCAAAATGCAAATGAGACAACACTAAACACGATATAGCATTATTTTCTATTAATTCTTTTATCTTATTCCTGATACCATAAGAACCTGTATCAAACAAAATATGTTTATCCCCATCATGCAACAATATAGACGTGGAAAAACCAAAAGCACCACATATTGGTCTTTTATTAACGCCTTCTGATATTATGTCAAAAGATACATTATTTTTCATAATCGCCAAAAGATTTATAAGTTTGTTGTTTTATACGATTTTGTATGTCTGTAAAATCATCAGATAAATTTAGTGGCTTTCTTTGTTGCGGTTTTATAACTTCTTGCCCACCCATAAACTGTTGCAAAGCCTTAGGTATGGTTATGTAACCATCTTTTGTTTGATTGTTTTCCATAAGTGCGATAACAACACGTTCTGTTACAGCGGTGGATGAAATTGTATGTACAAAATCTCTTTTACCGTTTTCCAAGAATTTTATGTTTGCACGCCGTGCCTGAAAATCTGTTAAATTAGAATTAGAATGTGTTTCTTTGTACATTTCTTGAGAAGGGAACCATGCTTCTGTATCAAATTTTTTGAATCCAGGGGCGGCGATATCACCAGCACAAACATTCACAACTCTAAATGGAATTTCAAGTCCTTTCATTATGTCTTCCACATTTCTTTGACAGAATAATTGCATTCTTTCAGATTCTTCTGGCTTGCAGAAAATAATTTGTTCTTGTTTATAAAACTGATGTACACGAAATATTCCGCGATTAGCTTTTCCTGCAGCACCAGATTCGCTCCGAAAACAAGGGGTTTGTGCAGTATATAATAGTGGCAAATTGTTTCCATTTAAAACCTCATCTGAATGGAAAGGAACAATCGTTTGTTCTGAAGTCCCTATTGGCATCAAATTCCACCCAGAAATAACAAATTCTTGATCTTGTAAAAAAGGATGATATCCAGTACAAAACAAGGCATATTCTTTTGTGAATAATGGTGTTCCAAGCAATTGGAAGCCTCTGTTTGCCAGTAAAGATTCCGTATAGGCAAATATGGCATTTTTAAGTCTTAATCCATCATTTATCCAATAAAAGAAACCGCGCCCAGATATTTTTGTTGCTTTCTGTATGTTTAATATACCCAATTTTTCACCCAAAATCTCATGAGATAAAGGTTTAAATCCTTTATCAGAAATATCACCAAATCTGTATATTTCTACATTTTCAGTATCATCTTTGCCAATTGGTACATCTGCGGACAAAGTATTCGGAACAAAACTGTATATTTGTTTGAATTTTTCTGTTTTGGTTACAAGTTCCTTTTCTAACAAATTCAATTCTGTTTTTACCGTTTTTGCTGCATCTATATTTCTATCACGAGAATATTTTTTCAATAAAGCACGTTTTTGTTCAACAACGAATTGCATTTCTCTGCACGCTTTGTCTAATTCTATCAGTTCATTAACATCAATATCAATGTTCTTTAAATTAATAAGTTTTCTAAATAGCTCCGTATTTTCTCTAATAAAATTCATATTTATCATTTTTTGTACTCTTGCTTGTAACAAAAAAAGAACCAAAAACAGCACTGCTATTTCAGGTCCCTTTCTTTCTTTTTCCTGTTTATTTTATAATAAAAACTTTGAAAGTCAAGATTTTAAACAATTTTCGATTCGTAAATTAATAATAGTTTCGCATGATTATTAGTAAAAGCACCTCGGCAAAAATAGACAAGGTATATCAATGCCTGCTATTTGGGCTGAACTGATAAAAACTGTGATATACACTGGTAATATTGTGTATAAAAATCGCCGGAAACTGGGCGAAAAAGAACATCCCGTGGGATTACCACGGGGTGTTCAATATTCCTGGCGGAGATGAAGTATTCCCTCGCCCCGCGGACGGCGGGGCTGTGGGGCATTCCTGACGGTTTTGCTGCACTATGTTTGCAAAACCTACTCATTGTCGAACCCACGCCACTATCGTGGCTTTACCGGGTTCGAACCCCGATTTCGGCACAAAAATAAAACGCCCATATCGGGCGTTTTATTTTTGTGGCGGAGTATGAACATGGTACGATGTTCTACATACAAATTCTAATTTTACAGCTTTTGTTATAAGTTTATCTATTTATGCTCAAATAATAGATGACACTTTAATTAGTATATGCTATATTGGTCGTTAGATCATAGGTATATTATGTTTATGCACAAAAAGTATGTATTATTAGGATGGTTGATAGTTATATTGCTACCATTATTATGGCCTTTTGTTATTTATGATCATATAAGATTACGAAGTAAAAAAAACAAAACGGATATCAAACTTTTTGATTGGGTCAAGGAACAATAAACACAAAGAGAACAATTTGACAACAACAGATTGAGAATGCTTCGTCCACACTGCATCACCAACACAAAAATAAAACGCCCATATCGGGCGTTTGATTTTTGTGGCGGAGATGAAGGGATTCGAACCCTTGATACGGTTGCCCGTATACCACATTTCCAATGTGGCGCACTAGACCAACTATGCGACATCTCCGGATTTTTTTGTTTAATGATTATTCTTCATCAGATGTTTCTTCGACTTCTTCAACCGCTTCTTCGGCTGTCATTGGTTCATCATCACTGGCCAATGTGGCTTCTAATTCTGCATCAATTTCACGCAACAATGGATCAGTCGTTCCAATTTCCAGAGATTCTTCGCCTTCTAATGATGTTGGCGTTTCTTTGTAAGATTGAACAAATTCATGACGAACCGCATCAACGTCTAGTTTGCCACTGGCAATTTCACGCAATGCAACAACTGTTAACTTATCCTTGTCCTGAGATACCACAGGTTCTGCACCACCGTTTAAGTCACGAACACGTTGAGATGCCAACATCCCAAGTTCATAACGACTTTCTACGTATGGTAATGTATCTGAATTTGTTGTACGTGCCATTATTAATTCCTTTGTTGAAATCATTTATAACCACGTTATAATGCCCTATGGATGGTTAAAATGCAAGAAGAAAATAATATAAACAACATAAAAACTTTATCTTTTGGATGTCGATTAAACGCACTGGAATCCGAAAAAATTCAAAAAATGCTGAATATTCACATAAATTCAGCAATTGTCGTTAATACTTGTGCAGTAACTGCCGAGGCAGAAAGACAATCTGGACAAGCAATTAGAAAAATAGCACGTGAAAACCCAAATATACCTGTTTTTGTGACTGGGTGCGCTGCGACACGAAACCCTGAATTATTCACACAAATACCAAATACCATAATCATCAGCAATTTTGATAAATTAAATATTAATGCATATCTTAGCGCATGGGAAAACGTGCCTTGCAATATGAAGTCCCAAAAAACAAATAAATTTAAATCCACTGATGCAAAATTATCAAAGCAATTTGTACAAATTCAAAATGGATGTAATCACAGTTGTACATATTGCATAACCAGAAAATTGCGCGGCAAAGCCGTTTCATTTGATTATAATGCAATTTTAGACGATGTAAAAAATGCAATTAAAAATGATTTTTATGAAATCGTCTTAACCGGTGTCGATATCGCATCATACGCAATGCAAAAAGACGGCAAACCGTTCCTGTTGTCAGATCTGTGTAAACAACTGTTATGCGATGTGCCAGAATTAAAAAGGTTGCGATTATCTTCGTTAGACCCAGCGGTTCCTGATGTAAAAAACATAATTCATTTAATTCAAAACGAAGAACGTATGATGCCACATATGCACTTTTCAATGCAATCTGGTTCGGATACAATACTAAAAAAAATGGGGCGCAGACATACTGCACAACAGGTACGGGACTTGGTTATGATGGCAAATGATAAAATAACTTTTAGTTGGGATATTATTTGTGGTTTTCCAGGCGAAACAGATAAATTGTTTGAAGAAACACTTTGTTTGGTCAACGAAACAAAACCAATAAAAATTCATGCGTTCCCTTTTTCCCCACGGCCAGATACTGTAGCAGCGGAAATGCCGGAACAAATTGACAGGTTTGTATCAAAAAAAAGAGTAAAAATTATTACTGACATATCTAAAAAAAATCGTGTGGATTTTATGTATTCACAATTAAATAAAACTGTTCAGGTTTTAGTCGAAGAAAATAATGTCGCGCGCTGTCCACATGATATCGCCCTGAGGATACAAGGATGCAACCTGCCCCCGCGAACAATATGCAATGTAAAAATAATCGATATCAAAGATGATTATTTTATTGGCAATGTGATTTAGAATTGTTATTATCCAAACTATGAAAAAGAAATTAATTGCTTTATTTTTGATGTTTTTGTGCGGTACCGCCGGTGCAGCAGAATTTAAAACCAAGGCAAAATCAGCTTTTCTAATCGATTACGATTCAGGAACTGAAATTTTTGCAAAAAATGCCGATGTGCTTATGCCACCATCTTCGATGATAAAGTTGATGACCTTGCTGGTTCTGTTTGATGAAATCAAGGCAGGTAATATCACGCTTGACACCAGATTTACTGTTGGTGAAAATGCAGACTATAATCGTCCAGAATGGTATCCGGCCAGTAAAATTTGTCTGGTCGCAGGTCAAGATATTAGTGTGCGCGACTTGATACTGGGGCTGATTGTGTTATCTGGGGGTGACGCGTCCGTGGTTGTGGCAGAAAAACTGGCGGGTACTGAAATGGCCTTTACCGCAATGATGGAAAAAAAAGCCCGCAGCATTGGTATGGAAAAATCTACGTTTGGAAACGCAAGTGGATTACCAGATGTAAACAATATGATGACAAGTCGTGAATTAGCAATTTTAGCAGAACATTTAATATCTGATTACCCTGATTTATATCCAATGTTTGCAACTAAGCGATTTGAATTTAATGAACATAAAACAGAATGGTGCAAAGAATGGGGTGATACGCATACAGTTAACTATAATAAACTGTTATTCAATATGCGTGGCGCAGACGGTCTGAAAACAGGTCATACATCAGATGGGGGATATGGTATGGTCGCCAGCGCCAAGGTCGGCGGTCGCAGACTGATTGGGGTGATTAACGGTTTTAATGGCAAAGGACATGATGCGTTGGCAGCCGAAATGAAAAAACTGCTGGAATACGGATATGCATCAACGACTAATAAAACTTTTTTTCAGACTGGTGATACTGTCGCAGAAATACCAGTTTGGTACGGTAAAAATCCAACTGTAATCGCAACCGTTGAAAAGCCGTTTACAATAACGTCTGACAAAGATTCAGGACTTAATGGGGTGCGGGTCTTGGCACGATATGACGAACCATTAAATGCACCTGTTTATGCCGGTCAAAAGGTTGGTGAAATTATCGCAGAAAAATATGGCAAAATTATCGCACGCGCACCATTAGTTGCCAAGGATGATGTTAAAAAAATTCGTTTCTTGGGGCGCGCAATAAAAAATATAATGGTAATGCTGGGGTTGGAATAAAATGGCACCGCGTAAAAAAAATTCTTGTGAATATAATTTTCCACACCCAATGGATAACGATTGTCTGATTGGGCATTCTGATGTACTGCACAGCTTTGTTAGCGCATGGGAAAACCGCGCACAGCACCCGATACACCCTGTATGGATGTTAACCGGAACACAGGGTATTGGCAAGGCAACACTGGCATATAAAATCGCAAAGATGGTCTATGGAAATATTGGGGACTTCTTTATAATTGATATGGAACGAAATATTGATGACAAGGGTAAACCCAAACCAGATGGAAAAGTTATTTCTGTCTATACCGTTCGCGCGATGATTAATAAAATGCAAATGTCATCTATGTCTGGCGATTGGCGCGTAGTATTAATAGATTCTGTCGATCAGTTAAATACTTCGGCATCAAACGCGATTTTAAAATTACTGGAAGAGCCACCAGAAAAAACACTGTTCTTGCTGGTTGTGCATCAGTTAGCAAATGTGTTACCAACTGTGCGGTCGCGTGCGCGTGTTGAAAAATTACGACCATTGTCTATATCAGAACTGCGTGAACTGTGTGTACGTTTTATGCCTGATGAAGATGTCGGGACAGATATGCTGAAACTAGCAAATGGTAGTTTTGGTAAAATTGCAAACCTGAAAAAATCTGGGGGCGATACAATCTATGCAGAGCTGATTGATACACTGAACGATAAACGGGGTACATCTGCCGATATCATGACAATCGCAAAAAAAATTGCACCAGTACCAGAACTGCATGGAATATTACTAGATGCAATTGCTTATTTCGGGTTGGCGGACTTGTACCCTGCGGCAACACGTTCTATTGCAGACCTTAAAAATCTGTATCTAGAACCGGAAATCGGAATTTTTAAAATAATTATGGATATAAAAAAATGTTTATAGATACTCATTGCCACCTGACCGATAATTATTGTAATGGCACAGATAACAGCGATATTATCTTGCGCGCAAAAAATGCAGGCGTGGGAACTATCATTTGCCCAACAGCAGACCCAGAAGATATTCCAGGGGCACTGTCATTGGCACAACAGCATGATAACATATTCTGTACAATCGGAATTCATCCAGAACACGCACCAACAGATGTGGCTTTTTATCTGAATGAAGACGTACTAAAAAATCCGCGCGTTGTTGGTATTGGCGAAATTGGATTAGACTATCACTATAACCGCGAAACGCGAAATCAGCAAATAAAAATGTTTGAACAACAGCTGGAAATCGCACGTAATTATGCCCTGCCCGTTGCGATTCATACCCGCGATGCCGAAGAAGATACTGCAGCAATCTTGAATGGTGATGTGGGCGGGGTAATGCATTGTTTTACAAGCTCTTGGAATCTGGCAAAGATAATGTTGAACCGAGGATTCTTTTTTTCGGCCAGTGGAATTTTGACCTTTAAAAATGCTGATGATTTACGCGAAACCTTTTCAAAAATACCGCTGGATAGAATTGTAATTGAAACAGATGCACCATATTGTGCGCCGGTGCCCTATCGCGGACAAACATGCGAACCAGCAATGGTTATTGAAACTGCACGGGTCTTGGCACAGATAAAAGGTATCGAACTGGATGAATTAGAAATGATACTGACAGAAAACGTAAAACGTCTGTATCCAAAAATTAAGCTTTAAGTTTTTATAAATCATATTTTTAAAAAAAATTGTCATTCCATGGCTTGACCATGGAACCTAGGTCATAGAATCATTTTATTTGCAAAACCTGGGTCCTGTGGTCAAGCCACGGGATGACAAGAGATTAAAATTTGTGATTTTGTGGGGTTTGAATTAGGGTAGAAAAAAGGATAACACCTGGGTCCTGTGGTCAAGCCACAGGATGACAAGAGCTTAATTTACAATTTTTGCGGGGCCAGAAAAAGCCACAGGATGACAAAGAGTTAAAAATTCGGGGTGTGGTTTGGTGTGGGTGGGTGGTTTTGATTTCTTTGTTTTAATAATTTTTTTGTAAAAAAAAATTGTCATTCCATGGCTTGACCATGGAACCTAGGTTATGTACTCCTTATTATCGGCACTACCTGGGTCCTGTGGTCAAGCCACAGGATGACAAGGAGCTGAAGATTTTTTCCAAAAATTTTGCGGGGCTCGAAAAAGCCACAGGATGACAACACTTCGTTAAAACTTCGTGTTGCAGGCAAGTTTTGTTAAAAGTTCGGGGTGTGTGGGGGGGGATATAATTAATCCCCTGTTTGCACAGGGGATTTGGGTGGGTTATTCGGTGGTGGTGGTTTCACCCT
>JAFSDI010000015.1 GCA_017436325.1 Alphaproteobacteria bacterium | reverse complement strand
TTGTCATCCTGTGGCTTGACCACAGGACCCAGGTTTTGCAAATAAAAAATGATTCTATGACCTAGGTTCCATGGTCAAGCCATGGAATGACAATTTTTTTTATAAAAAAATTGTTAAAACAAAGAAAACAAAACCAACCATACCCATCACCCACACCCCGAATTTTTAACAAAACCCGCCTGCAACACGAAGTTTTAACGAAGTGTTGTCATTCCTGTGGCTTTTTCGACCCCCGCAAAAATTGTAAATTTTTGTGGGTGAATGCCCCACAGGACCCAGGTAGTGCCGATAATAAGGAATACATAACCTAGGTTCCATGGTCAAGCCATGGAATGACAATTTTTTTTTACAAAAAAATTGTTAAAACAAAGCCGCTGCCCTTTATATCACCCACAAATTTTTTCAATTTCGCGGGGCGCTGGCGGCTAGCATCGTATCTGCCCACACACATCGGTGTTTTTATCTTTCGCCAATAAAATAAAAACACTAGGCATTCATTCCGGCAACATAACCGCTTGCCCATGCCCAGTGCAGGTTAAATCCACCTAAATCACCTGCGATATCTAAAACCTCGCCCGCAAAGAACAGTCCTTTACACAACTTTGATTCCATTGTTTTTGATGATACATCATCTGTATCGACACCGCCACGTACAACCTCCGCCGCGCTTAGCCCATGCAAATTGATTTTATCGCTTGGTATAAAGATTTTGGATATTCTGGTTGCTAGTTTTTCTATATCTTTATCTGAAACATCTGCGATATTTTTTGTGCAGTTATCTGTAATTTTTTTTGCCAACCTATTTGGTAAATATTCAGATAAGATTGACGTAACAGATCGTTTTCCTGCGGTTTTCTTTTTGTTTTTCAACAATTGTGCAACATCGGTATTTGGCATCAGATTTATGTAAATTCCATTGTTTAAATCGTACAGGCTGACCCTGTATGCCAATGGGCCACCAATACCAAAGTGTGTTAATAACAAAGAGTCCTGCAAACTCTGTTTTCCAATTACGATTTCGGCATTTAGTGTAATCCCAGCCATATCTGCGTCTGCCCCTGCGATTTTTAGCGCACACAGGGCAGGTCGCACAGGTACAATACTATGCCCGAATTTTTTTGCAATTTTATACCCTGCGTCAGACACCCCCACTGTCCCCCAAGACGTTCCACCGGTTGCAAGAATAACAGATGGTGCGCAAAATTCATTTATGACGAACATATCATTCTGTTTTTCAATATTTGTAATCAGCGTATTATATTGAATGTCTGCATTCTGTGTATCGTGCCTCAGCGCGCGTACAACTGCACTTGCACCATCAGCACAGAAATATCGGCCCGATGTTTTTTCTTCTAATTTCAATTTATGGTCATAACACCAATTAAGCATACTTTCTGGTGTAAAGCGACTAAGTGCCCCACGAACAAAATCTGGATTTCGACCAAAATATCTGTCGAATTTTGCAGCAGAATTAGTAATATTGCAATGTCCGCCACCAGAAATTGCGACTTTACGTGCTGGTTCGCCCCCCATTTCCAAAATCAAGACTGATTTTCCGACTGCCAATGCACTGCGTGCTGCAAACAAGCCCGCTGCGCCAGCGCCGATAATAATAATGTCGTAATTTTTCATTTCTGTTATTTAGTTTATCATTTTATTTACAAAAGTCCATTTGCAATCAAAAAAATTCCCACCAAATGGTGGGAAAATGTCCAATATATAATTAATTTTATTTTAAAGTTTAGAACTGAACGTTCAAGCGCACACCCAATTCAGCCTTAACATCTGTGCCATTTTGGGATTGTTTATGGGATTCGTCAAATGTATATTCGCCATAAACAGCAACTTGCATTTTGTCATTCAGTTGATATGCGCCAGTCAGGTTTAATACATATTCATCAAACCCATCTTCCATATCTGCCACACTGGCCAAGAAACCCTGGAAATAAGGATTCGCCAATAACGCAGGATTTACAGTGGTTGACAGGCTTTCTACACCATTGTCGGAATGATGTTTGAATGTAAATCCACCACCAATGGACCAGCGATCATCGATTTGATAAAACGCCTTTAATCCCGCATTGATTTCTGTTGTTGATTTCAAGTTAACTGAAATTTCATTTGGCAACGCACCACCAAACATAGGCGCAATTGCAGACACATCTATCGTATTATTGTCATTGCCGAATGTGCGCAATGCTTCTACGAATGCAGCGGTGCTAAATTTTGACCATTGTCTGCCGAACTGTGTTCCAACATGAAAGCCCCAGCGACCATTTGAATAGTTATCATAATTGAATCCAGTCGCGGTATAAGAGCCGGACATTTCGCTGACACCACCCAATTGTGCGTCTGCATACAAGTCCCATGCCCAACCATCAACGGAATCAATTGCACGATATTTCAATCCTGCGCGTCCCAGATGCATACCTTTGCGGTCAATATCACCATCGTGAGTATAACCGAACTTAGCATATGCTTCCAGATTATCCAAGATACCATAGCCCAATTCTTCGTGAACGCGCCAGATTGGGAATTCTGTTGCACCATTATGTTGTTTTTTTACATGTGCATCTGAATCATCTGCAATTTTGTACATAACACCTGCAGACGTTTTAGAATAACCCTCACCACGTTGTGGCATATACAATGGGTTTTCCAGATTTGCAGCAAATGCTGATGCCCCGATTACAGACATTGCAACCGCTGCGCTTAAAGTTTTTTTCATCATTTAACTCCTTGTTTTCGATGAATTTATGGCCCCCATTATTGGCAAGACCATTGTTCGTGTCCACACCGCCCATTCTTGGCAACAGTGTGTCTTTATGACAAGAACAAAACTATTTTGCATTATGTTAGGAAGAATGTCAAAAAATCTTTTTTCTTGACAGGGGTTGAAAAAGAAAAAAATCTCACTATATAAAATTGCTGTGGGGATGCTCACAGAACTTCAAAATCAAAAGGAGTTCATTATGGAAAAACAAAAAAACATTGCAGAATTTCAAGAAAAATTCGTTGTGCCTGTACCTGCAAACATTGCCAAGATTGTTGATGAACGTGACAGAAAAATTCTTGCAGATTGCTATTTAAAATTATTTTCAGGTTTTGCGTGGGTAAATTGGACTGGCGGCCATTCGCTGGGTCGTGCGTGGCAAACAGCATTGACGCAATGTGAATCATTTATTAATACCAAGAACAGCAACAATCCCGCCTTAAAGCATCTTCGTAAT
The DNA here is from genome assembly GCA_017436325.1 of Alphaproteobacteria bacterium. Classification (GTDB taxonomy): domain Bacteria; phylum Pseudomonadota; class Alphaproteobacteria; order Rs-D84; family Rs-D84; genus Enterousia. The sequence continues at coordinate 46,211 of JAFSDI010000015.1, read as the reverse complement.
GTGTTTAACTCGCACAAAAAATATTGGTCACGCATAATAATGACTCATCGTGACAGTGGGGCAAATATTGCTGAAACTGCGAATAGTGTTGCGCAAATGCGTGCATATGGTATGCATTTGATACGTCAGGCGATGGATAAAATAAATTTGATACTGGCGCGTTATAATGAACGTATCGAAGAATTGGGTATGGAACAACATAACGCACAGGGCTATACTGCCACTTATATACATACATCTGGTACGGTGATACATTCCACCAGCGCAATCAACACCGCTGATTCAAAACCAAGTCAGGGCAGCGAACAAATAGAAAAAGCGCAAAATACAGGAAACACAAATGCGCAACCGATGCGCGCGAATAAGCCAGCCACAGAACAGTCGGCGATTGCGCAACAAGCAAACCAATCCCAGCCAAAACAAGTGGCGACACAACAACAAGCGGTTGCACAACAACAAGCGATGGCTCAATCGACTGGCGCGAAACAAAATGCCACAACCCAGTCACAGAAACAATCGCAACAAATTGCGCTGGCAGAACCTGTAAAGACCCTGCAACGCGCTGTTTCAGCGAATGCACACAAACAGGTATTAACGCACGCCACAGAAAAACTAAAACAGATGCAACCTGCAATCGCGAAACAAAAAGAATCTGCGTTGCATAACAGCGCAGCACAACAAGTCGCGAAACCAAAGCCACATACCTCAGTTGCGAAACCTCAAACGCAGGTTACGAAACCACAACTGTCTGGATTGGTGCAAAATCGTGCACAACCGAAACCACGTGTTGCAAGTATTGCAAAATTGCAATCGCAAATTACGACCCCAGTTTCGCGCAAGCCGCAGATTCAAGTTGCAAGACCACAGGTTCAAACCGCGAAACCAAAACCACAATTGTCTGGATTGGTGCAAAATCGCGCGCAACCGAAACCACGTGTTGCAAGTATTGCGAAATTGCAATCTCGCCCGAATACTGTGGCAAAAGTACCGCATCGTATCAATATGAATATGATGTTGTTCAAAAACTTTAATCAGCGTGTGGCATAGCGCATAAAGGAAATAAAAATGGATTCAGGTTTAGATAAAACACTTGCGTTGATTAACGGTCAATCACCGTCCGATTATGAGATGACCCAATTAACAGACGCAGACAGGGCGCAAATTGAAAATGCAATTGATGTTTTGTTTTCGGGCTTGTCTTTGCGTAATTGGTTATCCGGTGGCACACTGGGTGATGCGTGGTCTGCTGCGCTGGATAAATTGCGTGATATGGTATTTTCGATATCTATTGATAACGTTGCCAGCAAATATGCGCGCGCAATAACATTCAAGCATCGTGCAAAATGGTTAAACAAAATTAATTTAACCTTGCACGTGAACGAAAAGATTCAGTGTTCTGATTTGCAACGTCCCGTCTGGCAGGCTGACGCAGAAACCAAGATAAAGAACGGGGTGGAAATTTTACAGCGTAAAATCGCGGAATATTCCACCGCCACCCCGCGCAAGCCCGCGACCCCTGACTTAACACCTGTTTTCAAGCAAGTGTATCAGGAAAAATCATCACATTCGATTCAGCGCGATTACGAACATACTCGTGAATATTAAAATATTGCCAACTGTAATAATTTCTGGCATTATAATCGGTATGAATAATTTCGTACCGATTTTAAATTCTACACAAATGGCGGCTTTTGACGCAATTGAAAAGACGAATTCTAATTTGCTAATAATGGGGCCGGCTGGTACAGGTAAATCCACATTCATAAATTACTTAAAAGGCGCATCAAAAAAGCGAATTATTTGCGCCTGTCCAACGGCTGTATCGGCACTAAATGTCGGTGGCCAAACGATACATTCGCTGTTTCAGATTCAGCCACGTGATTTCATTATGCCTGAATTATTAAAACTAAAGGCAAAGCCCAGAAACATTTTAACCGCCACTGATGTTTTAATTATTGACGAGATTTCGATGGTTGCCCCAGATTTATTGGATGCGATTGATATTTTGGCGCGCTATGCCCGCCGCAACAACGAACCGTTTGGTGGTATTCAGGTCGTTGCGATTGGTGATTTATTTCAATTGCCACCTGTGATAACGCGTGAAGCAATGCAGTATTATGAACGCGAATACGGTCATCCAAACTCTTATTTTTTTGACAGCAATGTTTATCATCGTGCTGATTTCATCAGGTTTAACTTTGACTTTGTGTATCGTCAAAGCGATATTGAATTATTGGAAAATCTGGTGCGTTTGCGTGGCAATGACGTATCTGTCCTTGATTTTTTCAATGGCTGCAAAATAGAAGATATCACGCGTCGTGAAAATGCAGTGTTGATAACCCCATTTCGTGCAGTGGCAGAACGAATAAATGCAACACGTTTGGCGCAAATTGCTGCCCCAGAATATGTATACAATGGGATTTTAACCGGCACATTTTCAGAGCGGGACACCCCAGCCCCATTAAATTTAACTCTAAAAGTTGGTGCATTGGTTGTCTTTGTCAAGAACAGTGATAAATGGCATAATGGTTCAATAGGAATTGTTCGCGCAATGTCTGCGCGTGATATAACAGTTCAGTTATTATCGGACAGTCGTGAAACCGTATCTGTAAAGCCTGAAAAATGGCAAAAGATTGAATATTCGCGCGATGAAAATGACAGGTTGGTTGAAAACGAGGTTGGTTCATACAAGCAATTTCCATTAAATCTGGGCTATGCGATGACTATACACAAGGCGCAGGGTAAAACCCTTGAATCTGTAATTGTCGATGTTTCACGTGGCTGTTTCACGCATGGTCAATTGTATGTTGCGCTGTCGCGCACACGTAATGCATCAGATATGCACATAACTGCACCGTTACGTTCACGCGATGTTATTTTTGATAATCGTGTTATTGAATTTATTAATGAATTATAATTCTTTTTTCATCATTATAGCATCCACACCATCATAGTATTTTGGTCGAACACCAATTTCATTATATCCGTTGTTTTTATATAATTGACGGGCAGGTTGGTTATTTTCTGCGACTTCCAAGAAAATATTTTTTATACCATTTTTTTTCAATTCATTTTCCATAATTCCCAACATCGCGGCTGCGATACCGGCACGTCTTGCATCAGGTGCAACCCCAACAGAAATGATTTCTGCTTCATCTGCCACCGCGCGCCAAACGATAAAACCATTTTGACTGGCGATAATTTCGCAGCCTGATTTTTTTAAGTCTGCAAAATCGTTGGCCGACCAAGGCTTGTTCGGAAAACATTTTGCGTGAAGATTTGCCAGATTATTTAGCATGCACCAATTTTATTTTTTGTTGACGTTGATATGTTTCTTTCATTTGATTAAATATTTGTTTTGCAAAACTGGTATTTTCATAGCGTTTATATGTTGGTATTTGTAACGTTGAATTATTATTTTGTACCGTTACTATATATGACCGCGGTATCGGTCGTATCAGTGAAACGTCGTCGTTATAACGTGCAATCACAGATACGCCATTATGATTTAATGTATAAATCTCATATGCATATTTCAAAGCCTCGCCATTTACAACCAGTGTTTGATTTGCAATATCACAGTCGTGCGCCATATTCATCAATGTCGCCATATATGCAGGTCTAAACCAATTCCGACACAGTTCAATCATAATTATATATCCTTTTTATTCTGTTCTGCATAACTTAGGCGCAAATACATTGGTACAACGGGGGCTATGTTGCCACTTGCGATTTTTTGTTTTATAATATCAACACCTAATTTCAAATCAAATGGTTTATGCCCAACAGTACGTGGCCATTCCATTTGCTTGGTTTCAATTTCATCAATAGACATTGTCTGCGGATTTAATCCGTTTGCCGCAACAAAGAAATCACCACGCCCAGAATCAATTGCAACAAATGCGTCTGGGGTTGCCGCCAAATACAGGTCAAATGCACTGATTCCAACAACCGGTATATTCAATCCCATCGCCACCCCTTTAGCATATGCGATACCCAAACGAATTCCTGTAAAACTTCCTGGGCCAACAATTACACCAATTGTGGTAATGTCGCGCCAGGCAGCACCACATTCTGTTATAAATTTTTCACATTCTATTGGCAATGCCACAGATTGTTTTTCAACTGCTACAGATTTGTATTTATCATCTAATACAAATTCCAAGTCTTTGCCAGATGTATTTATAATCAGAATCATTTTTACCGTCCGTTTTGCATATTATATATTTTAAAAAACATTTCGAACAATTCTTCTGGCATAGCACCACGAAATAGATAGTTTTGTCCAGTTTGTTTGTTTATTATTTTTGCGATATGATTTGGTGCAATAAATAATTGACGTGGTGCATTTTTGATATATACCTTGGAAATGCACACATAGAAATCTTTGGAACTAATCACAATTCTGTCCAAATATTTTGCATTAATTATTGGTTTTGAATCGTATTCGATTAAGAATTCATTTTTTCTGCAATATTGTTTTATTTCTTTAAATAATTTTACTTGTTCGTCACCATTTCCAATGGTCCATACATTATCAGAATCTATTTTAGTCATAACTGTACCCCAAATCCTATTTTCTTGGCAAACCCAGCAGATTTACGTAACGACAACAGCGAGTCAATTTTTTCCGGTGTAAATTCTGTTTTCACATCTTCGCAGTCGTTTTCTAGCAAAGAACGCCGTAATATTGCAGTTATCTCGCGCTGTGCCTGACGCACACCTTGTTCAGAAGTATAATTTTGAATAATATGCCTCAGCGCATCATCTGACATTACAATATCATTGACGTTCCATCCTGTATCGTGTGCTGCGCGTTCAATTAAGTGTTCACGTGCGATTTTAATTTTATCATCCAATGAATAACCTGGGATTTCAATAATTTCCATACGGTCTTTCAACGCGTTTGACATATTCAGGCTATTTGCAGTTGCGATAAATAATACATTAGATAAATCAAAATCCACTTCCAGATAATGATCGCGAAAAGTCTTGTTCTGTTCTGGATCTAAAATTTCCAGCAATGCAGATTCTGGGTCACCACGCCAATCGCGTCCCATTTTATCTATTTCATCCAGAACGATAACAGGATTATTAGTTTTGCATCGTTTTAATGCATCCATAATACGGCCAACCTGCGCACCGATATAGGTTTTTCTATGCCCGCGGAAATGTGCTTCGTCTGAAATCCCCCCCAGTGATATGCGTTGATATTTGCGTCCCAATGCATCTGCAATAGATTTGCACAGCGATGTTTTTCCAACCCCAGGCGCACCAACAAAACACAATATACTGCCACAGCTAGATTTTGTCTTTTTCATTACAGCAATATGTTCCAAGATTCTTTCTTTTACTGCATCCATACCAGAATGTTGTGAATCAAGTATTTCGCGTGCTTTATGTAAATCGATTGATTTTTTATCAGACTTTCCCCATGGCATCGCCAGCAGTTCATCCAGATATGTTTTTAGCAATCCGCCCTCATTAGACATTGGTGACATAGAGCGCATTCTTTTCCATTCTGACATTGCTTTTTCTTTCGCCTCGGTCGGCATACTTGATTTTTGTATTTTTTTACGAATATTTGCGGTATCTATTTCGCCATCATCATCACCCATTTCTTTTTGTATCGCGCGCATTTTTTCTTGCAAGATTGCGTCACGTCTACCATTTTCCATTTGTTGGTGAATTCGCTTATTAATAGTTTCTTCAATTTTTACAGATTCTACCATCAGCTTAATTTTTTCCAGCAATATAGCCAACTTATCATACCAACTATTTGCGCACAAGACCTTTACTGCGACATCTATTTCTATATCCGCTGTTTGTATAATCGAATCGATAAACGCGGGCAAGGGATATTCAGACACAACAGTACGCAATTTATCAGATTTAAATTTTCTTGATGCCTGTCCTAATATTTGCATATTATCAGCCAAAATATCGCGCAGCATTAATGTTTTTTCATCAGATTTATCATCGGCACATTGTATTTGTTCGACATCTGCCGAAAATATACCATCTTGTACATTTATGTTGCTAAGTTTAACCGCTGCGGTCGTTTTAATCAGCAAATGGACAGCGCCATTTGGCATTGTCAACACCTGAACAATATCGCCAATTGTTCCAACGTCATAGATATCATCAACACTTGTTGGGTATCCCCAGCTGTGTTGTGGCACCAGAACAATTTTTTGATGTCCTGCGGCGACAATACTTTTGATACAATTAACAGACGACATATTATCGATTAATGCCGGCACAGTCATTTCTGGCGAAACGACAAAATCACGAAAAGGAAGAATATAATTTTTCATAGCGAAATAAATATAAGACTTTTTCACAAATTTTCAAGCGCTATAAAATATATTATTGAATATAAAAAATGCCGTAAATATCACGGCATTAAAAAACATACACGCAACCATAAATTAACGGCGGCGGAAAGAATTATGCTGTACACTGTTGCTGGAACGTTTTGACAGATAACGTGCTGCAATCAACACCAACCATTCCAAAGACAACAAACCTAAGCAAACTAATTTATTATCAAAACCGGCAACCCATCCCAATACATAAACTAACTGTGCGACAAAAGCCAAATATAAAACACCGAACATACCGGTAAAGAATATTTTTTTTACTTTTCCAAACATTTTAAGTTCCTTTTTACTAATTATTATTACTTACTTAACTTCAAGTGTCGGGTTTCTGGTGCCAGGTACCCGACAAACCCCGCAATAACTTAAACGAACAAGGTTAACAATTGCCAACCCCGCTCAACGCCATCTTAGGCAGCCATTGCAAGGCGAACATTGTCGTTCGCAGCGATTCTATCGCCATTCATTTTTTTAGTGGTTTTTAATGACACCATGTCAGATTCACCCAATTTGTCTTTCATCATCTGTCGAATCTATGTCAGCCCCATTTTCAGATATAACACACAATCACATCAAAAAATGGTGGAGCTGTGGGGTACCGCCCCCCAGTCCAAAATGACTATTTCACAACGGATTCAGAATCATCACTGCTGTGCAGCGCATATATTATAGTCTTTTAGACTGGAAATTGCAAGTTTTTAAGTTATAATAGACACAAAGGTTTATAAAATGAAGTTCTTAGATCGTGCAAAAATATATATCAAGGCAGGTGATGGCGGTAATGGCAGCGCCAGTTTCAGACGTGAAAAATACATTGAATTCGGTGGGCCAAACGGTGGCGATGGCGGTCGTGGTGGCGATGTAGTATTTGTTGCTGTGCCAAATGTTAATACACTTATTGATTATCGGTACAAGACGAAATATATTGCGCAACGTGGCGAAAATGGTATGGGCAAAATGCGCACAGGCGCATCGGGTGAAACACTTGTTTTACCTGTACCAACGGGTACGGTTATATTGTCTGAAAATGAAGAAATTGAATATGCAGACTTAAATCAAGATGGTATGGAATATCGTGCGGCACGTGGTGGAAATGGTGGATGGGGAAATTTGCATTTCAAAAGTCCCACCAACCGCGCGCCAAAACAGGCAAATGATGGATTACCTGGCGAAGAACGCACTGTTGTCTTGCGTTTAAAACTGATTGCTGATATTGGTTTGGTTGGCTTTCCAAATGCTGGTAAGTCAACATTATTGTCTGCTGTCACATCTGCGCGACCAAAGATTGCAAATTATCCATTTACAACATTGAATCCACAGTTGGGTGTAATGTATGCGCATAATCGCGAATTTGTTATGGTTGATTTGCCTGGTTTAATCAAAGGGGCACATACCGGTGTTGGTTTGGGCGATCAGTTCTTGGGACACGCAGAGCGCACAAAATTAATCTTGCACGTGATTGACGCGACTGAGCCTGATTTATACGCACGATATGCTGCAATCAGACACGAAATGGATTCATATGGTGGTGACTTAGTCAACAAACCTGAAATCGTTATAATAAATAAAATTGATGCATTGTCCAAAGAAGAGTTAGAAACAAAAATTGCAGAATTCAAAACAGGATTCGGCCGCAAAAAGAAACCACAGATTTTGGCAATCAGCGCTGCCGGACAAATTGGTATCAACGAAATGATTTCAGTAATTGAACAACAGTTTTTAAAAACAGAACAGCAATGACAAACATAATAATGTCCAGACTTCAAGAAAGAATTAAACAACGCGAACAAGGCGCCCCTGACGACAGAATTACAAATACAATGTCTGTGTTTAAAACGGTTGCGGAAAAGCGACTGGCCTTTAATGAGGCGCGCGAAAATCAAGCCATTGCATTTGATTATAAATTGAATAAAATACCATTATCATCTGTAAAGTTCAACGATGTTGATTTTATTGGTGGCGAATGGCGAATTCAGCGCCCCATACCAGACGGAATTCAAATGGTTCGTGGTCGCCCTTTTTTATTGGGTGAACGTCTGCCAAAACAAGAAAAAAATAAGTTTGAATTTTATCGGGCAGCATTACTTACATACAATTGTTATGGATATACCGACAGCATTACATACACAACAATTGTTGCAAAGTACACAACTGATAACGGCACATATTGGGCATATGGTTCAACAATTGAACAGGCGCGTGCGTTTTTGGGGATTCGTTTATATGACGAATATATGGATTTGATACATTCCGTTGCCTGCAAGAATACTATGTCGAAATAAAAATACAGGTTTAAATACGATAAATTTGAACATACCAAAAGCGCCTTTATATAAAAACAATCAATTGACACGTTAATTTTTTTTGCATTTTGGTATAAATCTGTTAATATCTTGTTTGGAAAAACAACTAACCAATAAAGGAGAACAAATATCATGGTATCATTAAAAGGTACACAGACTGAAAAAAATCTGTTAATTGCATTCGCTGGTGAATCTCAGGCACGCAATCGCTATACATTTTTTGCATCTGCGGCTAAGAAAGAAGGCTATCAGGCAATTGCAAAAATCTTTCTGGAAACAGCGGACCAGGAAAAAGAACACGCATCACGTTTGTTTAAATTCCTAGAAGGTGGCGAACTGGAAATTACTGCTGCATTTCCTGCGGGCAAGGTTGGTACAACATTAGAAAACTTGCAGGCTGCGGCATACGGCGAACACGAAGAAAATACAGATATGTATCCAAAGTTCGCACAAATTGCCGCCCAAGAGGGTTTCCCAGCAATTGCAGAAATCTTGAAAAATATCGGTTATGCAGAACGTTATCACGAATCACGTTTTCGCGCATTGATTGATGCAATTGAAAACGGCACTTTGTTCAAGCAAGATAATATCGTTATGTGGCGCTGCACAAATTGTGGTATGTGGCACATCGGGACTGAGGCCCCAAAAGTATGCCCTGCGTGCTTGCATGACCAAGGCTATTTCATCAGCGAAGGCACAATTTCCCGCTGTGACACAAACGAAGGTTTCTGTGAATATGCCGCAATCGATGATTAAAAAATCTTCCCGTAAAGGGAAGTTTTTTTATACAACAGACTAAATAAAACCCCACAGATTTAGCTTTGGGGTTTTTCTAATGTATTTTCTTTTAATAATCAATTAGTTGCTTTAGTCTAACTTACAATCTTTTCTATAGGCTGAATTTGTTGGATTGCCCTTTGATTTCATGCACTCAAGAAATGCCTCTTTTTTTCTGCAAAACCAACATTTTTCCATATCTTCTTTTGTTATCTCTATGATTTCTGGTTCAGATGGCCCAGATGATGATTGTTGTGTACTGCCACTTGATGCCCCAGATGATGTCGAACCGCTTTGTTGTGTGCTTGTGGATGAATTCGCCACACATTTGCGTTGTTTTTTATCCCATTTTGGTGTTGCACCCGTACATTTTTGACAAATACCATCTCTATCAATCCCCTGTGTATCTGTTGTTGGACAATTGTTAGCGGCGCTTGCACCAGCGCTTGCTGATGCGCCTGCTGGCGCACTTATCGAAATACATTTATTGTTCACCAGTTTGTATCCATCATTACATTTTGTCGGGACTGTGCACGGCGTACCTTTATCAACGATATTATCACACACATTTTTCTTTTGATAGTATGTACATGTTCCGTTATCAACATTTACCGTGGTTGGAACATCTACTAAATCCGTTGTGTTCTTAAAACTTCCGGTACTTCCAGTTTTTATACAACACGTATAGTTCTTATCACCAATATCTACCTCATCATTATTTTTATAAAAATTCCTGTTATCACCAAGCCATGATGTATAATTTTTCTTATTACATTTAAGGTCATTACCAGAGCCATCATCGCCGCATAAATAAAATTTTTTGTTTATCAGTTTGTTTTCAACCGCACACCAGTTGTTATCGCCCCAAAGATAACCGACTGTTGTCGATACACTCTTTTGCAAAATACCATCTTTACATGTATAATTAACACCGCCAATATTTTCCATGGAATCGGCGGTCATCTGGATTTTGCTATCCCCCATATCAGGATTATAATTAAGCCCTGCACATGGATTATTCGTATCTACAGTTCCACTGCAAATATAAAAAACATCCGTTGCTTTTACATATTTAACCGCACATGTTGCCGGATTGTTAAACAATACCCCTGATACACCCAGTGATTCAAACACCACGCCATTACAAAGATATGTCTCATCATTAAAATTAAATGTATCACCTTTTTTTGCCGAAACCCTGCTATGTCCCAAAGCTGGGCGAAACGTTCTTCCTGCACATGAATCACCTTGATTTATACCGCCACTGCAAATATAAAATGTATTTTGCCCCTCTGTATCAACCGCACAGGTTGCAGGGTCATTAAACAATATATCTGCCAAAATCGGTTGAGCATAAAAAACCAACGATAAAATGAAAATTATTTTTTTCATATTCTCTAATCTCATTCCCTATATATTTATAATTACAGAATACAGATTTATAAAAAATTATTCAACAATATTTTTTTATTTTTGTTTTTCAGACTGAATTGCCGTGCGCAACATTTTTATTAAATCATCCACAGAATTTTCAATAAATGCGGGATTTTCATTACAAAACAGCATACTTTTTATATCGCACAATTTAACGATAACCATATTGTAATCATGTTGACTGATAGTGTATTTTTCTGTATATGTCTTACTCATTTTTTTCCTTTATTTCCAGTTTGTCTAAAATTTTATCCATTTTTCGTAACGTACTGTTTGCGCAACCGCGTCCTGTCCATGTTAAGATTTCATCTCCGTTATGTTGATCAACAATAGAAACATAGAATCGCCACCACCAAAAACCATTAAAAACGCACCATATTGGACGGAATGTTTCTCTGCTTTCAGAAACGCGCAATAAATATTGTGCATTCACAGGTATTTCAGATATTTCGCTTTCAAAACTTCCCGTTTCAAAAATAGTATTTGTATTTTTAATTTTGCCAATTTTTATATTATACCCGCGTTCTTTCATCAGTTTCTTTACGGCTGGGCGCAGGGTATATCCGCCACGGCTAGTATAAACGGGCTTGTTTTTATCAAGTGATTCCGGCTTATAATTTATGCTGTTGCACGCACCTAGGATAAACAAGGCAACGATAGATAAAATTTTACTTCTCATAAACCAAATTAAAGCAAACAAAGATACAAAACACAAGAAGAATTAATATTTGCCTTGCCTATTTGTACCTATGTTGTATATTATTAAACCAAGGAACAACAGATGAACATAATATCACTTACAACATTTCCTGCACGCATTAATATTGTACACCGTGTTATCGAAACATTGTTTGCCCAAACTGTGCCGGCTGACAAGATTATTTTGTGGCTGGCGCCCGAACAGTTTCCAAAACGTGAACAAGACCTGCCAAAAACACTGTTGGATATGACTGCACGTGGTCTAACCATTGCATGGTATCCCGATATAAAATCGTATAAAAAATTAGTTCCTGCACTTGAAATGTTTCCAGATGATAACATCATTACAGTTGATGACGACATCTTATATCCGTCAAATATGCTGGCAGAATTGATAAAAACCCACAACAAATATCCAAATGATATTTGCGCCCACAGGGTCAGAAAAATAAAAGTTAAAAACAACAAAATATTACCGTACAGAAAATGGACATTATCTGAAAGGCGCGGTTTATTAAATTTCAGATTTCGTTGTGCGTACAATAATTTACTTGGCGGCGGCGGTGGTGTTTTATATCCTGCGTATTCGTTGGATTCTGATGTTACAAACACGGAACGGTTCACTAAACTATGTCAACATCAAGACGATGTTTGGTTTTGGGCGATGGCTGTAAAAAACAACAGAAAAATAGTTCCAACTGCACGTGGTTATAACCTGCGCAGGCGTACAATCCAAGACGCGCAAAGTGTCGGTCTGTGGTGTTCTATTAACAGTGCGCAAGACAGCCCAAACAATACCGCAATAAATAACGTATTAATGGAATATCCGGAAATAAAGTCAAAACTTAGGATTAAGTAATAACAAAACAATACCGTCTGCGGGCGGTTAATATATTCTTTGGCGTGCCCAGCGGGATTCGAACCCACAATCTCCGCCTTCGGAGGGCGGCGCATTATCCAGTTGTGCTATGGGCACACGCCGACATTATATATTTTTTTATATGAAATTGCAAGGGCAGGGTACATTACTTGCGTTTGTTTTGTGAATGTTTCCACAATAATTTTTTTCCAATATTTGCAACCTTAACACGACTTGTGATATTATTTACAGGCAAACGTTCAGACGAGATTTTATAATAATCCGTCATCAAATCATTTATATCAAACCCCATTTCTTCGTATTTTGCAGCCATCATACCAAACGCGTGGTTTTTTGTGCATATACATATATTATCTGCATCTATAAAGCCTTGTAAATGTCCATCTTCGGATATGATAACATTTTTTGGTGTGATATCAGAATGATACAGGCCGATACTTGATTTTTTACCAATATTTAACATATATACAATCAAAATACAGATTTTTGCCAGTACTTTATCATTTGCGTTTGATACATTTATTCGTGCGATTTCGTGAACTTTGCTTTTTAAGTGCGTACTGATACAGGTTGGTGAAATATGCGACATTTTTTCAAAATTAATCAAGATTTCGTGATATACCTGTTTGATTTGATTTATCGGCATACCGTCATTGATTGCTTCGAACAATGTTTTTCCTGCTATTTTTGTGTATTGTTCAAAATAAATACCATCGGCATATTTTGCGGATATTGCAGGTACAGGAATTCCATATTCTGCATACAATTTGGATACTGCGGCATTTTTTTTAGATAAATTAACATCACTAAATTTAAAAACAGTATCAGCACCATCTAAATTTGCAATTAAAATATTATCTTGTGCACCAGATATAACGGGCGTTTGAACATTTGTTATATTTGGATAAATACTTTTAATTATATTTTTTCGAATGCAAAATAATTTATTATCCATAGATGTATTCCTGTTGCCAAAAAACATCTTATGTCAATTTTTGTAAAAGTCAAGCAGATTAATTTTGTTGCAAACACGCCAACATAAAATCATCTAAATCCCCGTCCAAGACCGCATCAGAATCTGTTTTTTCTACATTCGTACGAACATCCTTTACTAATTGATACGGATATAAAACATAGTTTCTTATTTGGCTGCCCCATTCGATTTTCTTTTGCATAGCCTTTGCGGCATCTTCCTCTTCTGCGCGCTTTTTAAGTTCCAGCTCATACAGTCTGCTGCGCAACATTTTCATTGCCATTTCTTTATTTTGAATTTGGCTACGTTCATTTTGACATGTCACAACAGTGTTTGTTGGGATATGTGTTATTCGCACGGCAGAATCTGTTTTATTAACGTGCTGACCACCTGCACCCGAAGAACGATATGTATCGATACGTAAATCTTTGTCATTAATTTCGATTTCTATTGCGTCATCAATATCTGGCCACACATCAACAGACGCAAAACTTGTTTGACGCTTTCCGTTTGCATTAAAAGGTGAAAATCTGACCAATCTATGAACACCGATTTCATTTTTTAGCCAACCATAAGCCCTGTCGCCAGAAATACGATATGTTATATTTTTTATACCTGCGGTATCACCTTCGTGTTCTTCGATAACCTCATACGTAAATCCATGTCTTTCTGCCCACCGTGTATACATACGCGACATCATTTGCGCCCAATCTTGTGCCTCGGTTCCGCCTGCGCCCGCCTGAATAAACAAGAATGCGCCATTATTATCCGCAGGCTCACGAAAAAGCGTTATAAATTTTGCTTTATGTGCAACATCTGCCAAACGTTCAATGTCTGCGACTATATCATTATCATCTGGGGCGATTTTATATAGCTCAACCAAGGTTTCATAATCGCTTTGCATTTGATGCAAATCGTTAACAATTTTTTCCAGACCAGATTTTTTTTGCAAGATTTGCCGTGCATTATCAGGATTATTCCACAGCTCTGGATTATTTGCCTGTTCGGTTAAACAAGAAATTTCTTTTTGGATTTTTTCGATGTCAAAGAAACCCCCTGACGGCGGAAATGTCGTCTGCGATTTGCGATAAAACATCATTTACTATAATCATATGGCAAATTATATCATTTATTTTTATTTTATCAAATGAATGTTTGCCTTTTTTTTACGAATATGATATCATATGCACAACAAGCGAGAGGGAACAAATGAAATATTTTTCTTGTATTTGTGGATTTTTAGGTGCTTATTTTGCTTTTTGTGGTGCGTTTGCTGTGTCTGCTGGCACTGTTGGTGCATCTGACAAGAATCGCGCAATGATAATCCAAGCGCCTGCAAAAAATAATAATCAGTTACGTGGGAATGCTGCGGTTGCTAATTCATACAAGAACAATCAGCGCAATACATATTTCATAGTAAATCAGCCTGATGTTGACACGGCATGTCGTGAAAAAATATTTAAATGTTTAACTGATTATTGTGACGACACAACGGTTGTTTCTGGGGTTCCAACCACAAAGTGTCAATATGCAACAGAAAGCGAATTGTATAATTATACCTTATTGTGTTTACAACGCGATACCGAAATTTTGCTACCTCAGTATGGTGCAAACACCAAGAACTATGTTGGTGGAATGAATACCGCCGCCCAACTTTGTCCATCGTATGTTCAGCAAGAATTAATGTCATACTTATCTATGGCAAATATGGCAAATCAATTATCTAAGTCACACTCTGATTTGTGTCTAAAGCGCCGCCAAGAATTAGAAGCTGCGATGGCATGTCATGCGGTTGCACTGGCATACGGTAATGAAACCAGCAGTAAATTAACATCGTATTTAACTGATTATTGTGGCGCGGGTGTTCCTGGGGGCAGTGCAGAAATGGTAACGCGCTTTTCAAATGCTGGTAATGTTGGGGCAAATATTTGGGGCTGGGCAGAAAAAATTGTTAGTCTTGATTTAAACAAGAAAGGTGAAGATTGGCAGGCGGCCATAGATGCAGTATTGGCGGGTTATACGAATCGTATGAACTTGGCGTGTGGCGATAATATGCAATTAAATACTGTTTCGCATGGGTCGAACACTGGCGCACCAAGCGCGTTACAGACCGTTGCTGCAATGGCGGTTGGAACAACTTTTCCAACGGTCAGCACACCGTCAGCTAATCCATATGCAAATCAGTCCATCTGGCTAGAGGTTACATCCTTGTCAGAACTGTATAAATTTGATGATGCTTATCAGGTTGTAATGGCTGCATTATCTAATCCGTCAACAACACCGAATGCATTTTTAAACAGCGCACAGATGGATAATATGCAAACTGCATATACCCGCGGAACCAAAGTGTTTATTATGCGCGACAGTGCACGTTGTTATATAATCCCTGTTGCGCCATTAACTGATTCAGAACAATCATTAGTCGCCCAGACTTATGCCAGTTGTTTTAGTCACTAAATATCTTGAACCAAACCGCCACTGGCGGTTTTTTTAATTTAAATAGTGTTGAATGAACATTGTATTTTATGATATAATACAACAGATATGAAATTAAGCAGACGTGGGCTTTTAAAAATAACCGGTTTTTCGATTGTTGCAGTGGCTGCATTGCCACGTGTTGCATTTGCTGCACGTAACAGTTTGCGTGGCCTGCGCACAGGTGTTCAACCTGGCAACAAAACTCGTTTGGTGATTGAAACGGCGAATCGCCCATCGTATTCATTATCATACCCCACCAATCAGTTGGTTGTTACATTGTCTAATACATCTGCAAACAATAATATTTCCGCTAAGTTGGCATCCGATGCCTTGGTAAATTCAATTACACAAACACAAAATGGCGACAAATTACAAATTGTCGCAAACCTAAAGAAGCCAATTTCAGAAATTGAAAAATCATCAATATTACTGCTG
This sequence comes from Alphaproteobacteria bacterium, assembly GCA_017436325.1. Classification (GTDB taxonomy): domain Bacteria; phylum Pseudomonadota; class Alphaproteobacteria; order Rs-D84; family Rs-D84; genus Enterousia. The sequence goes on along the minus strand of JAFSDI010000015.1, from coordinate 29,852 downwards.
GAACCAAACGGCGACAATGATTATCGTCTGGTGCTTGATTTCAAGGCCGGTACACCAAACGCAACGTATACCACATCAACAGTTGCCCCAACAACTGCAATAACTGCATCGCGTAAATATATCATCGTTGTTGACGCGGGTCATGGTGGCAAAGACCCAGGTTGCATTGGCAAGGGTGGCACACGCGAAAAAGATATTGTATTATCTGTTGCGAAAAAATTAAAAAACAAACTTGATTCTGCGGGTTTTAAAACATATTTGACACGCAGCGATGACACATATTTAAAACTTGCCGAACGTGCATCGATTGCAGAAAAACGCAAGGCAGATTTGTTTATATCCTTACACGCAAATGCAAACCCCAGTCGCAAAATGAAGGGATTTTCAATCTATACATTATCTGAAAAAGCATCTGACGAAGAAGCCAGAAAATTGGCTGAGGCTGAAAATGCCGCTGATAAAATCGGGGTAGAAGGTTTCACACAATTCGAAGAAAATATTCGTATGGCATTATCATCATTACAACAACACGCAGTTGCAGAAATGTCAGAAGAATACGCAAACGGTTGCGCAAAATCATTTAAACGTGCCAGTATCGAACAACAACCTGGGCCTGACGTTCGTCATGCACCTTTTGCAGTATTGCGCTCTACAATCCCGGGTGCATTATTAGAACTGGGGCATTTATCAAACCAGTCCGAAGAAAAATTATTAAGAACTGATAAACATCAAAATAAACTGGTAGATGCCATAGTAAAATCAGTTAAAAACTATAATTTCGAAGTATAATAAAAAAACACCCCAACTGAACCGACCCCCAGGGTGTTTTTTTATCTGTCCACTTTTTGGGATACAGTCCAATTAGGGGGGCGTATTTATAGTATAAATCTATTGGCTTTGTTCTTCGCTGGTCAAATCCATTTTTACCCACGTATAAGTGATATTATTTCCCACCTTTTTTGCGGTTAAAACATATTGTCCATCTTCTGATGTGCTTGGCAATTTATTTCCAAAACGGCTTATTTCTAGGTCTCTTAAACGGCCGGCAACTGTACTAAATGCCTTATTTAATACACCATCCGCAACATCATCTGGGGACCCCAACAAAACGCTTATTGCATCACTAATAGTTGTCGGCGCTTGCCAATCACGTCCAGTCAAAAACGCGCCCAGCCCAGGTTCTCTTAGATCTGCAGTATAAATGTTATCCCACATATTTTCAGGTACATTATAACCAGTAAAATCCCCAATCTTGCTCTGCAGGCTGGATACATCACCAACATCAGATTTCAGGGCATATTTTGCAATTGCTTCATCAAAAAAACCTCGTGAAATAATCGATGCGTTTGCAGTGATAATCATTCCAAATCCAAAAACAGCACTTATTAAAATTTTTTTCATAACAGACTCCCTTTATTTATTTTTTCTTAATATAAAAACCGCTACAAGAATTAGCGGTCGGGGAGTTCACAAATCATTCCATTATTGATTCTGTGTGTTTTTAGGTAGCACCCTGTTGTATGACACACAGCCCCCCGACTTTTTCAGCCAGGGTTAAAAAGATAGCGATGCAAATACGGAAAATTATTGTCGGATTACGACACAATTAATATATCTGCATCGAATGGAATAAGGCTTGTGACAGCCCCGAACCTAATTCCCATCAGGTTCAAAATAAATTATATCAAAAATATCGATTATAATTCAACAGAAATTTTGCCACTAATTGGGTTATATTATAAACAAAATATAATGAATAACTATTTTTCTTTTATTCTTTGTATATTTGCACCGATTTGTTGCAACTTTTTTTCTACGGTTTCATATCCTCTATCCAAATGATAGACACGATTAATTTCGGTTTCGCCATCTGCGGCCAGTCCGGCCAACACCAAAGCAAACGAAGCGCGTAAATCACTGGCCATAACTGATGCGCCAGATAAATTCTTTACGCCATTAACAATCACAGAATTTTTATCTTTTACAGATATTTTTGCACCCATACGAATTAATTCAGGCACATGCATAAATCTATTTTCAAAAATAGTTTCTGTAATCTCAGACACACCATTTGCCAGTGTTAACATTGCCATAAATTGCGCTTGTAAATCAGTTGGAAATCCTGGGTACCCGGCTGTGATAATATTGTGCGCTGTTATTTCTTGGTTTGTTGCATCAACAATCAAAGAATTATTTGCAATTTCAACAGAAACACCACATTTGCGCAAAATATCAATTGGTTTTACTAGCGTATCATATTCTGCATTTATTAATTCCAATCTGCCATTAGTAACCGCCGCAGCAATCGCATATGAACCCGCTTCAATTCTATCTGAAATCACATTATGTATTGTGCCACCTAAATCGTTTACACCGTCTATTTTTACAACACTTGTTCCTGCACCAGATATTTTTGCGCCCATTGAATTTAGCATCTTTGCTAAGTCGCTTATTTCTGGTTCACGTGCCGCATTATTTATAACAGTTTTACCCTTTGCCAATGTTGCCGCCATCATTACATTACATGTGGCCCCAACAGACGGGCTTGGAAAATTCAGGTTTGCACCTTTTAATCCTTTTTGTGCTTTACCGATTATATATCCATTTTGAATTTTTATATTTGCGCCCATTTGTTCCAGTGCAGATAAATGAATATCAATTGGTCTTACACCAATGGTACATCCCCCAGGCAAAGAAAATTTTGCTTCGCCTTTTCTTGCCAATAACGGCCCCAAGACATAATAAGAAGCTCTCATTTTTCGAACTAAATCATACGGTACAGTTGTGCTTAGAATATCTGTTGTTTTATATGTATATCGTTTACAAACATTACCATTAATAATATCACTGCCATTGAATACTTCTGTTCCTAAACCCCCTAAAATACTGTTCATATAAGTCACATCTGACAATAATGGAACATTTGTTAGCACAACAGACTTATCTGTCAGCAAAGATGCACACATCAACGGTAACACAGCGTTTTTTGCGCCACTAATATTCACTGTACCATAAAGAGGTATACCACCCACAATTCTTATTTTATCCATGTGGAATCCTTTTGATTCCAAGGCTAACACACAAAAAGTAAAATTCAATGAAAATTTATAAAAATATAAAGCAAATAATCTGGCGGAGACGAAGGGATTTGAACCCTTGATACAGTTGCCCGTATTCACGATTTCGAGTCGTGCGCATTCAACCACTCTGCCACGTCTCCGGCGCTTGCCATTATAAATAGCTTAAGAATATTTTGCAAGAGTAAAAATTTGACTTTTCACATTCAAATATTACCATATAAAGTATGTCAGACATAAAAAATCAAAAAACATTTAATGAACAAGTTTATGATGTTGTTGCGCGTATTCCATATGGTCGGGTTGCGACCTTTGGACAAATTGCCGCGATGATTGGTCGTCCGCGATGTGCACGGTTTGTTGGTTATGCGTCTAACAACCGCGACTATTGGCACTTGCCGTGGCATCGTGTTGTTTTCAAGAATGGTGTTTTAAATCCTGGTATGCCAGAAACACAATATCGTGCTTTATGTGCCGAAGGAATAAAATTTAATTCTGATAACACTGTTATTATGTCTGAATTTCAGTGGGACCCTGAACGTGACAATGCGCCTGTAGACATTCGTGATTTTCCGCTGGTATTCTGAACCAAAACACAACAGAATTATTATTTTTTATCTGTGTCTTTTTTACAAATTTTCTCATAGATATCCTTTTTATCTAATTTTTTATAGTTCATAAACCAAGTGTTTTTATTATTTTTTTCACGCATTTCAGCACTTGTTGTCGGGGCAGGGGACAAAACATTATCGCCTGGGGCCCAATTAGCCGGCAACGCAACCCCAAATTCATCTGCAGTTTGTAATCCAACCAGTATCCGCCATATTTCTGACATATTTCGTCCCAGACTTGCAGGATAATATAAAACTGTTCTGACAATTCCATTTGGGTCAATAATAAATACTGCGCGTACTGCGTGGGTATCTGATGCGCCAGCCTGTAACATCCCGTATAATTTTGCAACTTTCATATTTAAATCATCTATTAGTGGAAAAGTTATATCAATCCCATCTGGCATTTTTGAAATTGCATCAAACCACCCTAAATGAGAGGTTAATCCACCAATAGAAAGCCCTAACAACCTTGTGTTTATTTTTTCAAATTCACGCATATTTTTCTGAAAGGCAACAAATTCCGTTGTACACACTGGTGTAAAGTCCGCAGGATGTGAAAAGAAAACAACCCAACTGCCAACAAAATCATCGGGAAATTTAATTTTACCATTTGTTGTACTGGCTGTAAATTCTGGCGCAACATCACCAATAAGCGGTATATTTCTTTTTGTATCACAGCAATTATCTGTTTCACAAATTTCAAAAAAATCATCCATAATATTATTCTCCTTGCGCTAAATTCAGGTTATCATATTCTGCGTATTTTATGGACAGGAACGTATTCTGAAAAAATAAAAACTTTATTCTTGATAAAATATGTTAAGATATAAATAATATGTAGAAACAAACAAAGGAATAAAACGATGAAACGTTCAGATATAGTTCGCTCTATGCAAGTTAAATTCAAACGTATGCGCGCAACAGATGCTGCTGCGATACTAGATACAATTTCAGATCAGATGATTGAATCGGTTGCAAATGGCGATCGCATTGAAATTCGCGGTTTTGGTACATTTCAACCACGCGCCCGTGCAACCAAGGTTGGTTATAACCCTTGCACTGGTCAGCCAATGCCATTACCGGCCAGCACAACAATATTGTTTAAACCCAGTCGTGAATTAACCAAAAAGATGAACGGATAAATAAAAATGTTGTTTGGCAGAAAATCTGGAATCAAGAACAGAAATCGCGAACGTTATGAACGTGTGCGCCGTCTGTTATGGATTAAATGTGAATCGTGTGGTAAACTTGTTTATTACAAGGATTATAAAGAAAACAAATACATATGTCCCAGTTGTGGTCGTGCATTTATTATGACGCCAAAGCAACGTTTTGATTTACTATTTGATGACAATTCGTGGACACGTTTAACGCCACCATCAGTATCTGATGACCCGCTATCTTTTACTGACAGAATATCTTATAGCGACAGATTATCTGATGCGCGTTCTGAAACAGGATGTTACGATGCAATAACAACAGCAGATGGTAAAATCGGGGGAATTCCAACAACTGTATGCGTACTAAATGGCTTGTTTATGATGGGGTCTATGGGACGTGCTGCCGGTGATGCAATAGTTGCGGCAATAGAGCATTCCATTGACACAAAACAACCGTTTATTATGGTCACATCCAGCGGTGGCGCACGTATGCAAGAAAATATACTATCGTTAATGCAAATGGCCCGCACGACTGCGGCTGTTAATAAATTACACGCCAACGGCATTCCATATATTGTACTATTGACCGATCCAACATTTGGTGGTGTAACAGCGTCATTTGCAATGCTTGGCGACATTCATATTGCAGAAAAGGGGGCGCGAATCGGATTTGCTGGCCGGCGTGTCATAGAACAAAACATTCGCGAAAAATTGCCGTCTAACTTTCAAACTGCAGAATATTTGTACGAGCATGGAATGGTTGATATGGTTGTTGCGCGTGGTGATTTACACGATGCAATTGCCAAGATTTTATCCGTTCTAACCAAACAAGAACGCACACCAAAGCAAATAAATGTTTCGACCCCCACACATGATATTTCTAAAAAGATACGTGGTATGGGCGAAACAGAGGCTTATGATAAGGTTTTATTAGCACGTCATGAAAATCGTCCGCATTTTTTAGATTACATTAATGGAATTGTTGACGATTGGACATACTTGGCTGGCGACAGACTTTTTGCAGAAGATCCGGCAATGGGTTCTGGAATCGGTTTTTGGCGCGGAATACCGGCCGTCATTATCGGCCAAGAACAAGGACGCGACATATCATCACGACAAAAACATCGTTTCGGTATGGTAAATCCAGACGGCTATCGCAAGGCTCAACGAATGATGCGACTGGCTGAAAAATTCAATTTACCATTAATTTCATTATTTGATACCGCTGGTGCATTTGCGGGTCGCGAAGGCGAAGAACGCGGTCAGTCCCAGGCTGTTGCATCTTCTATTGCAACTGGATTATCTATCAAAACACCATATGTTGCGGTAAATGTAGGACAGGGTGGTTCAGGCGGTGCAATCGCTATTGGTACAGGTGACAGGGTTCTAATGCTTGAAAATGCCATTTATTCTGTTATTGCCCCTGAATCGTGTGCAAGTATATTGTGGAAAGATAACAAATTCAAGGCAACTGCTGCGGCTGCGATGAAATTAACTGCCCGTGATATGGCAAATTTAAATATCGTTGATGAGGTTATTCACGAACCAGCAGGTGGTGCACACACAGACTGGCAAACAACAATGGAATTATTAGCAAAATCTGTTACAGAACATCTGACAGAACTACAGCAAATTCCAATCGCTGATTTACCAACAATGCGTTCTGATAAATTTCTGGCGATGACGCGTGATGTTGAAATATATCAACCAGAACATAATTCAGAGCATGATTAAGTAAAATCCCCATCTGGGGATTTTATTTATACTTTTGCAAAAATGCGATATGCTCTATTAATCGCGAATCGTATACATTATTAATTGGTTTTAAAATAAAATCTATCTGCAAACCAGCGTCTAAAAAATCATCTGGTGTACAGGTATTATTCTTTCTAACATCAATATCGTTTGGCATATTTGCGCGATTTGCAGCGATTTTCAAATTGTTTTCCGGTGACAAAAAATACGCAGTACGAAAATTGTATGCGCATGCCAAATCATTTTGTACAAACCAATCAATCATCTGACGCGCATACTTTGGTTCTATTACATCATAGATTAGATTTTGTCCCAAATGATTTAAAACCTCTGTTTCAGGAACACCATACAACCATTTTGGTTTTCCAGCACACCAAAAATCTTTATTAACCCACAAACGCGTAACCAACGGTGTCGTATCAAAATATTCTTCATTACGAAAGAAATAAGGATTGCCTTCGGATTCACCGTTGCGCATTGGGCGCGTAGTTGCAGAACGCAAATTATAAAACAAACCATCGGGTAAAGTATTCTTTATAAAATAAGACTTTCCACTACCTGATTCACCTAAGCAAAATAATAAAGTCTTTTTCATTTTATATCCTTTGTGTTTTAAACAAAGCCCCACAACACGGTGGGGCGCAAAAACAAACATTAATCTTCCAAAAAGCTGCGTAATTTTCTTGCGCGTGTTGGATGTTTCAGTTTATTAAGTGCTTTTTGTTCAATCTGTCTAATACGTTCGCGTGTAACCCCGATATATTCACCAACTTCTTCCAATGTACTGGTTTTATTAGTGCTCATACCAAATCGCTGGCGCAAAACAGTTTCTTCTTTTGGATCTAATTCAGATAAAATCTGAGTAACAATTTTGCGTAAATTTTTTTGTGCCGCTGACGTAAAAGGATTTTTTGCAGTTTCATCCGCAATAATTTCCAATCGTGAACTGTCATCTTCTGTTCCGACAGGTGCTTCTAAAGATATTGGCTTCAGATTAACTTTCATTGCCTTGTGTATTTTATCAACAGGCAAATAGATAATCTTTGACAATTCTTCTGCAGTTGGTTGACGGCCATACTTATGCATAAATTGACGTGAAGCACGTTGGATTTTATGAATATTATCAATCATATGAACTGGGATTCTAATTGTTCGCGCTTGATCTGCAATACTGCGTGAAATACCTTGCTGAATCCAGTTTGTCGCATATGTTGAAAATTTATTTCCCAAACGATAATCAAACTTATCAACTGCCTTCATTAATCCGATATTACCGTCTTGGACTAAATCTGAAAAATCCAACCCCAATCCACGATTGCTTGATTTTTTTGCAAATTTAATAACTAATCGTAAATTAGCTTCTATCATTTCACGTTTTGCACGCGCTGCCTCGCTTTGACCACGGCGAACCAATTCTACAACTTTTTTATATTCAGACGTAGGCTGTCCTGTTTCATTTGCGATTGCTGTAATATCTTCTTGAATCTTCAAAATATCCGCTTCGTGTTTTTCTGCGAATTTACCCCAGACTGAATCCTTGCGTTTAGACAAGTTTTTGACCCAATTACGGTTCAGTTCATTACCAGTATACTCGGCCAAGAAATCTTCGCGCTTAATTTTATTTGCCATGGCAAGGCGCAACAGCTTTCCTTCAAGCCCCATCAACAACTGGTCGCGTTTAGTCAATTGTTCCAAAATTTCTGCGATTCTGTCATCGTTTAAGCGAATTTTACTAACGTGTTCAAACAATTCCAGACGCATTTTTGTATATTTCTTTTCCAATACTTCATCTGGTTTATCTGATGTCAGCAAGTTATCCAAACGCTTTGCCTGCAGTTTTTGCATACTATTAAATGTACGTTTAATTTTTGCAAACAAATCCAAAACCATTGGCATCAAAGCATCTTCCATCACCGGAATAGGGACACCCGATGTACTGCGTGGTGTATCTTCTTTTTTTACACCATCTTCGTCATCTTCCATTTCTTCTTCATCTTCTTCAGAAACAGTCGCATCCTCTAAATCATCCAAATCATCATCGTCTAAGTCATCTACATGCTCAACGCCTTTAGATTTCAATGTTTCAGATAATGCGGCCAAAGATTTTTGTTCTGATTCACTGGAATACATAACCTCAAGATTAACAATATATCTCAGACGAATATCTTCATTTAACAATTGTTGATACCAATCTAACATTGCCTGAATAGTCATTGGACTTTCGCATAATCCATATACCATCAGACGTGATGCCGCCTCAATACGTTGTGCGATTGCAACTTCACCGGCGGCTGTTAACAATTGTACTGTACCAATTTGCTTTAAATAAGATTGAACAGAATCTTGCACCCCCAGCACCAAAGACCCTGTCTGACTTCGTTCCAGTTGCTTTGCATAATGCTCATAATCATCATCATTAACATCGACTTGTTCTGCATCAGCATTCAGCAAATTACGTGTTTTATCGCGTGGTTCATCATCGCCATCATCATAATAGCGTCCTAAATCTTGCGGATAAGAATCTGTTTCCAGAACTTCTAATTCTAAATCCTGCTGAAAAAAATCAAGAACTTCTTCATGTTCTTCTTCTGGAACTTCGTCTGCTTCGGTTGCTGCATCAAAGTCAAACTTTGACATATAACCAACATCCATCGCATTAAAAGCCAACTTTTGCAAATTTTCAGGCAAAGTTTCTATCAACAAACGCGTTGCTTCATCCAATTTTCTAGCCATCAAAGCGCCCTTTTTAGTAAAGGTTTAACTACGAGTTATTTTGTTTTTTTCTTCTTTTTAACTTTTGGTGTACTTGCCATTTTCTGCGCTTTTGCGACCGCATCGTGAATTGCAGATTCTGACACTAACCCCAAAACAATTGGACTTTGAATTTGTATAATAGAATATGACGCGTGTGTTTTATTACGAACTGCTGCAACAGTAACATTTGTGCTGCGCATCAAGCGTGCAACCTGACCATCAGATAATTCAGGATAGTTTTTAAGAATCCACAAAATACCACCCAAACGATTTTGACGATGCAATTTTGGCGTATAACCAACACCGCGTTTATTTTGTGCTTTTTGCGCTGTTACAATAGCATCGCGCAACACCAGACGTGCATTTTCATCTGCTTCGCATCTTTCGATATCTTCGCGTGTTAATTGACCACTTAAAATTGGATTTAGCGGCTGAATTTTATATGTTTCCGCATCAGCAATATTTTTTACTTCAAGTTCATGCAGACCGCAAAAATCTGAGATTTGTTCAAATGTAAGTGCTGTATTTTCAATCAACCACAGCGCAGTAGATTTAGGCATATATGGATAGTTCATGGAAATTTCCTCTTGTTAACGTGGGGCAATATACACTAATATTGCCCCAATTTCAAGATATTTTTATCATTTTTTTGCTTTATGATATGATTTATACCTTTTTTACGATTTTATAGCCATCTTTAGTATCCAATATTGTCCAACCAGCTGCATCGATTTGTGCCCGCAAGCTATCTGCCATTCCCCAATCTTTGTTTGTTTTAGCTTCTGCACGTTGTTGTGCCAATGCAACAATTTCATCTGGGGCAGCTTCCTGTTCCAACAAGACCAATTTTTTTGCGCGGTCAACAAACTGCAACCCCAGTAATTCATCAACAAAATTCATCAGCGCCAGTTTAGTTGCATTATTTATTTCATCAGACTTCGCAAAATCTTGGACTAATACTAAAACGCTTGCTGTTTTCAAGTTGTCCGACATAGCCGCAATCATATCATTGCGCCATTTATTATAAACATCCGTATCTACGGTTTCATCTTTTGCCGACAACAAGTCTGCAACACGGCGCACCAAATTAGCATAACTTTTTGCGGTTGCATCCATTGTTTCCCACGAAAAAGCCAATTGTGATTGATAATGCCCCATTGCAACAAAATAGCGATAAACCATCGGGTCATATCCGCGTGTACGCACTGCATCCATCCCCAAGAATTCGCCTTTGGATTTAGCCATTTTTTCACCTGACTTATCCAACAAGAAACTATAGTGCAACCACAAATTCACCCATGGCGCACCGGTAATAGGTTCGCTTTGTGCAATTTCATTTGCATGATGTACACGCGACAAATCTTCACCACCTGTATGAATATCAAAGTGATTCCCCAGCAATTTCATACTCATCGCGCTGCATTCCGCGTGCCAGCCTGGGAATCCGACCCCCCATGGGCTGTCCCACTCCATTTGTCGTTTTACATCTTTGGGTGAAAATTTCCACAGTGCAAAATCGTATGGATTACGTTTTTCATCATTAAAGTCAACACGTGCCCCCGCACGATTACCTGACAAACTGCCACCTGTCAGCGCACCATAATTAACAAACTTTGAAGTATCATAATAAATACCATCATTTGGTATTTCATATGTATACCCCATTTCTTCTAATTTCTGAACCAATTCAATTTGTTCTTTTATATAGTCTGTTGCGTGTGGCATAACAGTTGGTGGCAACATATTCAAGTCATTATAATCACGCAAGAATTCATTTTTATAAAATTGTGCAATTTCCCACACAGATTTATTATCACGTGCGGCACCTTTTTCCATTTTATCTTCACCACTATCATTTTCATCATTAGTCAAATGTCCAACATCAGTAATATTCATCACGTGTCTAACATCATAACCATTGGCCAAGAACATCCGCTTTAAAAAATCATTATGCAAAAACGTACGCAAATTACCCAAATGAGTATAATGATAAACCGTTGGGCCACATGAATAGAACCCGACTTTTCCTTCGACCAAAGGCTTAAATTCTTCTAGTTTTCGTGTCATTGTATTAAATAGTCTTATTGCCATAATGCATTCCTCTCGATTAATAGTTAGTATTGAATATGATATATGATTTTATGAGAACAGGGCAAACAAAAAAGTTTGCAAAATAAAAATTAACAACAACAGTAAAAATTAATAAACCTAATTGTCATAACGATTTCAGTTTACCACAAGCCCGCGACAAAAGTCAAGCAACAAAAATACCCACCAAAAGGTGGGTTGAATTTGTGGCGGAGCGTATAGGACTCGAACCTATGGACCAAAAATTTCGGTCACAGATTAGCAATCTGCTGCATTACCACTCTGCCAACGCTCCATTTTGCTTTCGCGAAGGTTATTATATAGAAACCTAAAAATAAAAGCAAGCACGAAAATTATAAATTAGAACAAAAAAACCGTCCAAACGGACGGTTTAAATATCAATTATGCATTTTTTGTTTCATCTGGCATTTTACCACCAATGATTGCAAATGCTAAATCTGCCTGATGCAAGCCTAATTCAACGCCATCTGGCAAAACTAAATCAGTTCCGTGAACCACATCACCAATTGACAAGTTTGCCAAATCAATGATAATTTTTTCTGGAATAACATCAACCAAACCGCGCAAAGCAACTTTACGTACTGCAAAGTTCAATGTACCGCCCAATTTCAATCCTTTAGAAATTTCTGCGTTAATAACTTCGACCGGCACAACAACGTTAACTGGTTTTTTAACATCGATACGTTTAAAATCAGCATGCATTGCGGCATCAGACACAGGATTATATTGAACATCCATCAACATTGCATCCTCTGTACCTTCTGCGGTTTTGATTTGGAATAATTTTGTCCGCAACCCTGGGGTTTTCAACAATAATTCGAATTCACGACCATTCAATTCAATTGAAACAGGTGCTTTCTTTTCCCCATAAATAACAGCAGGGATATTTTTATTTTTGCGGATGCTACGTGCGGCCCCCTTGCCAGCAACATTGCGAATTTCTGCATTTAAATTAATTGCCATTTTTAATTCCTTTTATTGTTTTTTTGACGTATGCACAACCTCCAAGGGTGTTGTGCGGGCAACATTATTACCCAAAAAAACCAAAAAATCAAGAAAAAACATAAAATATTATCACTTACAAACCACCTATGTAGTCAACATACCCTTTCCATTGATGGGGTATCTGATTGTAATCTGACAGACCTGTACAATGATAATAAGGCCCAATGTCATAAGAACCTGTAGCATTGAGAAAAAGTGCATCAGGCCATATTTCATACAAGTATTGCCCATTTATACGCGCAGACGGCCCAGTTAAGGATGTGCATCCCGCAAACATTGCAAATAACTCATGACCATATAACGTACCAGAAATATCACCAAACAGGTTTTCTGGGATTGATGTCAAACCACTGCAACCATAAAAGGTGCTGTCGAACATAGCATATGCTGGTGCGCCAGATATACCCGCAAATAATCCAGCGGGGATCGCACCAGTCAAACCACTGCAACCAGAAAAGGTGCTGCTGAACATATACTCTGCTGGTGCGCCAGAGATGCCAGCGAATAAACCATCGGGAATTGCGCCAGTCAAACCACTGCATTTATAAAAGGTGTAGTTGAACATATAACTTGCAGGTGCGCCAGTTAGATTACCAAATAATCCATCGGGAATTGCGCCAGTCAAACCACTGCATTTATAAAAGGTGCTGTCGAACATACGACTTGCTGGTGCGCCAGATATGCCAGTAAATAGGTTTGCGGGTATTGAACCGGTCATATTGGTTGCACCAGAAAATGTATAATAAAATCTTGGTTGGTTATTTGTATCACTGCTGAGTGTTCCAAATATTGCACCCAGTGAGCCATCAATCGATGCGATTTTTTTTACGTTGGTTTCTTTCGCACTTGTGTTAGAACCGACATAAAAACTTATCGCAGCGGTGGATGTGCTGGTATTATATGCCGTAGCCTGACCACTGAGGCCGATTGTGTATTCGTCAGCGGTGGAATAATTGTGCGAATATGTTGTGTTTGTTGTATCGGGTTTTGTTATCGTTTCAACTGTGCCATCGCCCCAGTCAACCACAAATTCACCCGCCGCACTGATTGAAAATTCAAAACTGTTGGTATCGGGCGTCGTTGTCAGGGTGAATTCTGGACCTTTATCAATTTTCTTCACCAACGTTTCCACCGCGGTGTTTGTGGCGACTGTGTCGGCAATTTGGGTTGTTGCAAATTCGCCATTACCATAATCAGTTGTCTTTTCGCCGTTTAAAATTTCATTTGCAACATCAATCGCCGTCAGCAAGTATTTCATATTCGCAATTTTTCGCACATCTGACAAATTTGGATTATAAGGTACAGATATATCCCATTTATGCTCTATCATTTTATGCACATATTCTACGTTGGCGATTTGTGCTGCATTTGCAGCAACCACACACAACAAGCCCAACAATACAGACAATAACTTTTTCATATTCAGCATCCTCCACAGGCTATTGCGCACTTGGCAATTCAGCAGTTGGCGCATAACCGACACCGGTTATAGTTATAGAACCGCTGACCGTATAGGTTCCTGCCAGTGTCTGATTTGCAGTTTCGCTGGAATCAACCTTGGTTGATAATGCTGTTGCTATTTGCGATGCGACTTCTTCGCGCATATAGGCGCTGGATGGAATACTGGCGAATGCCGGCATAGTTACAAAACATAATACAACAAGTAAAATATATTTTCTCAATTTAACCTCCATTATTGTTTTACTAAAAAAACCGCGATAAATAACTGCGGTTGGAGGTTCGAAACTATAAACCAGTATAGCGGGCTTATTCAATATATTCACCGCCCTCCAACCAAAGGTTGGAGACTTTTGTTCGACAACTCGAACTCTGGTTTCAAGGGTTTCGACGCCCCCGATGACAGACTTCTCTGACATCACGACAATTATACATAATCAAGATAACTAATGCAATCTAATTTTTTTGCAAAATCATAAAACGCGCACGCCCATAAACTTTATCGCGCAAAACATTCCATTTTTTCAAATCTGCATCTGTGGAATTTACCGCTTCTTGTTCCCAGACAACAATCGTTCCTTTACGCACCTCACGGGCAAGACGCTTAACAAACGCACACCCTAAATTCGCCGCCGCATATGGTGGATCTACAAATATCAAGTTCATCATATGTGCATATTGTGGAATCATTGCAATTGCATCGCCACGAATAGTTTTTGCCCATCCGCCCACATCTAATTTTGATAAATTTTCACGAATAACCCTTATAGAAGAATATGCAACATCTGAAAACAAAACGCGCGAATGCGGATATCGTGAAACGCACTCAATCCCCAATGCACCGCTGCCTGCGAACGCGTCCCATACAACCAATTCGGACATATTATTAATAATCCCAGATTCCAACATATTAAACAACGCGATTCGTGCCATATTTTGTGTTGGTCGTGCTGATTCTGGCACTGCCAAGCGCCGTCCGCCATATTTACCTGAAATTATTTGCAATTTAGAATCCATACTATAAAGTATAAAGTATGAAATTTATGAATCAAGCATTTGTTTGTGCGCAGCGCGCTTTTTCCCATGACGATGTTCCAATTGGGGCAGTAATTGTGCATAACAATAAAATAATTGCCCGCGGGGAAAATCAAGTTCAACAAAAAAAGAATCCAACCCTGCACGCAGAAATCATTGCAATTAATCGTGCTTGTAAAAAACTGGGGACAAAATTTTTAGACGAATGCGATATATACATAACGCTTGAACCGTGCGCAATGTGCGCCACAGCAATATCCTTTGCCAGAATCCGTAACATATACTTTGCTGCATCAGACCCCAAAGGCGGCGGCATAACATCAAACGCACGTATTTTTGAAACAGACCGTCATCTGTGGCATCCGAAAGTACATCAAATGACAGAATACGCATCAGAATCAGCAGATTTATTAAAAGCTTTTTTTGCAATCAGGCGAAAAAAATAATGCGCCATTGGCGCACTATTTTATATCAATGAATGTCCTGTCATATCATCTGGTTGATTTATTCCAAGTATTTTCAACATAGTCGGCGCAATATCCGCCAAGCCGCCATCACGAACACTTTTTATATCGCCATTTGACACAACAATCAAATTTACAGGATTCGTTGTATGCGCAGTCCACGGCAAATTATTCTTATCATCCCACATTTTTTCAGCGTTACCATGATCTGCGGTAATCAATGCGATTCCACCTAAGTCCAAAACTGCTGGGATTAAACGTGCCAACTGTGCATCTAAAAATTCCATTGCACGAACTGCTGCATTTTCATTTCCAGTATGTCCAACCATATCGCCATTTGCATAATTTAAAATAACGACATCATACTGTCCTAAAATTGGCAACAGCGAATCAGTTATTTCTATTGCGGACATCTCTGGCTTTAAGTCAAAGGTCGCAACATCAGGTGATGGTATCAAGACTTTTTTTTCATTTTCATAATCGATATTTCTTTCTGAATCAAAAAAATAAGTCACATGATTATATTTTTCTGTTTCTGCTATACGTAATTGTGATTTACCATTTTTTTCCAAAACATCGCCTAATGTATTCGATACAGCTTCATCAGGCAACAACGCAGGGCACAATTCATTTAAGCCCTCGCCATATTGTGAAAAGCATAAAATATGTGCATTAGTCTTTAATATTTCACGCATTATTTGACGCGCACGGTCACTGCGATAATTCCCGAATAAAAAGCCGTCTTTTTTCGTAACTGGAACATCGCCCTTTATAACAGTCGGCCAAATAAACTCATCTGTTTCCCCGCGCGCATATGCATCCTGCAAGGCGTCTTCTATATTATTTGCCACATATTTAGACTCTGCATTCGCAATTGCATCTATGGCTATCTTGGTTCTATCCATATTTTGATTTCTGTCCATCGCATAATAACGCCCAGATATAGTTCCCCAAACAACACGCCCATTATCAAAATATCCACCTAAGTTCTGTTGAATCAACTTTATATAATTTGGCGCAGATTGGGGCAGGGTATCACGACCGTCTGCAATAAAATGCAAACAAATTTTCAAACCTTTATCTAAAATATATTTTGCAATGGTTAAAATATCATTTATATCTGAATGCACACGTCCGTCAGACATCAATCCGGCCAAATGCACAATTCCACCATCTGCAGACACATCAGAAATAAATTTTTGCAACATAACATTATTGTCCCAATTTTCTATTTGAAATCTGCGCAAGAATTGATTCACAACGCGTCCTGCGCCAATTGTAATATGGCCTACCTCTGAATTTCCCATTGTACCTTCGGGCAATCCAACCGCCGTTCCACTTGCGTTCAAGACAGAATGTGGATATTTTTCCAACAATTCATTAAAATAAGGCATTTTTGCCATTGCAACAGCATTGTGTTCAGGGGTTTGATTTATACCAACTCCATCCATAATACATAATAACAGTGGTTTTTTCATAATTTTTCCTTTCTTGTTTTTATAATTCACTGGCTATCATAGCCGTTTTTTATTTGCAAAATCAAAAGAAAAATTGTATAAAATATAACATATAGGAAATAGGTCTTAATGTTAGGGGATAAAAAAATGAGCAAGCATTCATTTATACCAAGTTCTATTGATGAACACATCGGTCAGCGTATGCAACTACGTCGTGTTATGATGGGGATGTCGCAAAAGGATTTAGCAAAAATATGCGGCGTAACATTTCAGCAAATTCAAAAGTACGAAAGTGCAGGCAATCGAATTTCTGCCTCTCGTCTTTTTGAACTTAGTACTGCCCTTGAAACGCCGGTATCGTTTTTCTTTTCTGGACTTCCTGGATACATCGAACGCGAACCGCGAAACGGTCATATATCAAAAATGCACGTCAGCGATCAAAGTGCATCAGATCCGCTGTCCAAAAATGAATCATTACAATTAATAAATCTATATTGGAAGTTGCCAACTGATGAACAACGCGAAACGGTTATGAAATTATTAAAAGCATTAAATGGGCAGAATCAATAAAAATTAATTTTAAATATAAAAAAATTACACCCTTTTGGGTGTATTTTTTTACAAATTATTTTTTAAAGTTATATAAATATGCCCCAAATCAGTCTTTATTAATGTTGCGGACAAATTATCACTATCATCTGCTTGTTTTGCTGCGTTTAATATCTTGTCAAAACTGCGAACAAATTGCATTGCCTGCGAACGAAATACAGCATCCGCCTTCATCATTTCGCGCAAATCCTTTTTATTCGTTGCGCCCAACATTTTCACCAACCACCTTGAAAACACATTTGTTTCACCACTGTGATACTTTTTCCAAATAACATCTGGTATTTCCGCCCCAGAAGCGCGCGTTAAATCCATAGACAGCTCGTGTAATTTTTCCATCATTTTCTCGCTTTGCGCCATAAAATCCTTTGAACTAATCAAGCCAAAACCTTCTGATGGTGCAGATTTTATTGCATCCATTGGCGCCGTAGCGCGCGCAACCATCATCTGTTTATTTAAGGTTTGCATTGTATTAACAGCCTTTGCATAGTCAGACATTAAATCAATCATTTGTTGTCTTGATGCACCCGCCAAATCCTCTAACTTAACAGCCGAATCAGAAATTGCATCTGTCGATTCTGAAACAGTTGTTTTCATCTGAATTAGTTTTTCATTCAATCCGTTTACAATTTTTTCTAATTTTTCACTTGTTTCCGCGCTGCCCCGTGACAAATCAGGCAGGGCAGAATAATATCTTTCGATTAAAGCGGACAGTGGTTGCAACTGTGCTGTTGTTTCACTTGACATTTTTATTAGATTTGCAGATTGACCTGACAATTGCGTATGCGCGGTATTCATTTCAATCAATGTTTCACGTACACCTGTTGCCATTGCTTTAACTGATTCAGAAAATGCACCCGCAGCACTTCTGGTATTTTCTAAGGTTGCATTTGCAACGCCCGATACAGTTTTTAATTCCGAAACAACACCTGTTGCAAACTCCTTGATTTCACTATCGAACCTATTTGTCAGTGTTGCCAATTCTGACGATATACCCCGTACAGATTCTTCTGTCATTGTCGCAGAACGCATCAAGGCATCAACTGCATCTGTTAATTTTTTATTTTGTTTATCAATCGATGCTTCTGCCAAACGGACTTGACCTGCGACAACATTTGCTGTATTTGTCAATGCATTCATTTGACCTGTAAGTTGTTTTTTTGATTGTTTTCCAAACAAATCTAACTTTTCTAAATATCCATCTAACAACCTATCATTTCTTATCATTATTTCTTCATAATTTGTTGCGGCTTCTTTTACATCATTAAATCCACCGGCCACAGACACAGACAATTCAGACAACTTTGTCTGAGTATTTACAGTTTCTGTTGATATATTTTTCAATTGTGCATCATTTTTATCAAATTCAGCTTGCAGCAATTCACTAAGTTCTTTTTCTTTTTCAATCCAAGTATTTATTTGTGTTTGGATTTGTATAGTTTTATCCATTGTGTCCTGTGATGTTGAATCGATTTTTGCCAATAAATCATTAACAACACCATTAAATCTATCTGTTGAAGCCTCTACATCCTTCCATGATTTAGAATCCACAATCTGACTTAGACCAGAAACAGTGTTATCCAAACGTCCTGACATAGTTGCTAATTTTTTTGTAGCATCATCTGCCAATTCGACCAATTTTTCATTTTGCACACCCAGCGCCTGTTTTAATTCAACCGCTGCATTAATTTGTTCGTTCAAAGTATTTCGCATAATTTGAAAAGACTGTTCAATCTTGTTAATCTCATCTGCCAGAATTGTATTTAACACGCGTGCGGCATCAGCAACTTTTGCACGTTCTGGTCGTGTCATCACAGTCAACAAAGACCCCATAATTTTTTGTGATTTTCTTGATATCAAGAACACCATCAATAACGCAACAAATGCCAATCCAAACAAGGCAATACCGACATAAAACCAAACCTGTGAAATTTCCATTCCTTTTCCCTTCTATAATAATTATAAAAACTTGCAGTTCTTTTGGATTTATACTAAAATCCGTTTAATAATGCAAGGGCATAAATGACAAAAAAAAACATTCTTTCACTTGAACAAGATTCTGCGGCAAACCCAACACAAAACGTATGGGTTCAGGCAAATGCAGGAACCGGAAAAACCAGTGTTCTAACCCAACGTTTGTTACGTATTTTGTTCAGATCACACAACTGTTCAAATTCTGGTATCTTATGTTTAACATATACAAATGCCGGTGCGGGCGAAATGCGCAACAGAATTTTACGTGCATTACGCGAATGGGCAATGTCAGATGACAAAGAACTGGCAGATATCTTATACGGCATTTCGACTAATCAGTCTATTACATCTAAAGATATCGTTCATGCACGCGAAATATTTTTTAAATATATCGACAATCCAGATTTGCTAAAAATAAAAACCATTCATGGCTTTTGCGAAGAAATTCTACATCGCTTTCCACTAGAAGCGGGCATATCGCCATCATGGACACTGATTTCTGATTCTGCGCAACGTGTTTTATTACAAGACGCATTTTCATCGCTAATAAATTCACCAACGAAAAACGAGTATATACTGCCTGCATTTTTTCATTTAGTTAACAGGGTTTCAGAAAACTATATGGATGATTTACTGGAAATATTAAGCAGCCAATATAAAAACTTTTTCCAGGTTGAAAACATTGTTAAATATCGTGAATATTTTATTGATACAATTAAAGATTTCTTAAATTTAAATTCAACCGAACACGATACTTTTGATAAAGAATCACTAAAAAAAATCATTGTTTGGGCCCAACAAGAACAAAATTCATCAAAAAAGCCGGCAAAGTACCTTGACGAAATTATAAATAACACCAAACAATACATTGACAATACATTAGATTTTGAAAAATATAAATTAACATACCTAACATCCGAAGGTGTCAAAAAAAGCATCCTGCAAAAAAAGGAATTTTTATCCGATGAATTAGACAGGGTCTACAACAAGAATCAACAAAATATTAACAAAACGATACTTGACGACAGTGTCGCCTTATTTGATTTAGCGGCCGCATTCGCCACAGAATACAAACAAATAAAACACGCCCGCAATCTTTTAGATTTCGAAGACTTGATATTATATACGCGCAAACTATTTTCCAACCGCGCAAATATGGGCTGGGTACTATCGCAACTTGATTTGTCGTTATCGCATATCTTAGTAGATGAAGCACAAGACACGTCACCTATGCAGTGGGATATTTTACGTATGTTGTCAGGTGATTTTTTTACAGATGGCGACACATCTGACTTGCCTCATTCGTTATTTGTTGTTGGCGACACCAAACAATCTATATACGGGTTTCAAGGTGCCGACCCATCCGCATTTACAAAAAGTAGAGAAGAAATATCCGCGCAAATTCAAAATAATATCCGCACAATCCAAGAAATACCTTTAACACAAAGTTTTCGATCGACCGCACCAATATTAAATACAGTAGACAGGTTTTTTTCCACTAAAAGCATTATAGAAAAATTCAATTTTTCAAACAATCCACACAAATGCTTTCGTCAAAACATTGACGGTTGTGTTGAAATTCACAAACTTGTTTCCAAGGCCGAAACAGAAATAGATTTAAATAGCTATATAAAAACAATTGCAACAAAGATAAAACACATTATAAGCACAACTAATCGTGCACCGTCTGACATTATGATTTTGCTGCAACAACGTCATCCGATGGCAATACCATTAACAACCGAATTAAAAAAACAAAATATAAATGTCGCAGGCAGCGACAGGATAAAACTACCAAACTTTCCGGCAATTCGCGATATGTTAAATCTTGTACGCTGGTGCCTAAATCAATCAGACGACTTTAGTTTATGTTGTACTTTAAGAAGCCCATTCTATTCTATGAATCAAGGAATTATTTTTAATTTATGTTCAGAACAAAATAAAATCAATAACACCCAGACCCCAGACACAACGGGCACAAAAAAAACAACTATTTTCGACATACTAAAAAACACACACCCGCACATCCATACAGAATTATCAACTGTTCTAGAATGGTCAAAACATTTGGGGCCTTATTCATTTTTTTCCAAACTTTTTAAACTAAATGACTCCAGAAAAAAATTCATTTCTGCACTTGGTCAACATGTAATTGACCCAATCGAAGAATTTATGACAATATGCCTTGCGTATGAGCGCACTCAAGCCGGCACTTTACACCACTTTCTAAAATGGTTTATCACAGGCGGCAGCGAAATCAAACGCGATCTTGATGCTGCTGATGGGGTTCGAATTGTAACCGTACACGGCAGCAAAGGATTAGAAGCGCCGGTTGTATTTCTGATTGACACAACCAGCACACCAAAGCCCGAAAACATAATCCCAATACCACACAAAAACTTACCCGTATGGCTATGGGCGCCACGCAGTGACAACAGTGCGCTTCGCAAGCACGCATCTAACATCGCACAACAAGCCCACCTAGAAGAATATTACAGGCTGTTATATGTTGCAATGACACGCGCCCGTGATGAACTATATATATACGGCTACACAACTAACAAAACCAGCAAAGAAGATTCCTGGCATCATCAATTATGGGCCAATCTTGCAAATGACACAGACACAGAATTTATCAGGATAACAAATGACACGCTTACATAAAATCATATCGGACATAGAACAAACAAAAATCGCAACCGACATCGGCACAAACAAACATACACAACTAAACAAAATAAGATTGTCTGCGAATGGTGACAGGGGCGACAAAAAAACAATTGAATTAATTTATAAAAACAAAGAACTAACATCATTGTTTTCACAAAATTCTTTAACAGAAGTCCCAATCGCCGGAACAATCCAAAAGCGCTTTATCAGTCGCCGCATTGACCGCCTGTTAATAGACCACGCAAACAAACATATAAAAATTTTAGATTATAAAACAGATGTCACACCACATAAACACAAAAGCAAATATATTATACAATTAAATGAATACGCACAGCTATTACACCAAATATATCCAGAATACAAAATTTACGCATACATACTATGGACTAACAACTTTTTACTGGAAAACATACCTGTAAAGATACTATAATGATGACACTATGTTAACCAATTTACAAATTTCAAATATTGTATTAATTGAAAAACTGAACCTTGAATTCAGCAATGGTTTAAATATTCTAACTGGCGAAACCGGCGCCGGAAAAAGCATCTTGCTGGACGCGCTATCTTTGGCTCTTGGCGCGCGTTCTGATATTGGATTAATAAGGCACGGTTGCGACACCGCATCTGTCATTGCGGAATTTGACACACACAATCATACTATATCTAATTTATTATCAGAATTTGAAATTGATTGTAATGACGGATTAATCTTACGCCGCACATTAAACACAGACGGAAAAAGTCGCGCATGGATAAACGACACGCCCGTATCTATAAAAACACTTAAACAGATTGGCGACATCTTACTTGAAATACACGGTCAATTTGCGAATCATACACTATTAAACCAATCAAATCATAAAAGCACCCTTGACAATTTTGCATCAAATAATTTTTGTGAATTCAACAAGATTTTACATAAAGTTAAACAAACTTATAAAGAATATCACGATGCACAAACACGACTGGAAACATTACAAGAAACACTGGAACGATTGATTGCAGAGCGTGACTTTCTGGCACACAACGTATCAGAACTTGAAGCATTGAATGTACAAATTGGCGAAGAAGAAGATTTATCAACACGCCGCACAGCAATGATAAACGCGGAAAAAAACACCGCGATTTTATCCGATGCAATCGAATCCTTATCACCACACGGCAATTCATTAGATTCGCAAATATTTTCTGTTGCGCACATTTTACAGCGCATCAAAGGCGAACCAAATCCATACCAAGAACAAATAGACAAATTATACGATATCGCATCAGACATATCAGAAATTATTCAAACCCTGAAACCAGAAAACACGGATATTGACGATATGGATAGTATTGAAGAGCGTCTTTTTGCAATACGCGCTGCCGCACGAAAACATCGTATTCAGGCCGATGAACTGCCAAAAAAACTATCCGAAATGTCCGAACAGCTACGCAAAATAGATAATTCAGATACAGAATTACAAAAATTAAAAACACAAATTATACAATATCGCACAGACTTTAATAATGCCGCATCAGAACTATCAAACCTGCGTCACAAGGCTGCTGAAAAATTACGCACAAATCTATTACAAGAATTACCTGACTTAAAACTTGGCAATGCGGATTTCGCGGTTGATTTCACTCAATCCGCCCCATCATCAACAGGTACAGACAACATTACATTTATGATAAAGACCAACCCTGGTTCTCCGTTTGCCCCATTACACAGTGCTGCATCAGGTGGTGAACTTGCACGACTAATGCTGGCAATGCGTGTAGTCTTATCAGACAGCGAAAACTCACACACTTTTGTTTTCGATGAAATCGACACAGGAATCAGTGGCGCAACCGCATCTGCAGTTGGTGCCCGTCTTAATCGTTTGGCCACAAATTCGCAAACATTGGTTATCACACATTCTGCACAGGTTGCGGGTTTTGCCGACAAACATTTCAAGATTTCAAAATCCGTTTCAGACAACAAAACAACAACCAGCGTCCGCGAAATAACAGGTGACGACAGAATTAATGAAATTGCCCGCATAATCAGTGGCGCTGAAATCACCCCCGAATCCATAACAATGGCAAAAACATTAATAAAAGGTTAAAAAATGGAAAAATATTATGTAACAGATGTCGAATCCCACGAACCGTTCTGTCAGATTGTAACACTAAAAAATAGACAAGGACAAACAGAAACTGTAACACTTAATCATTCAATCCCCAAAATTCCAATTGGCACAAAATTTAAAGTATACCAAACCGCAAACAAAGAACCATTTCCATTATCACTGGCACATTCATACAAAATCAACGGCAGGCGATTTGTTAATATTGCACACCAACCAATTACAAAATATGGCATAAAACACAACTTTTGGAACAGACTAACATACATTGATTGCATACAACTAAATTACGACATAAAACAAGCCTTGCACGGACAAGGCATCAAATCCGCATTAAATAAAACTACCAATTTAATATTATTACTTAATCTAAGAACACATATATAACCGCACCAAACATAAGAATTTTTTTTTACAAAACCTTTACACCATCTGCGAATTCAATTATTGCAGGCTCACCTGCATCTGCGCGACTAATAATTTTATTATCTTTGTCACGCACAATGGCATAACCACGCGCCAACACGCTTTTATAACTAAGCGACCCCAGCATTTGTCCCAAATGAGAAATCGTCTGATTTAAAACAGTCATACGATTTTGTAATATATTCGGCAGCGCCGACAAAGCCTCTATACGCTGATGCAAATTAGCTATTTTTGCGCCAACAATAATATTCATTGTACGCCCCAAATCATCTAATCGCTGTTGGTGTTCCATCAAGACCTGTTTTGGGCTTTTAATATTTATCGCTTCTATTCGCTGTTTTGCATTTATTAATCGCGTTGTAAAATTACCAGACAATCGCACCCATAAATTATCAAGTTCTTGTAACAATGCCAATCGTGTCGGCACCACTGCCTCTGCCGCACCTGTTGGTGTTGGTGCACGATAATCCGCTGCAAAATCAATCAGCATCCAATCAGGTTCGTGCCCAACCCCCGAAATCAATGGAATATGACTAGCTGCGGCGGCACGCACAACAATTTCTTCTGAAAAAGGCAACAAATCTTCCAGCGATCCGCCCCCACGCGCAACAATTATCACATCGACATTATTCATTTTATTAAAGTATTCAATTCCTGCTGCAACTTCTGCTGCTGCCGTAACACCTTGAACAGTTGCAGGATACAATAAAACCTTTACTGGAAAACGTTCGCGCAATCTATTTTGTATATCCTGAAATGCCGCCCCTGTTGGACTGGTCACCACGCCAATTGTCTGTGGCAATCGGGGCAGGGGCTTTTTTCTAGATTCATCAAACAAACCCTCTCGTGCTAGTTTTTGCTTACGCTCTTCCAGCATTTTAAGAATCGCACCTATACCAGCTAATTCTATTTCGCTGGCAATTATTTGATAATTACTACGCGCAGGATACGTTGTAAAACGTCCTGTTAAAACAACCTCCATCCCTTCTTCCAGCTTAAACGCGATTGGTGTACCGCGCCACACGATAACAGAAATCGCAGCCCCAGAATCCTTTATTGTCATATAAATATGTCCAGATGTTGCACGTGTAATTTGTGATAATTCACCACGAATTTTTATACGCGGAAAGGCTGTTTCGACAACATTTTTCAACAATGCAGACGCATCTGAAACACTAAAGACATTATTCAAATTAATCAAAGGAATCGCATTTTGCATAATTTTACTCTTTCGGATTATTATTTTTTATAAAGTCCATAAAATTCACACCCATCGAATGCATAAATCGCACAACAGTATCCTGTGCCTGCTGATCTATTTTTATAGGACGTCCCATATAATATGGCACATCTATACCATCATAAACATATTGATCATACCTCAAATCAAAGACTTGTTTTGATTTAATATTCTGCACAAAATAATGCGGCCCATATTTCCACACATCATCAATATACATTAATCGCCATTCTTTTGGTTCATTCATCATCAGAACAAAAGAACAACTTGCCGCCTTGCAAAATCCATATGAATCGTATGGTAACAACTTATAATCATCACCAATTTCGCTATAAAAAGTTGCTTTTTTAACGGTTTCCAACTTAAAACTATCGCGCAACAGCAAGACAAAGTTTTTTGCCTGCATACGCGACAACGGCTTTAAATTCATAAAATCTAGCTGATTTATTAATTTACGCGTTGCTGTTTCAAATAAGATTTCTTTTTCCTTTTTGTCCATCAGACAATACTATATCACAAAACAAAGTTTTTTACAATTCAGTTAATGGCCAACGTGGTCTTGGTGCAACAGGTTCTTTCACAACCTTGCCGACTTTAAAGTTTTCCAATCCTGCCCACGCAATCATTGCGCCATTATCTGTACACAAATTCATTGGTGGCGCTGCAAATTGCATATTATTTTCCGCCGACAGTTTTTCCATTGCTGCACGAATAGCGCTATTTTTTGCAACTCCCCCCGCAACGACCAAAGTTTTTACTTTTGCATCACGGACACGCACATCCGCCAATGCGTTTTTCAATCGATTAACAATACAATCTACAACAGCTGCCTGAAACGATGCGCAAAAATCATCAATATAATCATCTGACAAAGGCTGATTTTCACGATTAACAAACGTACGCGCCGCAGTTTTAATTCCACTAAACGAAAAGTCACAACCGCCTTTATCACACAGCGGGCGTGGAAAATCAAATGCTTTTGGATTTCCATTTTTTGCACGCGCGTCAACAATTGGCCCCCCTGGATATCCCAATCCCAACATTTTTGAAACTTTATCAAATGCTTCACCCGCACTATCATCCAAAGTTTGACCTATTAATTCATATTGTCCCACACCGCGCACTAACAATATTTGGCAATGCCCACCAGATGCCAGCATCAACAAATAAGGAAAATCCACATTTACATTATCGTTCGATCCATCTGCCAATGTTGCACACAGACGCGGAACCAAGGCATGACCTTCTAAATGATTAACCGCAACCAGCGGTTTATTTGTTGCCTGCGCGATACCAGTTGCAGTCATCCAACCGACCAAGACCCCACCGATAAGTCCTGGGCCCGCAGTTGCCGCGATAACATCAATATCATCTATTGTTTTGCCGGCCTTGTTTAAGGTGCGATTTATAACATCATCAATTGCCAATATATGCGCACGCGCAGCCAATTCAGGAACAACACCACCAAACTTTTGATGTTCTGGAATTTGCGAATAAATTATATGTGATAATATATTTCTATCAGAATCAACAATTGCTGCAGACGTTTCATCACAAGACGATTCTAT
This sequence comes from Alphaproteobacteria bacterium, assembly GCA_017436325.1. Lineage (GTDB taxonomy): Bacteria > Pseudomonadota > Alphaproteobacteria > Rs-D84 > Rs-D84 > Enterousia. The sequence continues at coordinate 2,363 of JAFSDI010000015.1, read as the reverse complement.
ACCCAAACACAACACAGAATTATCACTGTGCTTTTTAGAATCCAAAGCACCCATATCAATATGAATTATTTTTTCATCACTCATTTTAGCATTTCCAACAATATTATTCCCAAATTAACTTTTGATTGCGTGCGCTGCCTTATATATTCATAAAAATCGACATCTATCACACAACCGTGTTCACTTGACGCGTGCCTAAGAACCCCATTTGGTAACAGCAGTCCCATATGCACAATCGCCAAATCCGTTCCTATTTTATCACGCAATATCGGATTGTCAGCAACAAACAATACAATCAATTCATTTTTATTGTTAATTTTTTCAAATGCAGAATAGGGCAAATAATCAAGTTTCACAACAATTGGTGCAAAATCTGCATCGATATTATGAACCTTTTTCAGCCAATTTTTTTTATCAATTTTAACAATTCTTTGTGCAACATTTCCATATTCTGCAGTAATATTTTTTACAAGATTCGCATTATTGACCAACCAATCAGATTCTATAAAATGATTACGATACAAGAAATCAATTTTTGCATCTTTATATCTAATTTTATTCAACTTTTCAACATCACCATCCGCCATCACAGTTTCTATAAACGTTGTACAGTCAAACGCATCATAACGAACAAGCGGATCTAAATCTGGCAGCACTTCTTCACCCAATGGCGAATTCACATATGGCATACCGACAAATTCATCACCGATATAATTGTGCGCCCGTCCAACACAGGCGCACAAAAACACACATATAATAATAAACAATTTATACATTATTAGTACAGACTTTCTTTTAACTGAATTCCTGTATAACACAGCGCCGCTGCATCACGCACAGGCATTTCGCCACTATCTGGCAATGTCGCCATCTTATCAATACAGGCAACCAAGACATCTATATTTTCATCTGCGCCTGTCAATATTTGTGTTGCCGCGATTCGTCTTTCGACAGTTGCCCCCCGCCAATCCTTTAACATTCCAACCTCTAACGAAGTGCCGCGTTGCGAAAAAAAGAACACCACTATAAACAAAACCAAAACCGCTGCACCAATAAAAATCTTAAAATATTTTTTTATAAAATTCATTTTTCTCTCCTATTCAAGAACCTATAATAATCAGAAATTTGCTTTGCATTATCCAATAACATTTCTTCGGTTATAACCTCAGGCATTTTCACACACACAATACGATTAACATATAACTTTGTTGGTGTATCAGTATACAACAAACCGCTATTAGCACAATCGAACACAACATTATGTCCAGAAACCTGATAAATTGTTGTCCATATTGGCCCTGGATTAAGAATCTTTAATTTTTGTGATTCTTCTAAAATATTTTTTGCCTTGGGCAAATTAGGACAAACCCACACACGCGAATCAGTTTGCAACCATGACGCTCCAATTTTATGAATTGCGTTTTCATTACCTAACATAAATCCAGTAAAGTTTTTTATCTTCATCATAAAACCTGTATCACTCGCATTTCACCAACCACAAATCGTAATCAGCATGTTGCAATGGGTGCTGACCCGGCTCATTACGATTCATCCAATTTGAAAAGACTTTTCCTTCATCTTGCTCTACAATTTCTACAAACGCGAAAAAATTTTCTGCATCAAATGGATCCGTTTGTTTACATGCATAAATTGTAATATTCAATTTTTCAAAATTCATATTTTGTCCTACTGGGATAACCAGTTCTTGAACTTTACCTGCGTCTTTATTCATCACGCGAACAACCGCAGATGTTTTATCAACATAGGCATTTGCCAACACAGGCATAACAGCAAACAACACAGCAATTAATTTTTTCATATCATAAATAATACCGCCCGAACAACAAAAAGTCAATTTTTAAAGAATTTAAGCAACCTAATTTAACCCAAAGAATAATTTTTATATTTACAAAAAACCGCGATTTGTGTTATAGTAAAAAATGAACTGGATGGGAATCCGGTTCGGGGCTGTCGAAAGCCTTACCTAAAAGCGGTATCGCAAAACGATACTGAATCCGCGACAAAAGGGCGCGTATGCGTCTTTTATTGTTTCCCCACCAGCCATCAGGTCGGGGGGCCGTCAGTTTATACAACAGGGTTTCCCGAAGGCTGGCGGAATCAGACTTTTAGGTGATTTTCGAACTCCCCGACCGCATTGGATTTTCATTGCGGTTTTTTAGTTTAACACACGGAACCAAAGGGGCAACGAAAATGAAAAGACTCTTAACCGCCGGCATATTCGGCACGATATTAGGAATTGTTAGCACAGGCACTGCAAACGCATCAATCGTATCAAGCGGATTTTTAGACGAAAAATTAACAGAATACGCACTCAGCACATCACTAGACCTGAAAGCGAATCA
>JAFSDI010000014.1 GCA_017436325.1 Alphaproteobacteria bacterium | reverse complement strand
TGCGCAATTAATTTATGTACATAGTCCACATTTACAACCTGCGCCGCGTGTGCACAGAAAACTGCAAAACATCCAATCAAAGCAAATATTATTTTTCGCATACCTGTCCCCCTATTAATTATTCCGCCGTTGGCAGGGTTGGTGTTGGTGCGTTAAGTGTACCAGTTACAGTATAAGTTCCCGCCATTGTTTGTGTTGCGGTTGCGGCGGTACTGACCATCGCACCAAGCGCTGCACCAACATTGTCATAACCCGCCGGTAATGTTCCGATTTTATTATCCAATGCGGTCAGTGCCGATGCATCTGCCTTTGATTCAATCGCGGATGTAATTTGTGCGGTAATCTGTTCCCGCATAAATGCACTGGACGGGATGCTGGCAATTGCCGGCACCGCAGTTAAAATTGTAATTACAGATGTTAATATAAGTGTTTTTTTCATTTTACCTCCCTCCGTGTGTTTGGGGTTTTTATTGTTATTTTTTTGTAAAAAGAAACCGCAATGGAAATCCAATGCGGTCGGGGTGGTTGGAAAATCAGTTTACCTTTGATTCTGTGGCTTTTGGGAATAATCCCTGTTGTATAACCATCAGCCCCCCGACCATATTAGTCAGGGTGTATTAAAATACAGTGCAAATACAGGAGAATTGTTTGTCGGAATTACGACACTTAATATATGTTCACATATATTTGCACCGGGTAAACCAAGGCTTTCCACAGCCCCGAACCAGATTCCCATCTAGTTCGTATTTACTATAACATAAATTTTGTTTTTTTGTAAATATAAATTTATTTATATTATGTTATAAATTTTTTGGTAATATTTTCCTAGACATTATTTATGTCTTTTATGATATAATGTTTGATGTAAATAAAGGAGTTTAATATGAAGAAAATTTCAATGATTGCACTGGGGACATTGTTCGCGGTTGTTGGTACGGCAGGCGCGGGATTTGATGGGCCAGATGCTGCGCCTGTTAAACATTCAAACCCAAAAGGTGGCTTTGTTAATGAAAATGAAGTTATTGTTACTGTTAAACAGGTTAATGAATTGCGTGATGATGTGCCTGTGATTGTAAAAGGAAAGATTTTGCAGCGCATTGGCGATGAAAAATATTTGTTTGAAGATTCTACCGGTTCAATCACAATTGAGATTGATGATGATGACTGGCGTGGTCAAACAATTTCACCGTCTGATTCTGTTAAGGTTTATGGTGATGTGGATCGTGGTATCTTTAAAACTGAAATTGATGTAGATTATATCGAGAAATTATAAAAAAAATCCCCATTGGGGATTTTTTTAAAACGGTATGTCATCGCCGATGTCTGCAACAGATATTTCTTCGCGTGGGGCAGGGGCTGAAACAGGGGTGTCGTCACCCATTGTGCCATCCATAGTTTTTGCACCACTTAGAATTACCATCTGGCCAGAGAATGGGTTTAATACAACCTCTGTTGTGTAAACGTCTGCGCCGCTTTGGTTTTGCCATTTGCGTGTACGCAAAGAACCTTCGAGGTATAATTTAGTGCCTTTTTGCAACATACGTTCCGCAACTTCTACTAAATTTGGGTTAAAGATAACAACGCGATGCCATTCTGTTTGTTCTTTTTGTTCGCCTGTACTACGATCGCGCCAGCGTTCAGATGTTGCAAGTGAAAAACTGACTACTTTCTGACCGCTGCCCATTGTGCGAACCTGGGGTTCTTGACCAATGTTTCCTACAAGAATAACTTTATTAATGCTTCCTGCCATTTTTTCTTCCTTTGTTGTTTATTGCAATTTGTATTTGACCAAGATTGCCGAAAAAAATCAAGGTTTTTTTAAGGGACTTGGTGATTAAAAGGAAAGTTTTGTTTTGGCAAGAACATAAATCTCGTTGCGACCAGATGGATTGTCAACAAATCCTGCACTAAGTGATTTATATGTCGCGCGATATTCAATAGATGGAACAGATGTTAGGTCAATTTTGTTGTTTGTGAATATATAGTCGCCATTATTGGCGCGGCCACTAAGTGTGCGCAGGTACATATTGCCGCTAATTATTGTGTCTGGTGTGCCAATTGATAGTGCAAAATCACCGTGTTTTGCGCCAACTAATATTGATGCAGTATATATGTTCGAAAAACCACTAATCATAGATTCAGGTGTGTTGTTTGGTGTGCTTATACCAAAGCTGGTTTGATGAAAAAATTCTGTGTTACCCAGTGAAATTTGTCCGCTGTGACGAATAAAGCTGATAATATTATTTTGTGCGGTTTGTAAAAAACCATCACCGTTTAATAAATCTGTTTGCTTAATGCCGAATTCTATACCGTTTGGCATATTGTCCAATGTGTTGGGGTCGCGCAGATGTTCTTGTCCTATGCTGCGGTTCTTTATTGAGATATTGTCATTCATATTTGTTGTAAAAGCACGACCAAAATCATCAATAAAAGCGAATTTTAGGTTTTTTGATTGCAGTTTGTGACCAATTGGGGCACTTATATGTGCTGCACGCATTGTGATGCTAAATTGCTCTGAAATTGGAATTAGTGGTGTGCCAACAGGACGGGTCGCACGTTCTAAATCCAGCATTCCATGGCCGTATATTTCATCAACCCCTGTATCGCCTAAATCGCGTGCAGTTGTAAATAACAGGTTTGTAATTTCAGAAGATTTCATATATGGAAAGGCTTGACGAATAACTGCGATTCCTGCAGATACAATTGGGGCTGCAAAACTGGTGCCGTGTAAAGGATTGGTGGATAATGGCGATTCAAGATTTGTTCCAGGTGCAGTTATGCAATAGTCTTTGGTTATTCCACAGGCATTGCTAAAGTTCGCCAATGCACCTGTTTCGCTGTCCCATGCGACAACGTTTACAAAGTGACCTTGTAATTCGTTTATGTGTAATGGTATTGCGGATAACGCACTGGATTGGGTCATGCCATCGTTTCCAGCAGCCCAGACAAATATCGCATCATTTTGATGCGCAGCATCAATCAGTGAATTAATAAAGTTCGTGTCAGTAGAACTGATAAGCTGATGCCGCGTGCGTATGTCTGTTGCAGATATGTCTGCAGACCAGCTGAAATTATATATGTTTGTGTTTTTGCTGGTCGCGTTGTTGATTTCGTTGCCAATTTCATAAAAAGATTTAAAGTCACCGTATCTGTCTGCAACCATATATGATGAAACAGATGCGTTTGGCGCAATATATCCAGAGGCAAAATGGGCAACATTACCACCGTGAATTGTGTTCTTGCCAGAATCAAATACTGCAATTTCAGAACCATTACCAGAAAAACCACGTGCAAGTGAATATGCAACGCGAATATCGTTATATTGATTGCTGTTGCTAAGGTATTCTGTGTCGCTTAATATCGATGCTAAATGTACTTCATCAATATCGCTGCCAACCATATCATATTTTGGCAGTGTCGGTGTGCGTGTCGCGGTTGTGGTGGAAATAGTTTCGTTGTGTGAATTGTTTGCTAACAGTGCAATTGCACCACTGACCAATGCTAAGGCCCCAGATGTTATACCGATTGTGTCGGAAAATGAAAGTTTAAATGATTCTGATGTCTCGGTGCATTCTTTGGGGTTTTGCAGACGATAAATATCATTGTTGCAGTCTTTTGCAATCGCATCGTTTGCACATAATGCACAAGATAAAAGTCCAATAAAAAATTTTTTTATCCCTGTCATAATCGCACTGTTTCCTTTTTTTCTGGTCACCACACTATTAATAATATAGTACTGATAATCGGTTTGTCAATCTATAGATTTGGAAAAATTTGTTAAGAAAAATTATATATCGTTTATATTTTTACTTGATTTTTTTTATTGGTTTTGATATTGTTGGCGCACGCACTTGGTGCGAAGAACACAGTCATTTTGTGAAATTTGTGTCCAAATCGCTGATTTGGCTGTTGTACAAATGACGAGGATATTAACACAAAAAAAGGATAAAATTATGGCTTTGCCAACATTTACAATGAAACAGTTGATGGAAGCAGGTGTGCACTTTGGACATCATACACGTCGCTGGAATCCATTAATGACACCATATGTTTATGGCGTAAAAGATAAAATTCATATTATTAATTTGAATAAAACTGCACCTTTATTGCATCGTTCTTTGGTCGCGTTGGAAGCAATTGCAGCAGCAGGTGGTAAAATCTTGTTTGTTGCGACAAAACATCAGGCAAAAGATATTGTTAAGGATGCTGCAGAACGTTGCGGTCAATACTATGTAAACAATCGCTGGTTGGGCGGTATGTTAACAAATTGGACAACTGTGTCGCAATCTATCCGCCGTCTGAAAAAGATGGAAGCGGATATCGCAAATGCTGATAAATTGGGATTGACCAAAAAAGAAGTTGGCGTTATGACAAAAGAAGTCGAAAAATTGCGCGATATTTTCGGTGGTATTTTGGAAATGCACGGTGTTCCACAGGCAATGGTTATTATTGATGTTCCACGTGAAATGAACGCAGTACGTGAAGCAAGGAATTTAGATATTCCAACAATTGCTGTTTGTGATACAAATGCAAACCCAGAAATGGTTGATTATCCGGTTCCTGGTAATGATGATGCGGCACGTGCAACACAGTTATATTGTGATCTGTTTGTTGATGCGATTTTGTCTGGTATCGAAAAGCGTCTTGGTGGTGCAGCAGGTAAGAAAGTTGAATCTGATATGCGCGCAGACGCAGCTGATGAATTAGAAGAAGAAATGAAAGCAAAAGAAGCAAAAATTAAATCTAAGACATCAGAAGCACGTGCAGAACGCCGTGAAAAATTAGCAGAAAAAGCAGATAAATAATTGCAATGCTAAATAAACGCGTGGGGGGTAACCCCCACGCAACTAAAATTTAACCTATTTATATTATTGGAGAAAAACAATGGCAGAAATTACAGCAAAATTAATTCAAGAATTGCGTGAAAAAACATCCGCAGGTATGATGGATTGTAAAAAGGCATTGATGGAAAATGATGGCGATATTGAGGCTGCTGCTGATTGGTTGCGCCAAAAGGGTATTGTAAAGGCGGCATCAAAGGCGGGTCGTGTTGCTGCGTCTGGATTGGTCACTGTTGTAAAGTGTGATAATTTGGGTTGTGTTGTCGAAGTAAATGCAGAAACAGATTTTGTTGCAAAAAATGAAAAGTTTCAAAAGTTGGTTGCAGATGTTGCTGCAAAGGCAATGGAATTAAAAGGCGACTTTGATGCGACAATGAATGCGGTAAAAGATGATATTGCTGCAACTATTTCTACAATTGGTGAAAATATGAATTTGCGCCGTATTGCAAAGGTGGCTGGTGATAAAATCTTTACGTATATTCATAATGCCTTGGTTCCTGGTATGGGACAAATTGGTGTTGCGGTTGCAATTGATGGTGCAGATGCACAAATTGATGAAATTGGTTCTAAAATTGCGATGCATATCGCCGCAACAAAGCCAGAATTTATGACAATTGATGATGTTGATTCAGCGGCTGTAGAACGTGAAAAGAAGGTCTTTATCGAATCTGGCGCGACTGCAGGTAAACCAGAAAATATTGTCGAAAAGATGGTCGAAGGACGTATCAAAAAATATTATGGCGAATCTGTGTTGGAAGAACAGCCATTTGTTATGGATCCATCAAAGACAGTAAAAGATGTTGTTTCAGCAGCTGGTGGTAAATTGGCGGGTTTTGCTTTCTTCGTATTGGGTGAAGGTATCGAAAAACGTGAAGATAATCTGGCAGATGAAGTTGCAAAAATGTTGAAATAAGATTCACCGCCCTTTTGGGCGGTGTTTATTTATGTGGTTTATTTAAAGAAAATTATTATTTTATTAATTGTCTAATTCTATCGTATCGTCATAGATTGAATATATCACGTTGTTATGTTGGACTTTTAATCGATGATTTGTGTTAATATTCATTGGAACATCGGCGGTTGTTGCATTGCCATAAAAAATATCATTACCCTGTTGAATATGCAATGCGTGTTCAGTTTGCTGGCTCTGGCGCAGATATAATACAGAATCACCAATATGTAATGCGTGGCCGCATTGTTCCGCCTGCCACATACCTGTGGGCGAAATCAGCCCAGAATCACATGGTAAAATCCCAGAATCAGCGGTTTCTGATTTTTCATATTCGCCGCCCGCACAGTATGAATTTGCGGGGCATATTGCGCATTCTGTTGTGCCAGCGGGCAAATAATAGCCCAATTCACACGATATGGTTGATGGGGTAATAATAATTGGTGTTTCAACAGCATTAAACACCGCAGAACGGAACGCGAGGCCGGACGAGTCATCGCCCCACAGCAAGCCGCGCGCACAGTAGAGCGCACAGTAGTCAGCGCAGTTGTCCGCAGCGCCGCGGTCGTAGCGGAACACCCAAGGGGCAGACAAAACCTGAGCAGCACCACCAACAGGGGTATAGCCATCCAAGGTACAGTAACAATATTGACCGCTGCTGTCTGGTAAGCTGGCGCGGATTGTTATTTCGTCACTTGTGCTTGCACCATTCCACATACCGATACCGCTTTGACTGCTGCATTGCGCACGGCCTGTTATTACGCCCGCACTGCCATAATCAACACTAAAGGTCATAGTTGATGCATCTTTGGTATAATCATCCCCCTTAACCGTGCCGATTATCGTGTTTAGGTCTGTGGTTTCGGCGCGCGTTATACCGATAATTGAAATTGTAAATATACTGCCCAAAAGAATTTTTTTATTCATAATGTCCCCCGCTTTAATTGTTTGTGTAAAAAGAAACCGCAATGAAAATCAATGCGGTCGGGGAGTTGGAAAATCATAACAACAATGACTCTGTCCGCTTTTGGTGTGTGCACCTGTTGTATAGCGGACAGCCCCCCGACCATAAAAGTCAGGGATAATCAGGATACAGTGCAAATACAGGAAAATACTGTCGGATTACGACACAATAAACATATCTGCACCGGTTGTTATGGGCTTTCCACAGCCCCGAACCAGATTCCCATCCAGTTCGTGTTCACTATAACACAGATTGCAGTTTTTTGTAAATATAAAAAATCCCCATGCGGGGATTTAGAAAGAGGAAGGAATTTTTTATCGATTATTTTGCCTGCTTTTGTTCGTATAATTGCGCAAAATCAACAGGTTGCATTGTAAATGTTGGGAAGCCTGATTCAGATGTTAATCTGGTGATAAGGGCGCGAACAGATGGGAATAATAATGTTGGAACGTCAATTAACAAAGTACGCTTTTTGACTTCTTCATCTTTTTCTTCTTCCATTTGGACCAGACCAGAATATGTTGATTCAATCAAGAAGATGGATTTGTCATCTTTTTCTAGTTTTGAATGGGCCTTGATAATCAAATCAACCATAAATAAATTGTTCTCGGCACCTTTGATTTGAATGTCAATGTTGATTTCAAGTTTTGCCTGACCATTGTCCGATTTAAAAAATAATTCTGGAACATTTGGACTTTCAAAGGAAATGTCTTTTAAGAATTGTGAAATTATATTAAATTTTGCCATTTTATTTCTCCTTTTAATTTATGTTGGCTTTTAATGTAATGTCTGGACTTTGGTCCGCGTTTTATGTTAATATAACATTATAAATTTGTTTTACAAGTGTAGGGGTAAAGAAATTATGCTTTTTTTGAAAAAAAATACCTTTTTCGGATTAATAACAGGGGCTGTTTGCGCGCTGGCATTAACATCTTGTGATGTTTCAACACCAACTGTATCTGTCGATAATTCTGTGTTGCCATCTAATTTTAAGGCAGTTAATTTTAATGAATTGCCAGGATGGCGTGATGATGATGTGCGTTATGCACTGCAGGCATTTCGTAATTCTTGCAAGGCAACAATTCAATATGCCGGTCGCGTTATCCCAGATAGGGATTTGTTCGCAGAAAAATGCCGTATGTTGCCGTCTGCATCTGCAGATGTCGCGACAGTGCGCGCATGGTTTGAATCACATTTTCAGCCGTATCAGATATTTAATGAAAATGGTGGGGATAAGGGAACGTATACCGGATATTATTCGCCTGTGATTCCAGCATGTCGTAATAGGACAGCAGAATGTAATGAGCCGTTAATGGCATTGCCAACCGATGGACGTCAATATAAAGGTGTGCCAAAAAAGGATATTGTTGAAAAACAAATTGGTCGCGTTTTGTATTGGGCAAATATAGTTGATGTGCAAAATATTCAAATCCAAGGGTCTGGAAACCTGCGTCTGGAAGATGGTACAGATGTAAAATTGAATTTTTCTGCTGTGAATGATATGCCTTTTAAGTCGATTGGTGAAGAATTACGTAATCGTGGAATTCGCCCCGCAGGTGGATTTTCATCAGAAGCGGTATGGCAACATCTAAAGGCGAATCCTGCACTGGCCAAAGATGTTATTTATAAAAATCCACGTTATGTCTATTTTTATGAATCAGTGCCACCAGATGTAATTGGTGCAATGGGAACACCATTGTCAAAAATTCGCAGTATCGCAATGGATAATACTTTATATACATTGGGGTTGCCAGTGTATGTTAGTACGAATTTATCAGATGGTCGCCCGTTTCGCAGGTTAATGATTGCCCAGGATACAGGCAGTGCAATTCGTGGCTGGATTCGTGCGGATATTTTCTTTGGCAAGGGGGAAGAGGCATATAAATTCGCCCAGGGACAGCATGCACAGGGACAGATGTTTATCTTGATGCCAAAAGAGTATGTGTATGTCAAACCAAACTAAAAATCTTGAAAATAGATTCAAGCGGCCCCAGACTATTGCTGGGGCGCTGGGGGGATTGATAAAAATCTTTGGTGTTCGCGCATCTGATTCAGATTTGCAGACACGATGGACCGAAATTATGGGGGCGGATATCGCAACTGTGGCAAGTTTGGCGGCAATAAGAAAGAATCGTGATAATACATTTAATGTGGTTATTAGACCAACTAATCCTGCGTACACGTTGCAGTTGTCTTATCAAAAAGACGAAATTATAAGGCGTATAAATAAATACTTTGGCTATGATGCCGTCAGCAAAATAAGTTTTAGAAAATGACAAAACGTATATTGGGAATTGATCCTGGGTTATTGCATACTGGTTGGGCGATTGTTGATACCGCTGGTCAAACACGTAAATATGTTGCCAGTGGTGTAATATTGCCATCGCCCAAATTGCCGTTGCCCGACAGATTATTAACTATTTTTCGTGGTATTAGTGAAATTTGTCAGGGGTTTGCACCCAATGAATGCAGTATAGAAATAACATTCGTTAATAAAAATCCACATACAACATTGATACTGGGACATGCGCGTGCCGCTGCAATTGTTGCAGTCGCAAATAATAATGTACCTGTATTTGAGTATGAACCAAATAAGATAAAAAAAGCATTAACTGGGGCAGGGCACGCAGATAAAACTGCAATCGATAAAATGGTAAAGATATTGTTGCCAGCGGCGCAACCAAAAACACCAGATGAAGCAGATGCAATCGCAATCGCATTGGCGCATACTAATATGATGCGTATATTTTAATTTTGAATTATAGATTTGAATATTTCTGCAGGAATTGTTCCGCCAGTTATCTTGGAATCCATTGGGGTAAAATCGTCATTACCAACCCAGACACCAATTACTAAATCTGGTGTTGCACCAATAAACCATGCATCACGATTTTCGTTGCTGGTGCCTGTTTTGCCACCCAGTACACCAGTTGTGCGTGCGCGGCCACCAGTTCCACCAGTTTTTAGAACGTCTGATAACAATATTTGCATATTTTTTACAGTTTCAGGTTGCAATATTACAATTGGTTCTGATGGATTGCGTTTATATATAATATTGCCGGACATATCTGTTATTTTTGTTATCGAATATGGGTGTACGGATTCGCCGTTGTTCCAAATAACAGCGTAAATATTGGTTAAGTCTAGTAAGCTCATTTCTGATGCACCAAGCACAGTTGAATATTCACGGCGTAATTTTGTGCCGACACCCAGACGGCCTGCCATATTTAATACAGAATCTATCCCATACATTTCTGTTAGTTTAATTGGAACAGAATTTACACTTTTTGCGAATGCTGTTGCCAAGGTGATATCACCGTAATAATGTTCGTTGTAATTCTTTGGATTATAATCACCAATTGCAAAAGGCGAATCGTTTACATAACTATCGGGTGTCATACCATTTTCAAGCGCAACTAAGTATACAACGGGTTTAAAGGCACTGCCCGGTTGGCGTGGGGCGGTGACGCGGTTAAATTGGCTAAGTTGATAATCGGTGCCACCTGACATTGCGCGCAATGCCCCATCGGGAGTCATTGCAATAACTGCCCCCTGTGATTTGCCAACATAATCAGGAATTGTTGTGGCAATATGATCTTGTAAATTTGTGTCTAGTGTGGTGTGTACGTACATATCGGATTCAAATGTCCCAATGCGGGATTTTAATTCGTCCATTACAAAGTCAGTCCAGTATCGATACATATTTGTATCGGCGGTTGGTGTTGCAGGGGATAAAGATTGTGCCGCAATACGTGCCGTATTTAATGTGATATATCCTTGGCGAACCATTTCCTGTAATATAATACGTGCGCGTGCAATATTTTTTTCTGGGTTACGCAGGGGACTGTATGTTGTTGGCGCTTTCAGCATTGCGGCAATCTGTGCGGCCTGTCCAACAGTCAATTCGGTTGCAGGTTTTTGAAACATTGTGCGTGATGCTGCATCAATTCCACGTAAACCGCCAACTAATGATACGCGATTCATATATAAATCAAGAATTTGATTCTTGGTGAATCTATTTTCTAGCCAATAAGATAGTATTAATTCTTGAACCTTGCGCGAAATCTTTTTTTCACGTGACAAGAATATATTTTTTGCGGTTTGTTGTGTTATTGTTGAACCACCTGCTGCGATGCGGCCTTTTGTAATATTGGAAAAAAATGCACGACTTATTCCGCGGATGTCAATTGGCCCGTGTTTAAAGAAACGTTTGTCTTCTATTGCGATGATGGCCTGCCATACGTGTGGGGGTAATGTTTCAACAGATACAGGTGTGCCCATAATACGATTGGCGCTGCGAATTTCGTTGCCAGTTGAATCTAAAAATATAACAGATGCCGGACGTGTTTCGTGTAATATTGCATCAAGTGACGGCATTCTGAGATATATGAATGCGATATAACTAAAAATAAAAACACTGGCTAATAAAAATAAATTTAATCCCCATATTAATGACGTGCGAATAAGTGATGGTGATGTTTTTTCTGGTGTTTTTTTTGTCGAACGGTGCTTTGGCAATCTGTTCTCCTTTGTCATAATTATGATTTTAGCATAAAAGTCTTGCCTTTTGCAAAAGTTTATATTTATAATCATAGGACAAAAATAAACAAGGAAGGGAAATATGAAAAAAATTACATCTTTTGTTTTAGGGCTTTTGATAGCGACACCAGCATTGGCAAACGATACATATGTGGGGTTTAGAATACATAAAAATGAGAGTTTGTCTTTGAAGTATGATGCGACAGATGTTGAAAATTTTAAATTGCGCAAGGATAATTTTGGTATTGGTGCGGTTGTTGGGAATCGTTTGTCTGATAATGTTAAAATTGAGTTTGAATCTTCTTATACAGGTATGAAGGAATCTCATAGAACGACTGCGTTGGATTTTGATGTTTGGGCAAATATGTTTAATGTGTACTTGTTCCAAGAATTTGATGGCGCAATTGCACCATATGCAGGTATGGGAATTGGATTCGCGGCTATTTGGGGGGCTGTAGATGCGCCATATGCAAATATGTCTGATTCTGTGTTTGATTTGTCTTTTCAGATTATGCTGGGGGTCAATTTTGCACTTAATGACAGGGTTGATTTAAATTTAGGGGTAAAGTATCAGTATTATGGCGAAGTAGAATTTGAAAATAATGGTGCTGAATTTGCCACAACAGATGTTGATGGCACAGAATTTTACTTTGGTGCTGTCTATAAGTTTAGTATGTAAGATAATAAAAACATTAGAAATGTATGAATTCCCGCGCGACTTTTTTTATGCCGCGCGTTTTAAATGCAATTGTTAATATTGCGCCATTGTCTTCAATAACAACACCGCAGCCTAATTCATCATGCGAAACAAGTTTCCCAATTGTAGAGCCTGAATTTATAGATATGGTTTTGGTTGTTTTTTCGTTTTGTGAATATTGTTGTGCTTGATATGGTTGGTAAACGCGTTGTATCGTTCCGCCTTGGAAATCAAGAAATTTGTTGTCCATTTCTGTTATAAACCGACTGGGAGAATTATACTGGCGTGATCCAAAAATAAGGCGTGACATTGCATTTGATATTATACATCTTTTTTGTGCACGTGTTATCGCGACATAGGCTAATCTGCGTTCTTCTTCGATTGCCCCTTCGTTTATTGCTTTGTCATTTGGAAAGATACCTTCTTCCCATGCGGGTAAAAATACAGTGTTAAATTCAAGCCCTTTGGCGGCATGGATTGTCATAATGCTGACGGTGTTTGTGTTTTGTTGTGTGTCTGCAGAATCATTATCATCTGTTGTCATAAGTGCTGCTTGTTCTAGAAATTCTGATAATGTGTCATATTTTGAAATCACACTGGTTATTAATTCACGAATATGTGACAGGCGTTCTGGTGCATCTGGTTCTTTGGATTCAGACCATATTTTTGTATAGCCAACCCTGTCCAGCAGTGTCTGTGCGGCATCACGCGGGGACATTGAATTCCAGTCAAAATCAAATGCAGATAAAAATTCATCTGCTGCTGCACGTAGTTTTGGGGCCAGTGGCGCATTTCGTAATCCGGACATTAGATTTGGGCCTGATGCACGTAATTTTTCAATTGCCTTGTCACCAAATCCACGGCGGGGTTTTGCGATTACACGTAAAAAAGACATATCGTCAAATGGATGGACTAATAATCTTAAATATGCAATCACATCACGAATTTCCATTCTGTCATAGAACTTAGTTGCGCCAATTAAGCGATATGGAATTCCACGTGCTGCAAATTCTTCTTCAAAAATTCGTGATAAACTGCCGGCACGAATAAGTAGTGCAAATTTTGAAAAATCACTTGTGCCATCACGTAAAATTGCATCTGATATGATGCGCGCTTCGTCCCAGTCGGATGGTAGTGTCAAGATATAAACAGGTTCGCCACTGTGTGCAATATCTGTTGCGCGCAAGTCTTTGCCCAGGCGACCACGATTATGACGAATCAATGAATTGGCCGCGCCTAGAATATTTGCAGTGCTGCGATAATTAGTTTCAAGGCGTATTATTTGGGTGCCACAAAAATTTTTGTCAAAATTTAAAATATGTTTTATTTCTGCGCCGCGCCAAGAGTATATAGATTGATCATCATCGCCAACACAGCATATGTTTGGGTGTGTATTGCCGCGTGTTAGTAATTCTAATAATTCCATTTGTGCGTTATTTGTATCTTGGAATTCATCAACTAAGATATATTTAAATTGATTTTGATATCGTGATAAAATGTCGGGATTTTTATCCAGTAATTCAAGAACCTTTAGTATAATATCACCAAAATCGACGGCATTTAATCGACTTAGTTCTGCGTTATAGGCATTGAATAATTTATCTTTATTTTGCAGTGCAATTAATCCCTTGTCCTTGGTTGCAGAAAATTCTTCGACATAATCGGATGGGGTTTTAGTGGTTGTGTTAAGTAATGTTTTTATAACATTTTTTTGATCGTCTTCGCCAAATATCAAGAAATCACGACGTAGTCCGGCCCTTTCTGCATTTGCGCGCAGAATACGTAAACACATTGAATGAAACGTTCCGCACCATATGTCACCGGCATACCATTGGCCGTTTGATAAGTCTGCTAAACGATTTTTCATTTCATTAGCGGCCTTGTTTGTAAATGTTAGTGCTAATATTTGCCATGGTTGACACAGGTTTTGATTTAGAATATAAGCGATTCGTGTTGTTAAAACACGTGTTTTTCCTGTTCCTGCCCCAGATAAAACTAATAATGGGCCATCTGTGGTACAGACAGCTTTTTGTTGTTCTGGGTTAAGATTTTCTAGCATTGAATTCACGCATTGATTATAATATGTAAAACAATTTTTATCAAGGACAGGAAAACAGATGAAACGTATTATTTGCTTTGACATTGAAACGACTGGATTTGACTATCTGCGCGGAGATAGATGTATCGAAATTGGCGCCGTAGAGATAATTGATGGAAAAATCACAGATAATTCTTTTCACGAATATATTAATCCAGAAGGTAAAATTATTCCGCCAGATACATATATGGTGCATAAAATTTCAAATGCATTTTTGGAAGATAAACCAAAAATGTCAGAGATTGCCCCAAGGTTTTTGGAATATGTTGGCGACAGCCCAATTGTTGCACATAATGGTTTAGACTTTGACTTTCCATTTGTAAATCATGAATTAAAGAATTTGAATTTGCCACAGATTCCACGTGAACAACAACTGGATTCGATTGTTATTGCACGAAATCGTGTCTTTGGACCAAAGAGTTATTCATTGGATGCGTTGGCAAAATGGTATGGAATATCATTAACAGCGCGTGCAGATGCACATGGTGCATTAATTGACTCTGAAATTTTAGCCAAAGTTTATCTGGAATTAGAAAATACAGCGCCTGCGCCAGATGTTAGTGAAATAATTGCAAAACAGCATTCTGCGATGAAGAATCATCCAAAAATAGGTATAGATTTTCCATACAGAAAGTTTGAACCAACACCAGAAGAATTGACAAATCATAATGAATTTATGGACAAGATTTTAAAATAAATTTTTTATAAAAAATTATATAAAAAAACACCGGCGGGGGAGGAGGCAAAACCGCCGGTGTTCTTTCTGTGTTTTGCCACAGAAACTGGTGTTGTGGTCGGGATTATTTCCAAGCACTTGGAATACTGGAATAATCAGATAACCCTGTTGCGTTATAGTACATTTCACCAACTTGGTCTGATATGGCATCTGGCCAGATTTCATACAGGTATTGCCCATTTATACGCGCAGATGGACCGGTTAATGATGTGCAGTTATAGAATGTTTGATAGAACATATAACTCTGTGCCGTACCAGAAATATTCCCAAACAGGTTTTCTGGGATTGATGTCAAACCACTGCAACCATTAAAGGTGTTGTAGAACATAGTAATTGCTGGTGCGCCAGTTAGATCACCAAATAATCCATCGGGAATTGCGCCAGTCAAACCACTGCAACCAGCAAAGGTGCCGCTGAACATAGCTCTTGCTGGTGCGCTAGTTAAATTACCGAATAATCCAGCTGGAATCGCACCTGTCAAGCCACTGCAATCCGAAAAGGTGCGGTCGAACATATTCTCTGCTGGTGCGCCAGATATACCCGCAAATAAGCCCGCGGGGATTGAACCGGTCAAACCACTGCAATTAGAAAAGGTGCCGCTGAACATCCCCTTTGCTGGTGCGCCAGATAACCCCGCAAATAATCCCGCAGGAATTGATGTCAAACCACTGCAAAAATAAAAGGTGTAGGCGAACATATAACTTGTCGGTGCGCCAGATATACCTGCAAACAAGTTCTCTGGGATTGAACCCACCATATTATATGCATCATAAAATGTTTCATAAAATCGTGGTTGCGAACCATCTGCTAATGTTCCAAATATCGCCCCCAGCGAACCATCAATTGATGCGATTTTCCATGTAGATTCAAATTCCCAATCAACAGTATCTATAAAACTTATCGCAGCTGTGGATGTGTCGGTATTATATGCCGTTGCCTGACCGCCGATGCCGATTGTGTATGCACCAGCGGTGTCGTAATTATGCGTATATTTTGTATCTGTTGTGTCGGGTTTTGTTATGGTTTCTGTTTTTCCATCGCCCCAGTCAATATAGAATTTACCGGCCGCACTGATTGAAAAACTAAAACTGTTGGTTCGGGTGGTTGTCAAGAAAAACTTATATTCGATTGGTTTTTGAATCAATGTATCAACAGCCTGGATTGTTGCGACTGTGTCGGCGACCTGAAGCGTCGCAAATTCGGTATTGCCGTAGTCGGTGGTCTTTTCACCGTTTAAGATTTCATTTGCAACATCCACCGCCGTCAGCAGGTATTTCATATTGGCAACCGCCATTATATTATTTGTCTTAATCGGTACGCTGATATCCCATTTCTGCGCAATTAATTTATGTACATAGTCCACATTTACAACCTGCGCCGCGTGTGCACAGAAAACTGCAAAACATCCAATC
>JAFSDI010000013.1 GCA_017436325.1 Alphaproteobacteria bacterium | reverse complement strand
TTGACACAGAAACTGGTGTTGTGGTCGGGATTATTTCCAATAAGTTGGGATACTGGAATAATCAGATAATCCGGTTGCGCCGCTGTACATACCACCAACCTGATACGATGTGGCACTGGGCCAGATTTCATACAGGTATTGTCCATTTATACGCGCAGATGGGCCGGTTAAGGATGTGCAGTTAGCGAATGTACTACGGAACATATAATCTCGTATAGTTCCAGATATACCTTCAAATAGGTTTATTGGTATCGAACCGATCATATTGGTTGCTTTACTAAATGTATTTTCAAAACTTGGTTGTGAACCATCCGCCAATGTTCCAAATATCGCACCCAGCGAGCCATCAATGGATTCAATAAAATCTAATGAATAATCTGAATCAGAAGTATAACCCTCTATCACCACAATTCGATAGTTTATTATTACTGTCGATTCTTTTTCAGAAGAGATATTAGTTACTGTATTATACGCGGTGGCTTGACCGCCAATGCCAATCGTGTATTTGCCTGAATTTGCATATTTATGTCCTATATTATATTTTTCTGTATCGTTTTTGGTTATTTTTTGCATAGCTCCATCCCCCCAGTCAATATAAAATTCACCAGCAGCAGCTATTGAAATCATAAACAATTCCACATCTGGTATTGTTGTTACAAAAAACTTGTAATCCACATTATCAGGCGCCGAAACATATTCTATGTTTGTTCCACCCATACCACCATATACGGTTGGTATATACATATAGTCTGATAGTTTTTTACAATTTGCATACATAAAAGCATTTCCATATTGATCTGTTTCTGGCCAAATCTCATATATATATTTACCATTAATTTTTGCTGATGGACCGGTTAAGGATGTGCAGTTATAGAATGTTTGGAAGAACATACTCCTCTGTGCCGTACCAGAAATATTACCAAACAGGTTCTCTGGGATTGATGTCAAACCACTGCAACCATAAAAGGTGCTGGAGAACATAAGAATTGCTGGCGCACCAGAGAGATTACCAAATAATCCATCGGGGATTGTGCCAGTCAAACCACTACAACCATAAAAGGTGTTGGCGAACATAGAATTTGCAGGTGCGCCAGTTAAATTACCGAATAATCCATCGGGAATTTCACCTGTCAAACCACTGCAACCATAAAAAGTGCTGTAGAACATAGCAAATGCTGGTGCGCCAGTTAAATTACCAAATAATCCAGCAGGGATTGTGCCAGTCAAACCACTGCAACCATAAAAGGTGCTGTAGAACATTAAAGGTGCTGGTGCGCCAGATATACCCGCAAATAAGTCAGATGGAATTGAACCGGTCATATTAGTTGCATTATAAAATGTCTGATAAAATCTTGGTTGGTTATTTGTATCACTGCTGAGTGTTCCAAATATCGCCCCAATCGAACCATCAATCAATGCGATTTTTGAAGCACTGGATGAAAAAGTTATCGCAGCGGTAGATGAGCTGGTACTATATGCCGTTGCCTGACCAGTTAGTTTTATTGTGTATGATTTGCTGGTGCTGTATGTATGCGAATATGTTGTGTTTGTTGTGTCTGGTTTTGTTATGGTTTCTGTTTTTCCATCGCCCCAGTCAACATAGAATTTACCGGCCGCACTGATTTTAAAACTAAAACTGTTGGTTGAGGTGGTTGTCAAGAAAAATTCATATTCAATCTCTTCCTTAATTAACGTTTCGACTGCAGTATTCGTGGCGGTGGTGTCGGCGGCCTGAAGTGTTGCAAATTCGCCATTACCGTAATCGGTGGTTTTTTCGCCGTTTAAAATTTCATTTGCAACATCAATCGCCGTCAGCAAGTATTTCATATTTGCCATTGATTTTACGTTACTTAGCGTGGGATTATATGGCACGGTTATATCCCACTTATGTTCTATCATTTTATGAACGTA
>JAFSDI010000012.1 GCA_017436325.1 Alphaproteobacteria bacterium | reverse complement strand
TTATATAGAAAAGCAGTCGGGTTGCCAGAAGAGAAAAAAACTGCAGAGGTAAAGGCTATGATTGAAACATATAATAAGAAAGTGGAATTCGTGGACTTTGATAGCTTAACTGCAATAGTTAATGACATCTAATCCGTCAAACTCCAATTTGTAAAGATGTCAGAATACAAAAGTAATTCCATATAGTAGAGGTATAATTGTAATGAAAAAGAGTATCACAAAAAATGCAATAGTAAGATATTTGATAATATGTTTCTGTATTACATATTTGTCATGGGGATGTGTTGCGTTTTATTCTAGAGCTCAAAATGTAAACTTTAACACATACACGTGGATGTTGATACTATATGTTTTAGGGGTAATATCTCCAGCAATTTCAGCGATATTTGTTGAGAGGACTTATGAAAAAAAGAAATATAAAGAAATAATCAAAGGAATTTTTAGGCTACCGTCTCATAAAAGCGATTGGGTGATTGGATTAATAGCAGTATCTGTACTACAGCTACTGCCCTACTTTGTCTGGAGTGGTGAAATTGTAAGTTCTTTTGTAAATTTGGTTATTCTTATTCCTATGTTTTTAATAATTGGCGGAATGGAAGAAATTGGATGGAGAGGATTTTGGCTAAAAAGAGAACTACAGATTAATGAACAAAGGAGATTTTGGGTAGTTCTTAAGGTGGGAATTGTTTGGCAACTGTGGCATTTACCACTGTTTTTAATGCTTGGCACATATCAACAACTTAGAACAGACATTTTATTACATACGCTGTCAACATTAGCTATAACGTTTTTGATAGGTGGGTTGTATATAAGAGGCCGCAGTACATTTTTATGTGTGATATTGCATAGCTTGATTAATTCACTTAGTGATATTGTTGTTGTGAATCAAAATTTGATAAGTAGCATTGTTATTATGATGGCGTGTATTGGCTTTTTTTTCATAATGGATATCGGGGACAGAAAGGAAAGTGCATGTGTATATAAGATAGAATGAAAGATGAAGCGATAAATTCCAATTTTGCTAACAGTTAACTAAATTTGAATAGGTCGAACATTTAAATCTGAATTGTTTGTAGGTGCGTTATGGAAAATACAATAGAAAAAGCGTTAGAATATGTGAAAAAAGTATTTGAAAACGATTACAGTGGTCACGATTTTTTTCACACATTACGAGTTTACAAAATGGCAACGAGTATTGCTATAAAAGAAAAAGCAGATTTGGAAATTGTACAGTTGGCTGCATTGTTACACGATGTGGATGATGTAAAATTATCGCCCGAAACACATACAAACAAGGATAAGGCAAGAAACTTTTTGACAATCAATAATGTCGGTGAAACCAACATTGAAACAATATGTCAGATTATAGATGAGATTTCTTACAGAGGAAATGATTCTGTTGTTCCCAAAACATTGGAAGGAAAATGTGTGCAGGATGCAGACAGACTAGATGCAATAGGGGCTATCGGAATAGCCAGAGCTTTTGCTTATGGTGGAAATCATAATAGAGAAATGTATAATCCCGATATTAGTCCAAATTTAGATATGGATGCTGAAGAATACCGCAATCATATTTCTACAACAATCAATCATTTTTATGAAAAACTATTTAAATTAAAAGATTTAATGAATACGGATGTGGCGAAGCTTATTGCTCAGGACAGAGAAAGATATATGAGAAATTATATTTCTGAGTTTATGGATGAATGGGAAGGCATCAGTTAAATTTCAATAGGTCTAATAGAATATTAAAAATCCCTTGTCGATTATGACAAGGGCTTTGATATTTATAAAATGTGGGAGGGGAGGGAATTTCACCCTCGGCTGATAGCCACGTGCCACACCCATGTATAGTTTTCGGTCGGTATTGTCGAAAATTCACTCAAAAAGCGTACAAAAAATCGTACCAATCGTACCGGCCATAAAATAAGAAAAACGCCCTAAAATAGGGCGTTTCCTGGTGCGGATGAAGGGACTTGAACCCACACAGTATTGCTACCACTAGAACCTGAATCTAGCGCGTCTGCCTATTCCGCCACATCCGCATATGTAATTTTTAATGCTTGATTAGTATACAACATAAAAACGGATATGTCAATAGTTTTTTGAAAAAATTTTTAATTTTTTTCAAATTTCTGAAAAATACTGTTTTATGGCCTGATAATAGGCCTGTGCGGCCATATTACAGCCTGTTTGGGTTGCCCAATTTTCCACGTCTGAATGATTTGTGATAAAGCACTGTTCCACCAGTACCCGTGGACATGGGGATTTTTCCAGTATTCCAAAACTTTTCCGGCTGCGGACTTTATCATCACTGCTGTCCACAATTCGTTTATCGTTACCATAATAATAGGCGTATTTTATTCCCGTTTTTTGCTCATCTCCCCTGATGGTGTGGCCCGCTGCTGCCATCTGCCGCACAATAAAGGAAGCAAAGTTGTAAGATTGCTGATGAAATATACGGCCCGGCGGCTGGGCGAAACATTCAAAGCCTTTTGAAGAAGAATGTGAATCGCTGTTAGCATGAATGGAAATAAGCAGATCTGCCCCTGCGCTGGCGGCTGCAGCAGCCCTTTCATCGTTGGATGGGTCTGTGTCTGTTCTGGTAAACAGCGGCACAAAATCTGCATCTGCATCGAGCAAATCAAACAGTGCCCGGGCGGTGGTGTCTATGACCTGATATTCTTCCACAATTGCCAGCGCACCTGTATCCATACCGCCATGGCCCGGATCGATGGCAACAATATAAGGCGGGCCGTTAGTGTTTACAGCCAGGAAAGCAGGGCGCACACTGCACAGCCCTATACCGTACAGCAGTTCTGACAGATGCATACCATTGCATATAAAGTTGAACACAAAAAACAGAGAAAAACCGCAGACAAGGCACAGTCTGCCAGCCTTTTCTTTTAAATTAGAATAAACAAATGATATTATGGTCATTTAGTATTTTCCTCTGCCAACTCTGATATATCACCGAATCGGTAGCCTGCATTTTCCCATAAGGTCAGCTGGCGGTCCAGTATTTCTGCATTTGTCTTTGACGTGGAATGCAGAAGGAACACCGCACCGTCAAAGGTTCGCTGTGCTATTTTTTCAAAAGCATAGTCGTGGCTGGGCTGACTGTTGTTGTTCCAATCCACATAGGCAGAAGACCACAGCACAGTGGTATAGCCCGCCTCCTGTGCCCATTTCAGATTTTCGGTGGTAAATTTTCCCTCGGGAGGTCGGTAAAATTTGGGCATTTCAGTGCCCATAATATTTTTATAGGCAGCGGCTGTTTTTTCCAGTTGCTGCAAAAATTCTTCCTTTGTTTTTGTGGTCATATCCGGATGGTTATAACTGTGGTTGCCCACTGTATGCCCTTCTGCCACCATTCTTTCCACCAGCAAAGGATTTTCTTCAATATACGGCCCCACCAG
The DNA here is from genome assembly GCA_017436325.1 of Alphaproteobacteria bacterium. Taxonomy (GTDB): domain Bacteria; phylum Pseudomonadota; class Alphaproteobacteria; order Rs-D84; family Rs-D84; genus Enterousia. Next base: position 2,004 of record JAFSDI010000012.1, on the reverse strand, counting down.
GAAGAAAGCCGCCGGTGCACTGTGCTTTTTCAGCGCATCCAGAATAGGGGCGGTACAGCCGTTTTCATAACCGGCGTCAAAGGTGATATACAGCACCTTTTCATCGGTATTGCCGTGGAAATATGCTCCAAGGGGATTAAGGATATCGTCAGACATATTGGGTATGGGTATACTGCCGTCTTTTTCAAAATGCAGTCCCCATTCACAGCTTTGCACAGGCTGGGCATTTGTTTCCTGCAGAGGCTGGTTCAACCGCCCTGCCAGTATAAACACCACTGTTAAAATGGCAAATTTTGCCAGTATATTTCTTAAATCAATCACCATAGCAACTCTCCTTTAATGAAAAATATGCTTTTATCGGTGAAAAAATGCTGTTTCCTATTGAATTAGGGAAAGCGAAAATTGTATAATTAAATTTACGATTTAATTAATTTGAACAGGAAGATTTATGAAAAGAATATTGGCTTTGGCAACTTGTTGCCTTTTGATATATATGAACACCCTGCCGGTTTTTGCAGCCTCAAAAGAATGGGACGGCAGTCTTATCAGCCAGACCGCTGTTGTAATGGACGCAAAGACAGGGCAGGTAATTTACGAAAAAGACGCCCACAAAGTAATGTACCCCGCCAGCACCACAAAGATACTGACAGGTTTGCTGGCAGTTGAGCAGGGCAATCTGGCTGACAATATTACATACAGCCATGAGGCCGTGTGGGGCATTGAAAGAGGTTCCAGCCACGCATCAATTTCTGAAGGCGAAGTGCTGACGTTGGAACAGTCTCTGTATGCACTGGCCATTGAAAGTGCCAACGATGCCGCTGCCGGTATAGGTGAATATCTGGAACAAAAAACCGGCACCTCACTGGCACAGCTGATGACCGAAAGGGCAAAGCAGGCAGGTGCATTGAATTCCAATTTTGTAAACGCCCACGGTCTGCCGGATGACAATCATTACACCACAGCCTATGACCTGGCGATGATTGCAAGGGAATGTGTAAAACACGAAGATTTCAGAACTATATTTACCGCCAAAACCTATTCCATTCCACCAACCAACAAACAGAGCAAAACAAGAACTTTCAACTCTGCCAACTGGTTTATGAACGGGGTGTTCATCTATGACGGCAACTTTCCAAAAGAAGGGCTGCTGATGAGCAAAACCGGCTGGACACAGGAAGCGCGCCATACAATGGTAACTGCAATGGAACGGGACGGCAAAACGCTGATTTGTGTTGTAATGTATTCCACCGTTGACGACGACAAATGGACAGACACAGAAAATCTGCTGAACTGGGCATTTGCCAATTTCCAGTCAGTTGACCTGACCGGACAGTATATTGCCCTGTGTGCCGATGAAGAAATATACTGCGATGAAAGAGGCAGACTGTTTATTGAAAAAGAAAACATAACCGCCTCTGACACCAGTGTTTTACTGCCGAATGGCGCCGATGTAAACAGTATAAAGGCGGAATATTCCACACCTGTGCTGTCAGGAGATATGACCACTGCAGAAATGACCGCCACACTGTATACCGAAGATGCCAGTGGCAGAAAAGTGCTGGCAACAGTGCCGGTGTCTGCCACAGTGTCGGAAAGAACAGTAGTATCTGTGATCCCCCACGTAGAAACCAGCCTTGCCAGTGACCTGCTGATGACTGTGATTTTTGGTCTGCTGACATTTATTGCTGTGATGATTTGCGATATTCTTATCGGCAAAAGAATTTAAAAATACAAAAGCTACCCGGACAGGCAGATTTGCCTTTGGGTAGCTTTTTCATATTATTGGGGTAATATAGCAGGGGAAGATTGCATTCCCAGCTGTAAAAGAGGAATGGCGACAGGGTCACTACTCCTGCCGCCTTAAAACAACATAGATTACAAAACGTGTAATCACCACATTGCATTATGATTTTATCATTTTATGCAGAAACTGACAAGGGTATTTTAATATCACAGATAAATTCTAACATTAATCAAAAATTATTCTTCATCAGCAAAAATAAT
>JAFSDI010000011.1 GCA_017436325.1 Alphaproteobacteria bacterium | reverse complement strand
TTTGCAACATCAATCGCCGTCAGCAAGTATTTCATATTTGCCATTGATTTTACGTTACTTAGCGTGGGATTATATGGCACGGTTATATCCCACTTATGTTCTATCATTTTATGAACGTATTCAATGTTGGCGATTTGCGCTGCGTGCGCATACAGTGCACTGATACACCCAATCAGGGCAAAAAATATTTTCTTCATATCTGCCCCCCTTTATTCTGCGGATGGTAATGGTGCGGTTGCAACGTTTGTTGTGCCGGTAAAATTCATTGTGCCAGAAACCGTATAAGTCCCCGCCATTGTTTGATTTGCGGATGCCGATGTATCAACCCTGCTGGAAACCGCAGTTGCGATTTCTGATGCGACCTGTTCGCGCATATATGCACTGGATGGAATACTGGCGATTGCCGGCGCAGTTGTCGAAATTAGTGTAAGTGTTAAAATAAATGTCTTTTTCATTTGTGCCCTCCTGCTTGGTTGGTTGTTAATTAAAAAACCACTGATTTTAAGTGGTCAGGAGGTTCAGAACAATCTCTAAGTATTGTGCTGCTTATTCAGTATATTCGCAAGCCCTCCTGACCAATATCGGTCAGGAGATATATTCATTCAATATGCAAAAAAACACGCCATTCGGCGCGTCAATTTTTACACTTGACGCTTAGAGTACGGGTTCTGACACCCCATCATCAACAAGACCATTGATGACATTACCACTATAACACATCGTCTTATTTTTTTCAAACATTAAAAAAGCCCACAAACCCGGGCTTTTTCTTATTCCATATTTGCTAACTTTTCCAATTGATCTGCTGCAATCAATGCATCTATCATTTCATCCAGCCCTATTCCCCCCGCCAAAATATCATCAAGTTTATATAAAGTCAGCTTTATACGATGATCTGTCACACGCTGTTCTGGGAAATTATAGGTACGGATTTTCTCACTTCTATCGCCCGAACCGACCATTGATTTACGTGATGCATTACTGGCACTTTCTTGTTCATTGCGCTGTTTTTCATACAACTTAGAACGCAATACCGCCATTGCTGCAGCCTTGTTTTGAAACTGACTGCGTTCATTTTGACATGTAACCACAATACCGGTTGGAAAGTGCGTAATACGAATCGCGCTATCTGTTTTATTAACATGCTGACCACCGGCGCCCGATGCACGAAAGACATCGATTCGAATATCTTTATCTTCGATAACCACGTCTATTTCTTTGGCTTCTGGCATAACGGCAACAGATGCCGCACTGGTATGAATACGACCGCCAGCCTCTGTTTCTGGTACGCGTTGCACACGATGTATACCCGATTCGAATTTCATACGACCATACGCCCCAGCCCCATCAATCTTAAAGACAATTTCTTTATACCCACGCAAAGACGTTGCATTTTCTTCGATAACCTCTACTTTCCAACCTTGACGCAACGCATAGGATTTATATTGATTATATAAATCACCTGCAAACAAAGCAGATTCTTCACCACCAACACCTGCACGAATTTCCATAATCACACTATTATCATCTGCGTCATCACGTGGCAACAATGCAATTTGCAATTTTTTTTCAATTTCTGGTAATGCGTGATTTAATTCATTTAGTTGCTCTAACGCGACTTCACGCAGTTCTGGGTCTGACTGCAGTTCACGTGCATCTGCGATACCAGATACAGTTTGGAAATACTCGCTTATCAACGGCAAAATTTCAGACAGTCTTGAATATTCCTTTGACATCTTGGTCAAGTCATCGCCAGACACATTTCCAGAATTCATTTGCGCTTCTATATCTGCGGCCCGCATCTGAATATCTTTTAACTTCTGTTCAATAATCATAATTATTCACCTTGGACTATTTTTATTACATCTGCTACAGGCATTTTATTCTGCTCTCCTGTATTCATATTTTTCAATGCAACAAGATTACTTTGCATTTCTTCCTCACCAATAATAGCACTATATTTTGCATTAATTTTATCTGCATACTCAATTTGATTTTTAAATTTCTTATCCGCATCCAAATAAGCAACCGTTGCAATTCCTGCCGCACGTAACGCCCCCAGAACCGACATAGAATAAACAACTTGTTTATCACCCATACATAATACAGCGACATCAATTGGCTGTTCAAACTTTGACAAATCTATTTTATTTTCATCCATCAATGCAACCATCAATCTTGAAAAACCAACCGCAGCACCAACACCAATTATTTTAGTTTTTGAAAACTTAGATGCCAAATCTTCATATCGTCCACCACCACCGATTGCGCCCAATTCTGGGAATTTTTCTAAAAAGAATTCAAAAACGACACCTGTATAATACGCATGTCCACGCATGATACCTAAATCGATTTTTGCATTTTTAACACCCATTGCATTCAGCAATTCTATAAAATTATCTAATTCAGAAATTGCAAAATCTAAATCCGCGCTTTTTCCTGCAAATGAATGATATCCATTATCAAAAACCGCATTTATCGCACGTGCGGCATCTGTTCCGATTAATTCGATTAAGCCATCTTCAAAATCTTTTATTTTATCCTTTTTATCAATCAACACGAATGCATTTCTGCGCTGCATATCATCAAGATTTAAATAATCAAACATCGCATTCCAAAACTTACGATTTCCAACACGCACAACAGTTGGCCCAATAAACTCAGCCACAGATTCATACACACGTGACAATGTTGCGACAATTTCAGCATCATAATTTGTCGACAAAGAATTTATTCCCATAATATCTAAATCCATCTGATAAAATTCGCGATATCTGCCACGTTGCGGACGTTCACCACGATAATTACGCGCAAATTGATATGCCCTAAATGGGAACACCAGACTATTTAAATTTCCTGCAACATATCGTGACAATCCAACAGTTCCATCATATCGCAATCCCATTTTTGTATCACCCTTTTGAAACAAAAACATCTGGGTTTCAATTTCATCCCAATTATCTTTATCGGTTAAAACCTCTGCTCTTTCAATTGCTGGCAAATCAAGATGCGAAAACCCTGCAACACGCAAAACACGTTGCATACGTGCGGCACATTCATCAAAACAACGCTGTTGCAATGGTGTTAATTCTATAAATCCTGACAATGGTTTAGTTGGTTTTAAATCCATTTTTATTTTCCTATGGTTAAAATTTAAATTAAAAAATATTTTTGACCAACAAGGTCGATTATATCACAAAAACAAAGATATGCTAATATTCGCCCATATGGGCATGATAAAAATTAATAAAAACAACTTTTTGATTTATCATACGAATAATTTTATCGCAAAAAAACTATATTTCAAGAAAAAGATAAAAAACAAGCGGGGCGCACATCAAGATTCACAAATGACGAAAGAAAAGAATTCCTTGCTTTTAAACATCTGCGAAACCGATTTAACGCGCCCCATAAGGTACATTTACATAATAACTAAATCACATACAATATTCCACAGGTACGTTTTCCTGTCGCTAAAAGTACCGATGCAACGATGCGCCATTTTGTTTCAGCCATCGTTTTGCACGTTCGACACCTGAACCATACAAATCACGTACAGTCGCCCAAAATTCTGGCGAATGATTCATATGCTTTGTATGCGCTAATTCATGCATAACAACATATCGCATAACATCATACGGCGCAAAAGCCAATCGCCACGAAAAAGACATTGTTCCAGATGTAGAACAACTGCCCCAACGCGATACCGTATCACGCAAAGCGATTCTATGCGGTAAAAATTCATTTGGCACATTATGCATAATATCTTTTATCTCGCGCAATAATTCCGACTTTATAAAATCACGAATACGTCTTTGAAACATATCTGCAGAGCCACCAACATATAAAATTGATGCATCATCACTTAATTTATTTGAACGCAAATTTGGGCAATGCTTTAAAAGCATTTTTCGCCCCAAGAAATCTATTTCATCACCATCTTGCAACATAATCTTACAAGGTGTTTTTTGAAACACCCCCAAGACCCACAAGCGCTTTGATTCCAAAAACTTAATCGCACATTTATCCGACACTAACCAAGGCCGTGTTATACAAATCATACGTTGTGGAAAGCATTTTGGTCGCAACGTAATATTATGCACACCACGACGCGCAGTAATTACCACAGGCACTTTTTCACCAGACGGCAAAACAAACACATAATCTGACATTAAACTACTTTATTTTACTTTTTATATCTGCTGCGATTACATCTGCATCAAATCCAAACTTTGCATAGACTGCATCACCTGCCCCTGACACACCAAAACTATCAATTCCAACAACCGCATCTGCAAATTCAAACCAAGGCGCACTGGCTGCGGCTTCTATTGCAATAACGAAACCCGACAAAATTTTCTTTTTATATTCATCATCTTGATTTCTAAAATCAGCCATTGATAACACAGACACAACCTGAACTGCATTACCCAGTTTTTTTGCAACATCTATTGCCAGTGGCACCTCACTACCTGTTGCCAAGATAGTTGCACGAACACGTTGCGATTCTGGGGCATAAATAACATAAGCGCCACGGGATAATTCTGCCCCCAACGGTGTTGAAACCATACGTATTTGTTGACGCGACAAGACGATACAAGTTGGCATTGACTTTTCCAGCAATGCGCGACGCCATGCATACATAACCTCTATACCATTACAAGGACGAAATACATTTAAATTTGGAATCAATCGCAAAGACGGCAGTTGTTCAATTGGCTGATGCGTTGGGCCATCTTCACCGACTGCAACACTATCATGTGTAAAAACATAAATCACAGGCAACCCGGACAACGCAGCCAATCGTATACTTGGCCGCAAATAATCACTAAAGACCAAGAACGTAGAACCATATACATGCATCCCCGATGCAGACATTCCATTTAAAATTGCCCCCATCGCATGTTCACGAACACCAAAATTAATATAATTTCCGGAATAATTATCAGCAGTTATATCGCGTGAATTTGCGACACGAACATTTGTACTGCCACCTAAATCAGCACTTCCACCGATTATTTTTGCGCCTGCCTTTAACAATTCATTTAAATATATTCCTGAAAGTTCACGCGTAGACATTGCATCACCAACAGGCAACATTGTAACATGCGGCAAAGAATATTTTTCTTTGACAGCACTGACTGGCATTTGCTTTTGAACATATGCGCGCCATAAATCATTACCACGCACATTAGAATACAAATGAACCAAACTATTTAATTCCGCATCCGTCAGCGCCAATCCATGCGCCTTGCTATTATTTTCATACTTACTGCCACGTCCTAAAACAGTTTTACATTGAATAAAAACAGGTATCTTTGACTTTTTTGCAGAATCTATTGCACGTATAATCTGGGCAAAATCATCCCCATCAACAGATTCTGTTGCCCATCCTGCTGCACGCATACGCATTGGGATATCGACATCAGTCTGCGCAACCCCATCGATACTAAGCCCATTATCATCCCACAACAAAATCATATTATTTAGTTTATATCGTCCTGCAAATGCGACAGATTCTTGGGCAACACCTTCCATTAAATCACCATCAGAACACAAACAATACACACGCGCATCTGTATTATTTATTTTTTCAGCCAATGCCATACCAACCGCATTACCAATCCCCTGTCCCAACGGCCCAGTTGTCACATCAACGCCATCGATTCCACGTTCAGGATGACCTGGCAAACCACCCACCTTACGAAAGCGGCGCAAATCACCGACATTATATCCGGCTAACTTTAAGACGGCATACAATAATGCACTGCCATGTCCAGCCGACATAACAAACCTGTCACGTCCGCGCCGCAAGAAACGTGCAAACACCGTTGTAATAACATCTGCACCCCCCAGCACAATACCAAGATGCCCACTATTCGCGCTGCGCAGTGCATACAATGCCAATGCACGAACGGCATCAGACATATCTTTTAAATCTTTTGAATTATAAGTCATGTATGGTATTATACCATAAAAAAGGAACATATAAAATGCTAAAAATTTGGACAGACGGCAGTTGCCTTGGCAATCCTGGTCGTGGTGGCTGGGGCTTTATCGCAACAGACGGCAAAAACATTGCGGAACGTTGTGGTTGCGAATCGAACACGACAAACAACCGTATGGAATTAATGGCGGTAATTCGTGCACTGACCGCGGCCAAGAATCATACAGAACTTGAAATACATACCGACAGCCAATACGTAAAGAACGGTATGTTATCATGGATAAAAAACTGGAAGAAAAACAATTGGCGCACTGCCGATAAAAAACCTGTAAAAAATCAAGACTTATGGCAACAACTTGATGAACTGGCATCTCAGAAAAAGATACATTGGTTTTGGGTTCGCGGTCACAATGGTGACGAAATGAATGAACGCGTAGATTTACTTGCACGCACTGCGGCTGAATCCCAACAATCGCAATAAATTCTTTTAATCTTGCAAAGAACAAAACAAATATGATATAATAACAAATGAACTGGATGGGAATCTGGTTCGGGGCTGTAGCAGGCCTAGTATCTTCGGTGCAAATATATGTGAACATATATTAAATGTGTCGTAATTCCAAAGTTTCGACATAAATTTCCTCATATTTGCACTGTATTTTAATATACCCTGACTGTGTTTTAGTCGGGGGGCTGATGGTTAT
>JAFSDI010000004.1 GCA_017436325.1 Alphaproteobacteria bacterium | reverse complement strand
TCCATGGTCAAGCCATGGAATGACAATTTTTTTTTGCAAAAAAATTGTTGTACTTTCAACACAATTTCTCAGTAAAAACTTTAGAATTTAACCTTTGTCATCCTGTGGCTTGACCACAGGACCCAGGTTTTGCAAATAAAAAATGATTCTATAACCTAGGTTCCATGGTCAAGCCATGGAATGACAATTTTTTTTGCAAAAAAATTGTTATACTTTCAACACAATTTCTCAGTAAAAACTTTAGAATTTAACCTTTGTCATCCTGTGGTTTTTTCGTGCCCCACAAAATTTTATAATAAATCTTCAGCTCCTTGTCATCCTGTGGCTTGACCACAGGACCCAGGTGTTATCCTTTTTTCTACCTCAATTCAAACCCCACAAAATCACAAATTTTAATCTTTTGTCATCGCTGTGGTTTTTTCATGCCCCGCAAAATTACAATTTTGTTAATGACATCATAAGGTAAAATATTTTAAATCAAAAAAATATTATCCAGTTATCATAATATTCTAAAAAAATGCCACCGAAATATCGATGGCATCCAAAGGGAGATATATATGAATAAATTTCTGTAATTTATGGTTTACAGTACCACATAGCCACCCAAACGTGCAGACTTTGGAATCGGACCAAAAGACGAATGTGGGCTGACATATATGTTGCCTGTAATGATAAAATCACCACAGAACTGCAACATATTCACATCACGCAGGAATAAGTTCCCATTGATATGAATTCCGCATGGCAATACATACTTACGCATATTCTGCAGGTACAGATTGCCGTTAATTTTTGTATTGTTTTGTATCAGTGCACCTGCACTGCGGTTGTCAATAATAACATCGCCCCAAAACTGTTTATTATGAATTGCAGTTTGCTTTTTAACTATTTCTATTTGTTTTTTTGCGACTGGTACAACACGTACAGACTGTTCTGTCTTTTTACGTGTGTTAATATCAACTGGCAATGGTAACGCAGGTGTTTTTACCTCTGTCGTTTTTAATGTCACCGGTACTGGTACTGGTGCAGTTGCAACAATTGCTTGCTTTTTTTGACATCCTATAAAATCCATAATTAATACGCTAAATAAAACGATAATCGCAACCAATAATGCACAATTTGCAAGACCAACTAAATTTATTTTACAAATCCATATCCAAATATTCTTAAGCACTGTTGCAATCATAACGAATGGCCATGCGATAACCTTTGAAATATTCACATACCATTTACCAGACTTGTTATTCTTTTTTATTTCTTTCTTTGACATTTGTGTATCCCTTTGGTTAGTTTTTAAACTTTATACCCTAAAAATAGTATTTGTCAAACAATTTGTCAAGAGGTTTATTGAAAAATATTTTATTTGTCAATACAGTTGTTAAGATAGATTTTTTTCAAAAATATTGATAATATATAACATATGTATAAAAAAAATTTATTTTTACCTTTTGTATTAATTGCCTGCGCACCTGTATGGCATATACCATATGATTTTCAAGAAGTTATAATATCATCTGATAAATATAAGATATTAACGTATCAAAAACTATCTGATTCAATATCCCCAATTCATATTTATATCGAAGGTGACGGATATGCATTTAATGGTGCGGGACGGCCTACGTCTAATCCGACACCACGCGGTACATTCTTGCGTGATTTATCCATAAATGACGACAGTCCAAATGTTGTCTATATGGCGCGCCCCTGTCAGTATATTATGTCATCTGGGTGTGATATATCTGATTGGACATCCAAACGTTTTTCAGCTGATAAAATCGATAATATTGCATACGCCATCAAGAAAATTTCACAAAATCGTCCAATTATTTTGATTGGTTATTCTGGTGGTGCAATGATAAGCGGGCTTGTTATTCAACAAAACCCCGATTTAAATATAAAGAAATGGATAACAATTGCAGGGGTGCTAAATCATTCAGATTGGACATCTTATTTTGGCGATTTACCGTTATCAGGATCATTAAATATGAACAAGTTGCCAAATATTCCACAAGTACATTATATTGCAGAAAATGATGATGTTGTTCCAAAATCATTGTCTTATAAATGGTTGTCTGAAAAAAAAGTATTTATAATACCAAATGCGACACATACAAATATGAAAAAAATAAAAATTGATTTCGGGTATTGACAAAACGAATATATGTGCTATATATTACAGTATGAAACAAGTAAAAATCTTTCCTATATTTAACCAAGACACCAATGGTGTATGGGATAAATTCACAGGAATTCGTTCTGCAGCCCTGGCGGGTAACGGAATAAATCTTAAAAATAAAGATATTACTGATTGCAAGTATGTCTTTGAAAATAACTGGCAAACAAAAACTGGCAATTTTGCTTTTGCTGCATATTGTGGTAAAAGTATGGTCGGGCAAATTAACGGCTATTTGATAGATGAGGCTATTTTTGTTGAAAACCTGTACGTCTTGCCAAAACACCAAAATCTTGGTGTTGGTACAAGATTACTAAATGCAACTGAAAAATATGCGTCAGTTTCCAGAAAGTTTTTGTATTTATTTTCTTCTTTTGAAACAGAAAATTTTTGTGAAAAAAATAACTATTATCTGAACAATGAAGCATATGTCTATGAAAAAAATATTCAGGACAAAGGGCATTGTGATACTGTACCGTTGTTTTATTGCACTGCAAACCTTGCACGTACGTGTTCAAAATTATCGAACAACGAATATAAGCTGAAACCAGAGATTGTAAATAAATTACATAAACCTGTATTCATATATCGTGATGTTAATAATGTGATATCAGGCTATGGCCTTATTGATACAACCGACAATCAATCACAACAAATTATTTTCGGTAATACAGAATGGGTAAAGTGGCGCTTAAAAAATACAATAGACAACTATTTATTACAACAAAAGTTGTTATATCCAAATAACCGTTAAATACAGTAATAAATCCCGCAATTGCGGGATTTTTTTTATTTTTTTAATAAATCGTCTATTGTCTGTGGTTTATCTTTTACAGGTGCATTTTCATCAACAGGTGCCTGTGACGGTGCGACTGCCCCCTGGGTCACAAGTTCCTGACGCAATTCACTTTGTTGCTGATTAACATTCATTTTTGCAGATACAACTGCCAACGCCGCGCATAAAATAAAGAACAATGTTGCCAACCATGCTGTTGCACGTGTCAAAAAGTTTCCCGCCGCCGCGCCAGTCAATGCACCACCAAACATTGATGCCGCCGCCGAACCAGACATACCAGATCCTTCGGATTTTTGTAACAAGATTAATCCAATCATTAAAATGGCGACAATTATCAATAACACTAATAAAATAGAAAACATATTAAATCCTTAGAGTTAAAATTATTTGCATATAATTCTAATGTTCAAAATTCTAAATTGCAAGGATTTTCAACAGTGCATCTGCTGCATTTATACTTGCTTCTTTCTTGGACATACCTGTTCCGATTGCGTTTTTGCCCATCGCGCTTACTTTGACCTTAAAAGTTGGGTTATGTGATGCACCATATGTTTCCATATATTCATACACAGGTAAATTTCCTTTATCTGATTGCTGTACAAATTCTTGCAATGCAGTTTTTGGATCTTTTGGTGGTGTGACATCAGCTGCGGCTATATTTCGCCAAATATCGCATATCAGTATTTTCGCATTTTCAAATCCACCATCCAGATAAATCGCACCTAATACAGCCTCCATCGCATTTGCCAACATATGTTTTACGCGTCCGGCGGTCATATGTCCATGCTTTATCATTTTCCCAAGACCCAATTCTTCTGCGACATTACCCAATGTTTCCGTAGACACCAACATCGCATGTCTACGCGCCAGTTCACCTTCGGTTTCATTTGGATACATATCAAACAACAGTGTCGCGATACTAAGGCCCAACACACGGTCGCCAATGAATTCCAGTCTTTCGTTATTGTTATGCGAATCAGCGCCACTTTGTGTTAATGCTAATTCCAGCAATGATTCGTCATTGAAAACATAGTTAATCTTATTCATTCTAATCTATCCCCATACCAAATCTATCCCATCTAATTTTCTTGCCCCATGTCCACAGTGCTGGCAACGGCGCATAGTAATTATGAGAATACCAAATTCCCCATACGTTACCCAGTACATTATCACGTGGCACAAAACCTACTTCACCACGGCTGTCACCACTGTTATCGCGATTATCGCCCATAAAGAAGAAATGATTTTCTGGCACTGTAAATACAGGTGTATTATCAAAATACGCATTATCACTGAATTCAATGATACTGTGTTTTACACCATTGGGTAATATTTCTGTATATTCGGTTGCATCAAATACCCCGCAAGCCCCGCGATATTCTTTACAAAAATCATCTGATTTATATTCAATAGTATAATTAAAGTCCGCAGGCTGATTATTTTTCCATATTTTATTACCTTTGATAGACAGATTGTCTGTATAAAACCCAACACTTCGTATAGATTTTGGCAGAACTGCAACAACATAAGGACGTGGATTTTCACGTTCAACCATTACGTCATTAATATATAGACGACCATCAATCATCTGTATTTTATCACCTGGTTTTCCAATCAGTCGCTTTACATAATCTTGCGATTCGTTAATTGGGTTTCGAAAGACAATAACATCACCAATTTCAGGCTCAGTTGCCCAAAAGCGTCCATTCCATAATTTCCAAGAACCAAACGGAAAAGAATATCTGGAATAACCGTATGTCCATTTTTTTACAAAGATATGATCACCAACATGCAGTGTTGGAATCATTGAACCAGATGGAATATTGAATGGTTCAAGTAATAAACTGCGAAAAACAATGGCGATAAGTGCGCCATAAAATATAGTATTAAACCATTCGCGTGCTTTATTTTTACTTTTTACTGGCATCAAAAATCCTTTCTTTTGATAATGGCTATAATATAACTTGCAGAAATTTAATTCAAGATATATTATGCCTGATATGATATCTTTAAAATCACTTATTTTTAATGGTATGGATGCGACACCGATTGATGTTCAGGTTCAACTGTCATCTGGTTTATCGAAACCAGAATTTAATATCATTGGTTTAGCAGACAGGGCGGTTAAAGAATCTGCGGAACGAATTCGCAATGTTTTATCGGCATTAAATTTATCTTTACCGCCAAAGCGATTGACTGTAAATTTATCACCAGCAGATGTTGAAAAAACAGGTTCTCATTTTGATTTGCCTATATTATGTGGAATTTTATGTGCAATTGGCATATTACCAGAATCCGAACTTGAAAAGTATGTAATACTGGGGGAAGTCGGACTTAACGGTACAATCGTAAAGACAGATGCCGTATTGCCGGCCAGTGTTTGGGCCTGTGCACATAATATGGGCATAATTTGTTCTGGCGACCAAGGGGTTGAGGCTAGATGGGCAGGACATACAAATATATTGGCGCCATTTCATGTTATTCAGTTAATAAATCACTTCAAAGGTGTCCAGATTTTACCAGTACCAGATTTAACATCACCAGAAACAGAATCTTGTTCAACCATTGATATGGCCGATGTTCATGGTCAATCTGCGGCGAAACGCGCCTTGGAAATTGCGGCGGCTGGCGGTCATGCAATGTTGATGGTTGGTCCCCCAGGTTCAGGTAAGACAATGTTGGCATCGCGTCTGCCAACAATTATGCCAGAAATGACCGCGACCGAGATTTTAGAGACTTCAACAATTTATTCTATTGCAGGGCAACTATCTGGCCGTGGTTTAATATCTGCGCGTCCGTTTCGCAGTGTTCATCATACATCCAGTCCTGTTGCATTGGCCGGTGGTGGTTCTGATGCACGTCCTGGTGAAATATCATTGGCCCACAATGGGGTATTATTTTTAGATGAATTACCAGAATTCAATCGTGCAACACTTGAAATTTTACGTCAACCAATGGAATCTGGCAGTATATTGATTTCGCGCGCCCGTCGCAATGCAACATACCCCGCACGATTTCAGTTAATTGCTGCGATGAATCCATGCCCATGTGGCCATTTGGGCAATGCGGCTTTATCATGCAGTCGCGCCCCACGTTGTGCAGAGGCATATCAGAATAAAATCTCTGGCCCGTTGTTGGACAGAATAGATTTACACGTTGATGTTGATGCAGTGAATCCGTGGGAAATGGTAAAAGATATTGCACCACGTGAAAGCAGTGCAACAATTCGCGCACGCGTAATTTCTGCACGCGAACGTCAAATTACACGACAAGGACATGTAAACGCATTGCTAGACGGCCCAGAACTGGAACGATTTGCCGCACTGAATGAAGACCTGTCAACATTTTTAAATACAGCCGCGCAAAAGATGGGGATGTCTGCCCGTGGATATAACCGTATTAAACGTCTTGCACGAACGGTTGCAGACCTGCGTGGTTCAGCGGAAATAGAAATGTCCGATTTGGTTGAGGCATTATCCTATCGTCCTGTAAACCGCGGCAAATTCGGTGTAAAATAATTTTTTGATTATATAAAAAACACCGGCGGGGGAGGAGGCAAAACCGCCGGTGTTCTTTCTGTGCCGTGACACAGAAACTGTTAATGCAGTCGGGATTATTTCCACGCGCTTGGGATGTTGGAATAATCAGACAACCCTGTTGCGTTTTTGTACATACCACCAACTTGGTCTGAATTTGCATCTGGCCAGATTTCATACAGGTATTGTCCATTTATACGTGCAGATGTGCCGGTTAATGATGTGCAGTTATAGAATGTATTCTTGAACATATAATCCTGTGCCGTACCAGAAATATTCCCAAACAGGTTTTCTGGGATTGATGTTAATTTACTGCAATCTTGAAAGGTGCCGAGGAACATATTACTTGCAGGTGCGCCAGTTAGATTACCAAATAACCCATCGGGAATTGCGCCAGTCAAACCACTGCAACCAGAAAAGGTGCTGTTGAACATACTCTCTGCTGGTGCGCCAGATATACCCACAAATAATCCAGCTGGGATTGATGTTAATTTACTACAACCTTGAAAGGTGCCGCTGAACATATAACTTGCAGGTGCGCCAGATATACCCGCAAATAATCCATCTGGGATCGATGTCAAACTAAGGCAATCAGAAAAAGTGCCGAGGAACATATTCTTTGCCGGTGCGCCAGAGATGCCAGAAAATAATCTCGCAGGTATTGATGTTAAATTATGGCACCAAGCAAAGGTGTGATTAAACATATTACTTACTGGTGCACCATATATACCAGAAAATAATCCCGCAGGTATAGTTTTTAGGTTAGAAGCATGGTCAAAAGTACTCATAAATGTTGGTTGGGAACCATCAGGTAATGTTCTAAAAATTTTTCCTAATGAACCATCTATTTGACTTATGATTTTAGCATTGTCGTCACTGCTAGTAAAGCCCGATCCGCCACCAAAATGTATTGCTGAATAATCCTGAAGATACATTGTGGCCCGTCCACCAATTTTAATTGTATAAACCGCATCCTTTGTTCCATAATCATGTAAATATTCTACTTTATCAGTATTATTTTTTACTATTGTTTCTTCGGTACCATCACCCCAATCAATATAAAATGTCCCTGCGGCGCTGATTTCAAAACCGAAAAAAGATTTACGCCCCATTGGAAAAAGATTTTGATCAATTGTAACAAAAAATTTGTATTTTTCTTCCTTTTCAATTAACGTTTCCACTGCCTGATTTGTGGCGATTGTATCGGCGACCTGAAGTGTCGCAAATTCGCCGTTGCCATAGTTTGTGGTTTTTTCACCATTTAAAATTTCATTTGCAACATCAATCGCCGTCAGCAAGTATTTCATATTCGCAACCGTATGAACGTCTGATAGGGCGGAATTGTACGGAATGCTGATATCCCATTCTTGTTCAATCAGTGTGTGTACATATTCAACATTTGCAACCTGTGCCGCATTCGCCGCAAAGATACATAAAAATCCAAAAAATAATAACAGTATTTTTTTCACGATTGCCCCCTTGTTATTATTCTGCGGTTGGCAGTGGTGCAGTTGGGGCAACAAGACTGCCCGTCACATTCATTGAACCAGAAACCGTATATGTTCCCGCCATTGTCTGATTTGCGGATGCCGATGTGTCGACCTTAGACGATATTGCGGTTGTGATTTGTGCGGTAATCTGTTCCCGCATAAATGCACTGGATGGAATACTTGCGACTGCCGGCGCAGTTGTTGAAATTAGTGTAAGTGTTAAAATAGTTGTTTTTTTCATTTTGCTCCCTCCATCTATTTAGGGTTTTATTATTATTTTTTATAAAAACAAACCGCAACGGGAATTCGTGCGGTCGGGGAGTTAGCAAATCACCTAAAAGTCTGATTCCGCCAGCCTTCGGGAAACCCTGTTATATAAACTGACGGCTCCCCGACCTTTTTGGCTGGTGGGGAAACAATAAAAGACGCTTACGCGCCCTTTTGTCGCGGATTCAGTATCGTTTTACGATACCGCTTTTAGGTAAGGCCTGCTACAGCCCCGAACCAGATTCCCATCCAGTTCAAAATATATTATAACACAGTTTACAATTTATTGTAAATATAAAAAAACAAAAAGAAATCTAAATAATTTTTAATTCTTGTAAAAACAAAGAAACTTTGATACACTAGAAAGTGCGAAACTACAAGGGAACGTGGTTTCGGGGCCTTAGAAAGCCTACAATACGCAGACACATATTTTGTGTCAAATCCCATGCACATTATGGGGCGCATTTCAGCGCCATTTATTGTGCAAATTCATACCCAGACATAATGTCGGGGTGCTGTCGGTTATACAACAGGGGCGACCTGCCCCAAAAACCGACAGGAACATCGTATTGTGTTTTTCTAACACCCCGACCGCCGTTTTCCCTTGGCGGTTTTTTAACATAACAACAAAAAAAGGGAAAAATATGAATAAAAAACTTTTTTTCATAACAACAATACTGTGCATCACTAATTTACCCGTATCGGCTGCAGAAACAAATGGCCTGTGCGAATTAATTACAGAAATGCAAAGCGTTTTTAAAATTATTCGTACATTTGCATTTGTCGGTGCTGGATTTATTCTGGCAAAATACGCATGGGAAGCAATATCCGAGAAAAAAATTGCAGGCAAAGATGATATGGTAACAGGCATCAAAACAGTCGGAATTCCGATGATTATTGGCTTTGTTTTACTATTTGGAATCGGAACTGTATTACAATTATTTACCAGTGTCAGTGGTATGGAATTAATCGGTTGTGACAAGCAATTATTCGGTGGCTGGTAAAAAAAACAAAAGGAGAACAAAAATGAAACTATCATACAAAACCAAAAAAAAGATTGTTTTTACCGTTATGGTGACATTAATTTTATTATGCGGATATATGATTGGAAAATAAAAACACCACCCTATCCCAGCCCCCTTGCTTGGCAATAAAATTAAAGATAAAGGTGCAGATAAAATTCACCCCGACAACGCAGTGTACAAACGCTACATAAGTTGTCGCCCCCTTGCACTGGGGATAAAATTAAAGATAATGATATAGATAAAATTCACCCCGACAACGCAGTGTACAAACGCTACATAAGTTGTCGGGGTGGATTTTAGATATATTATTATATTTAATTTTAATCAAGGATGTCGATTAATTTTACCTTAAACACAACCGACTTACCCGCCAAGTCTGGAACATATTCAGTTGGGAAAGTAATATTAACATCACGTTCTTCACCAACCTTCATACCAACAACCTGATCTTCAAAACCAGGGACAAATTGACCACTGCCCAAAGTTAATGGAAAATTCTCGGCAGTGCCACCTGGGAATTGAACACCATCTAAATATCCTGCAAAGTTAATAATTACCTTATCACCATTTTCAGCAACAGGATTACCACATGCTGTTAAGCCCAGAACACTACACAAACCAATTACAGATGCTAACTTTTTCATTTTTTACTCCTTTGTTAATTAATTATTATAAACACATCTAAATCCATATTCACGCATAGTCGCACCCTCTGCCTCTATACGAAAATCAAAATATGGCGTAGGCTGCATAACTTCAAAAGAAGGTTCATCATATATCATAACAATACTATCCGCGTTACGACCACACACACGTTTCATCTCATAATCCGAAACAGCCGCCAATATATCACGCGAATCGGAATCAATATCCATTCCATTCGCACCCTGCATTAAACGCAATCGCATTTCACGAACATCACTGTTACCCAACAGTATTTCAACACGAACCATTGCACCCTTGTATTCTTGCCAACGTGTTTCTTTGCGTGACGTATTCCAACGATTATTATTTTTTTCTTTATCGCGTTCCGTTACCGGCTTGTACGAATCAATTGCAGAATACTGATTCGCAGCCTGCATAAAATTTCCAGTTCTATCATTATACAACGGCGCATCAGCCCCACCCATCTCAAAATCATCAACATTGTACGGCGCGTCCGAAGAACCGGTACACGCAGCTAAAAACAATGCGGCTATTAAAGAAAATAAAAAAGAATGCTTCATATCAATATCTCTCTTTTATTTATTTATACCAAATAAACACGATTGTTTCAAGCAAGGATTTATGATAAAATTATAATAATGTCAAATATAGTACTTGAATCTTTATTAAAACCCCTGGAAGAATTCTATAAACCATCATTTGTAGAAGAAATTGCAATCAATCACGCCGGCGAAGTATGGCTACGACTGCACGGTGCCCGTATACCATGGGTATCATATCAGGCCGAATCGCTAACCAAACAATATCTGATTGACCTGATACACACAGTCGCAAATATATACGAACGCCCATTCAATCCAACACATGGGATTCCGGTCGTATATGCAACCCTTCCTGGGAACCACCGTTTTTCGGCTATTGCGGGCCCGAATGTTCAATACGATGAAAACGATGTCACCGGTGGTGTCGCGCTAAACATCCGTGGTGGCAGTGCAAAAAGCACTTCTTTCGAAAATTATCACCTGCAACGTGGCAAGGCATTACTAAAAGTTAAACCACGCGAAAACATTCGCCCAGACGATCCATACGAAAGACTTATGTCTGCAATTAATGACGGCAGCCCAATTCTTATATCTGGCGCAACTGCAACCGGTAAGACGACATTTTTAAACCATATGTTGACCCTTATCGACCAAAACAGTCGCGTAATAACTGTCGAAGACGCACGTGAAATTCGCGTACCACAAAAAAATCGTGTACATTTTGTACTATCGCGCACCGAACAAAATAATAATTTTAACTATGCACGCCTGCTTGATCTGGTCGTACGTATGACACCTGATGTAATTATTGGTGGCGAAATTTCTACTGACAATGCCGCGGTACTGTGGGAAATGCTGGGCACAGGACACGACCATTTTTACACAACCATACACGCAGAAAGCGCTCAGGCAGCCTATGCAGCATTTGCGGACAGAATATTACACACCCAACCAGCATACGACCGCACAGACTTAATTGAAGAAATGAAGAAAAAAATTCGCGTTGTGCAACTTTCGCGCGATGGCTCACTACGCGCAGTAACAGAGGTTGTATAACGCACTTAAGAAGAAATAAATTAGAATGGTTTAGATACAAATAATGCCGACAACGCAGTGTACAAAAGTTACATAAGTTGTCGCCCCCCTTGTACTTGAAAAGAAATAAATTAGAATGGTTTAGATACAAGTAATGCCGACAACGCAATGTACAAACGCTACATAAGTTGTCACCCCCCTTGTACTTGAAAAGAAATAAATTAGAATAGTTTAGATACAAGTAATGCCGACAACGCAGTGTACAAAAGTTACATAAGTTGTCGCCCCCTTGTACTTGAAAAGAAATAAATTAGAATGGTTTAGATACAAGTAATGCCGACAACGCAGTGTACAGACGCTACATAAGTTGTCGCCCCCACCTTGTACTTAAAAAGAAATAAATTAGAATGGTTTAGATACAAGTAATGCCGACAACGCAGTGTACAAACGCTACATAAGTTGTCGCCCCCCCCTTGCACTTGAAAAGAAATAAATTAGAATGGTTTAGATACAAGTAATGCCGACAACGCAGTGTACAAAAGTTACATAAGTTGTCGGCATTACTTGTAGATAAAGCATTATAATTTATTTATCCAGTAATTGAGTCGCAATACCACCCAAACTCTGTACCGCACCCATTCCACCACCAGATGAAATTATACCACTAACCGCATCCATAATAGAACCTGTATTCGTCTTTTGCCCAATTCCACCAACGGTGGAAACAACAAAATCACCCCACAAGGCAAGCTTTTTCGCATTCAGTTTTGCTGGGGCGCACTTTTCCATCTTGGCCATTAATTTTGAAGCCATCGCTGCTTCATCTGCAGAATAATCTTCTGTACCAAAATCAATTAAATTAAATATATCATATATATTTGATGCAACAGTCCTGTTTCTGACATTACCTGTATTTGCATATTCACCATCAACAACATAATATGTCGTCACCGAAGCCTTAGGATAATTCCACCAAACCATTTTTGCATCAGCCTCTGTATTATACGTTTCATAACATATCGGTTCTTCAAAGTTCACATTTCCTTTGATACTTTCCGCATATGTTCTGCGTTCGGTACAAGGCTCCATACCACCAATATTCAAATTATTTTTCACAATACCACCAGACTTCGCCCATTCTTTTATCATATCATTAACCCAGTTAACTTCTTGACTGGTTGGTTCACATTCTGCACTTAATTGTTGCTGTTTCTGATTTAACTGTTGAATTGTTGAATACAAACTAATTGCTGTTGGCACTAAACTGCCCCCAACATCTTGAACAGTTGTTTCTTTTTTTGATACAGACGCAGCCTTTTTGATAGTAACAGCCGCCATGGCGCCACTTTGCGCCATTAAAACACCAGAAATAAAACAAATTAGGGTTTTCTTCATCTCTCTTTAGAAAGATTATATCACAAAAAGAATTTATCACAAATATAAAAATTGCATTTTTATAATATGCGCGCTAAACTAACAAATATGCAAACAAACAAGCGCAACTTTATCATATTATCTAAACATAAACGTCTGAAACGTTTATGGCAGTTTTTTTTCACAGGATGGGGCCTTGTTATGATT
Organism: Alphaproteobacteria bacterium; assembly: GCA_017436325.1. Classification (GTDB taxonomy): domain Bacteria; phylum Pseudomonadota; class Alphaproteobacteria; order Rs-D84; family Rs-D84; genus Enterousia. The sequence goes on along the minus strand of JAFSDI010000004.1, from coordinate 28,302 downwards.
GCAGCATTGGTGGCCAGTTCTCTATTCACCAAACAATTACTATGGACACCGATATCGGCGATAAATATGACCGACATTGTCAGCAATCAATTCAAGATGTCTGGCGCTGCATTTTCTGGCATTGATAAAAACGGCTCACCATTTAAATTATATGCAAAAACGGGATATCAAGAATATGAAACACCAGATATTGTGTTCCTAGACACCGTATCCGGCACAATCAATCGAAAAAGCAATGGAACAACTATCACAGACAATATTGTTGCGGATACAGGGCAATATAACAAAACAAAAAAAACAATTACTCTTATTGGTAACGTACGCGTTGATTCCAGCAATGGCGACCGCGTCAAAACGAACGAACTGGTGATTAAACTATGAAACAATCAATACTACGTATTCAACATTTATCAAAATCATATGGCAAGCGAATGGTTATACGCGACATATCGATGGAGGCACGCCAAGGCGAATCCGTTGGTCTGTTGGGCCCAAACGGCGCTGGCAAGACAACTGCATTTTATTGCATAACAGGACAGCTTGCTGCCACTGGCGGACAAATATTTTTAAATTCTCAGGACATTACACACCTGCCATTTTACCAACGCGCACGCCTGCATATCGGATACTTACCCCAGGAAAATAGTGTATTTCGTGGTCTGACGGTCGAACAAAACATAATGGCAATCTTAGAAGTAGTCGAACCAGACAAGAAAAAACGAAAAAAGAAGCTTGACTCTTTACTAGAAGAATTTTCTATAACTGCATTACGCCGCAGTCCTGCGACAGCATTATCTGGTGGCGAACGCAGACGCGTAGAAATCGCACGCGCGCTGGCAAACGACCCTAAATTCATTTTACTAGACGAACCATTTGCCGGCATCGACCCAATTGCCGTAAACGAAATCCGCAGTCTGGTATCACAACTAAAGAATCGTGGACTGGGTGTAATTATAACTGACCACAATGTTCGTGAAACACTTGGCATCACAGACCGCAGTTATGTTTTACATGATGGAAAAATTTTAAAGCACGGAACAACACCTGAAATTGTCCAAGACGAAATGGTAAAAAAAGTCTATCTGGGCGAAGATTTCGTGATGTAAAGCACAATATATCGACAATATATTCCTTTTTGTGTGTTTTAGTTTTACACTAATACAACCAAAATCAAATTTCGAATCTTGTAAAAACACATCAAACATTCACAAACCGACACAGATAAAAGCCCCTTTTGGAGGCTTTATTCATATCCTTATTGATTAGTCAATTGCAACTCTATACGGCGATTTCTACGCAACGTATCTGCGTCATTGCCCAGCGCAATCGGATACAGTTCACCAAAACCAGTCGGTATCAATCTACGCCTTGAAACCCCATCTTTTACCAATTCATTAACAACCGCTGTTGCACGCAACAAAGATAATTCTGTATTATTTTTATAATCACACGTACCTGGAATAACCTTTTTCTTATCAGTATGCCCATCGACACGAATAATCCAGTCTATATCAGTTGGGATTTTTTCTTCCATATCCTTAATAACCCCTGCAATTGCTTGTAATTGTTTCTTGCCTTCTGCAGACAATTTATACGAACCGCTTTTAAATAAAATATCACTATTTACAACAAATCTATCACCTTTTTCATGCATAGTCGAACGTTCACCAATCGCAATTTTGACCCCCTTATAGAAATCAGACTGATATTTTTCCATTTCTTTTAATTCTGCAACTTTATCCGCCAATGCTTTATTCAAGCGATTCGACATTTCAACATATTCGATTTCTTGCGCACGCGATTTCTCCTCAGACGCATCTAATGCCGCCTGCAGTTTTTCCAATTGCTGCGCCAATTGAACACGTTGCGCCTCCATATCATCCTGCAGCTTTTTTCTTTCCTGTTCCAACTGTGCTGTTTTTTCTTTATCCAAACTAACCTGATTTAACTGCATGGTTAGTTCATCCAGCATTTTCTGCATATTATCACCATTGGCTTGCAATTCTGCAACTTTTACCTCATACGCAGTTATCAAATCTTCAACACTGGCATCTATTTCTGTTAATTCATCACTAAGCGCGATATTATCTTTCTCTAAAGTTTCCAATTGATTTCGTGCTAAAATCAACAACCTTTTTGCTTCTTGTTCATCAGCCAACATTTGCTGAATCGTTTGTGCCTGCTGCTCATTAGTCTGTTTTAAATCAGCAACCATTTTCGCACCACTTGACTTATTAAACACACTGGTTGTTGTCCATAAAAACACAAACACAATCAACAAAAATATCAAAATAATAACCAGATTTGAAAACAAATCAACGAACCCAGGCCATGCATTTGTTTGTGTACGATAACGAACATTCATCATTTTATTTCACTCTTTTTATTATTTTAGAAAACTTCTAAATTTTCATCTGACAACACAGGCGCTGTCACTATTTCCTGCTCATTCAAATTTATCTGTGGTATAACCTGTGCAACACGTGTGTGTTTTGCCAAATAATCTTCTATCTCATGAAAGACGGAATTTTGTGCATATTGAAGCTGCATTGCCAAAAAGCCAACAACCAAACTGCCCCCCAGCCCTAATAAAGAACTGGTAAACGCAGTCGCCATACCAGACAATGGTACACTTAACCCTGCCTGCATTGATTCCAAAACCATTTCATTAGAAAAGTCCAAACCGCCGATTAACTCTGCAAATCCACCAACCGTCAGAATCAATCCCCAAAAAGTCCCCAACAACCCCAAAAAGATTAAAGTATTTGTCACATAGCGAATCGATTCGCGCGTATCATCAAAACGCATTAATATAATATCCAGTATGCTATTCAATGCCCCCGCAGAAATACGGCGTGGCCGCTGTAACAAAATTTGTGCAACAGGTCGCAACAACACAGGTGGCAGCTTTAAATTCCTTTGCCCCGCGACATATGCCTTTAACCACCTATATTCTGGCACCAAAGCAAAGATATGATAAAAGCACAAACCAACACCAAAAACAGTTGCACCAATAATAATACCATTCAAGATTACATTAGAAACCGCGATTTGTAAAAATTCTGCATTAAAATAAATACACCCCGCAATAATCAACGCAGTAAACAAAGCCATAAAATTAAGAGCACGATGAAAACTTTTCTTCATATATATAACCCCTACTTTACATAAAACAGATTAGTAAATTTTAACAACATATGTCAATAGGGATTATTTTAAGGTTTATTTTTTTATCAATCGTATCCACCAACTAATCACTGGCACTTAAGTCTTCTAACGCCTCATCTCTCAACTGCTCTAACGATCTTATCACGCTATCCATATTATCACATTCTGATTCTGCTGGATTTTGTTTACAAAAATCTTTTACATCTTCAATAGTATCATTAAACAAATCTGCTACTTGTGTATTTAACTGTTCTTTTTCATCATCTGACAATTCATTCATAACATTATCATCCACAAAAGATGGTGTTAATTTTTCTTCACCTTTTTCTTGCACCCCAGTTATGTTTACTTGCTCATTTTGATTTCTATCATCACCCCCACCACTAGCACCTTGTGATTGATCATTCTCAATCTTAGCAACTTCATCTCGCTGTTTAGAATTATTATCTATTATTTCTTCTTTTTCTTGCACCCCAGTCGAAACAACAGTTATGTTTGCCTGCTTTTTTTCATCTTTACCACCACCCCCACCACTAGCACCTTGTGGTTGAGCCTTCTCAATCTTAGCAACTTCATCCCGCTGTTTAGGTTCTTCTGTTACAGTCACTGCCCCTTCATCATTACTTTCTAGATTATGAAAACATAACGGCTTAGTGGCAAACACAATATCATACCTTTTTCGGCGATTATTATAATTATCATACAACTGTGGATCTACATACTGTTTCCAACCAGCACCATCATCAATACACAATCCAAGTTTCTGATATTTATCGTAATCCAATACCATATTACTACAGTTGCTATCACACACAGACAAATCAACTTCACTAAACTCAAAATTTTTATCTAATCTGGAATTTCCCCCTTTATATTCACATTTAAATCCCCGTATTGGTAAATAGTCATCCCAAAAATAAACATACTCATCTGGATTAACATAAAAATCACTTCCTGATTTACACCTAAAACATTTTTCTTTACCTTCATCGACATTAATACATAAAATATTTTTACTTTCTTTGTTTATTTTTTCAATATCTTCCTCTTTTACAATTGCAACAGTCGACGTTGCTGCAACTGCAGTCCCTATATAAAAACAAAAAAACAAAGATAAAAAACGATGCAAAACCATTCTCTCTATCCTATCAAAGATAGATAATATCATAAAACACTTGATTTTTAAAGAATTTTTGTAATAATAATCGGCGTTCCTGCTGACAACAATGGTGTTGTCGGCTGACTAAAGCTGATAAAACGATGCAAAAACATTGTTGAATCAATTTACTAAACCAAAGGAAATAAAATGGCTTACTATGAAAGTGTCTTGGTATTTCGTCAAGACCTGACTGAGTCGCAAGTTAAAGAAAAAGCGACAAAATTTACTGAAATTATCCGTGAACTGGGTGGTGATGTTAAATCCACAGAATTCTGGGGCTTAAAAAATTTAGCATACATCATTCGCAAAAACCGCAAGGCACACTATGTTATGTTAAATATTGAATTGCCTGGCAGTCAAATCACAGAACTTGAAAGACGCTCACGCATTGACGAAGACGTTATTCGTTTCTTAAACGTTCGCGTTGATGAACTGGCAACAACCCCATCAATCATGATGAAAAAGAATACCGAGGAGGCAGAATAATGGCAGTCCGCGCAGCAATTTATCGTAAAAAATCAAACCCATTAAAGGGCAAGATTATCGACTATAAAGATATTAAAACACTGTCACATTATATCACAGAACGTGGTAAAATTGTGCCATCACGCATCAGTGGCGTATCACAAAAAGACCAACGCGCATTGGCAACTGCCATCAAACGCGCACGTCATTTGGGTTTAATGCCATTCGTTCGCAACAATTTGGGTTAATCCCTAACTTATAAACAATAAGGACAGATTATGAAAATAATTTTAACAGAAAAAATTACAAAATTAGGCAATATTGGTGACGCTGTTGAGGTAAAAACAGGTTACGCACGTAACTATTTATTACCAAACGGCAAGGCAATGCGTTATACACGCGAAAACGTTGCATTATTCGAAGCAAAGAAAGCAGAATTAACTGCACGCCAAGAAGCCGCCAAGAAAACAGCAGAATCAAATGTAGACGCTGTCAAGAATGCAAAATTACATATGATTCGTCAGGCTGGTGACACTGGTCAACTATACGGTTCTGTATCAACACGCGATATCGCGCGTATGTTAAAAGAAGTCGCCAACGTATCTGTTGAATCTGCACAAGTTTTGTTGGGTGCGCCAATTAAATCAGTTGGCACATTTGACACCAAAATCGCATTACACCCAGATGTTATCGTACCTGTAAAGGTCTATGTTGCACAAACACAAGACGAAATTGATGCATTAGTTGCAGGCAAAGCATTAACATTCGGCACGAAAAAAGCAGAAGAAACTGTTGAAGAAGATACTGTCGCAGAAGAAACAACAGCAGACACAGCTGTTGAATCTGAAAACACAGAAACTGCCGAACCAGTTGCAGAAACTGCTGATGCAGAATAATAGATATTATTCTAATTAACAAGCCCCATAATTATGGGGCTTTTTTTAAATCTCGCTTAAATCCGTTATTACAACCAGACCATCTTTTTGCCATTGAACAATCAAATCATCTATATTTAAAATATTTTTTTCCTGCAGATAGATTGCGGGAACCAAGCCATATTTTTCCGCCATACGCTTTGCGGCAATTATTGGTGATTCACAAACCTTGCCTGCAGCAAACCAGTTTTCATTATCAGCAACCCAGAAATCAGTATCACTATGCGTTGCAATTGCCAACTTTTCTGTCAAAACAATATTTTCTTCTGTTTTAAAATCTCGTTTTGCGTCTAATAAAAATTTCAACAATTGCGAATTATCAGAAATATTATTAACAGAATTTGAAAATTCACCCCCAGATGTTTCTTCTATTGCCTCTGAACTATTATCAGAATCAAAACTAAGCGACTTAAAAACAGGCGCACCGCCACCAAACAAAGACACTCCAAAATCATCATCATCACCATCATTTGTTTCATCATCTGAAAAATCAATATCAAAATCAGTTGGAACAGGCAGTGCATCAACAACGTCTAAGACAGCCTGTTGCGCTTCTGCTGCCCCATCAGGGGCTGTTCCACCAGACTGTTGCATAAACAACAAATTTTGTTTTGCACGCAAGAAAATAGGCTTCATTTCCAACGGCAAATCAGCCGGCAAATCCTTTTCTAGATTTTCTGGCTCTTTCTTTTCTTCCTCTACTACTTTATCTACTTCCGGTTCTGGCTTTTTATTAAATAATACCTGCAGATTGATTTTTTGAACAGGAATAGTTATCAAAGGCTTTTTTTTCTTTATTATAATTACCACAGTGGCAACATACAGCGGCACCGCAGCCAAAATCAACAAACCAAAAACAAACCCAGCAAATCCATGCAAATGCGCCCGAACCAGACGATGCCATTGCGCCATATTAAACATATCAAAATTAAATAAAAAATACAATATTGCCCACATAACAAACACATAACCAATTGTCCAGAAAAGGACATATTTATGCGTTTTCAAAAAATCATAAATTTTCTTCATCACTATAATAATAGACAATTATATATTTTTGTCAATCAATAATTATAAAAATATTATTTTTCATTTCTTTAAAAAAAACTTTTTTTATATTTGCTTTTATGGCATAATATAAAAGATTAAAAGAATAAACACGAGAGGGAAATATGTCCAGAACATCAAAATTGTTTGAAATATCCGCACTATCGATGGGGTTATGCCTGCTTGCAAGTGGTGCAGATGCTGTCACCAGTCGTACCGGCGCAAATACTGCACGCACACTTGGTGGTGCCACAACCGCACGTATGCCCAATATGCCAACCCTGCCATTAATATCAGTTGGCAATATTTCAACAGATTTACCATCTGGTGGCGGTGTTCCAAACACCCCCAATACACCCGACAATCCGGACATACCTGACAACCCTGATACGCCTGATAATCCGGACACCCCAGACAATCCGGACACACCGGACAATCCAAATACACCTGAAACACCATGTGATGATGGTGGGGAACAAAATTCTGCATACAACGTGAATATGTGTATGAATGACCTGTTACGCTGTATAAACAACGGTGCACTGCCAAATGGCCTTAACGATATGTTTAATCAAGACCAACGCTATGCAATTATGAATGGTATGGGCCTGTGCAACACCCAGATTGAACAATGTATCGCCAGTGTACGACAAAACTGTCAATATGTATATCGCACACCAACAGACGTATGGATTGACTTTAACTATCGCAAGGTACAACCAGAATACTACAATTTTGTTCTGCGCAAGACAGGACTTACACCACATCAGGCAGAAAACACATGCTGGCTGATTGATAAAAACACATACGGAAAATCCTTTGCCGCAGTTGCCGCAGACGGCAAAACAACCGGCGAATACAACCAAGCAATCAAACCATACAATGGCCAACAAGGGAGCGTTTCTATCAAAACACAACCACTTGGTGCAACCGTTAACAACAGTGGCACTGTTGACGCAAAACGTGGCCACTATGCACGTTGGGATGCCAGCACTGCGACATGCCACATCCGTGTCGCTGCATATAACAAAGATAAACCAATTACGAACGAATGGTTATTCGGAATCGCAGGCGATGACCAAAGTGCCGAAGTATGGATGAATGCCGGCGATACATTCACATGCAACAAAGACCTGTTTGGCTTTTCATTAATGAACAAGACAAAAACAGCTGCTGCTGTTGGAATTGGTGGCGGAACGTTACTGGGCGCAGGCATCGGTGCTGTTGCAGGTCACGGGGATCGAAAATTCGACTGCGACATCAAAGAACACCGTGAACAGCTGACCGAATATCTGCGTAACACCCGCGCAATCAGTATTACAAACCAATATCTAACTGACAAAGACATAAATATTAATAAAGATAGTATGTCAAAAAAATCATGTGACGAAATCGTAAGATTGTTTGACATAACCAATATGTATCAATCATATGTAAACGAATGTGATTTAAAGCCAAAAGAAGATGTAAGAAATATAAAACTCGATTGTGTAATATCCCCCGGTGACATTCCTATTATAGAAACAGAAAAGTGCTACGATGCCTTAAACGCCAAAGACACAACAAAAGGCTTCGCTGAACTCATACAAAAACATTGCTACAATGGGAATGAAGTTAGCATACCCAGAAAGGAAGATTGCGAAGATAAAATAAATCAAGTATTATCCGGTGAAACATGTTTAGTAAAAGCACTAAATAAAGAACGCCTAAAGGAAAACTCTAATTTCTATTGTAGCAGTCCAGGCAAGGATTGTATATCAACAGACAAAGTCAAAGCTGAATTAAAAGAATTAAATGACTATGTATTCACCAGTGACGTTCGCGAATTGTTAATCGAAGGCGACCAAGGAAATCGCGGTAAAACAATCGCCACAGGTGCCGCAATTGGTGCCGGCGCAGGTGGTTTAGCAACCGCAATCACCGCGTTTGTCGAAAAAGGCAATATCAATTGTCGCGTTGGTGACGGATTATCACAAGTTGGCTTTGGGAAATCACATTCAATCGATACATTAAAAGACATTTACGTCAAATGGAGTCTTAACCTGCCCGATGTTATCACACCAACTGCAACCGTATCTGACTGCGCTACTTGGCGACGCGCATGCGCAACATATACAGATTTGGAAGAATGCACAAATGCAGAATTCAACTGGGTTCCGGACGCAAGTTCAATTCCACAAAACATACAAAACCCATGTCGCGTATCGGGCAGCACATGTATTCCAAATGAACAAAAATACAACCAAACATGCAATGGTACAGCACCATCGCCGTTTGGGCCAATTCCATCATCGCCGTCTGGGCCAATTCCATTCAACCCAACACCACCTGTATATTAAACAAAGGGCATAAAAGCCCTTTGTTTTTTTTGAACAAAACTAATTTTTAATTTAGTCCAAATTATTTAACAAGATATCTTTTAATTCATTTGGCAACATACCTGTTGTTGAATATCCGCAATCAACATGATGCACTTCACCTGTAACACCACTGGACAAATCACTAAATAAATATAATGCAGCACCTGATACATCATCCAATGTCATATTACGCCGCAACGGTGTTGTATCTGCATTCAGGCGCAACATCGCCTTGAAACCACCAACACCACTTGATGCCAATGTCATAATTGGCCCTGCGCTAATTGCATTTACACGAATACCATCACGACCAAAATCTGATGCTAAATATCGAACACTGCTGTCCAGTGCGGATTTCGCAACCCCCATAACATTATAATTTGGTACAGATTTTTCACCACCATAATAAGTCAATGTTACAATACTGCCCCCACCAGACATCAATTCTGATGCACGACGCGCAATATCAACCAATGAAAATACAGATATATCCATTGTATTCTTAAAATTTTCGCGACTGGTATCTGCATAACGACCCGTTAATTCATTCTTATCTGAAAAAGCAATTGCATGCAAAACACCATCAAGATGTCCCCATTTTTCACGAATTTGACCGAATAAGTCATCCATTTGCGCATCATTTTGAACATTACATTCCTGGACAAATTCGGCACCAATTGATTCAGCCAACGGACGCACACGCTTTTCCAATGCGGGCATTGCATATGGCATTGCAATTTGTGCCCCTGCCTCTGCCGCCCGCTTTGCGATTGCCCATGCCATTGACCAGTCATTTGCAACACCTGTAATTAAAATCTTTTTTCCTGTTAATAACATAAAAACATCCTTTATTTTATCTATTGGACAAATATTAAGATACCACCAAAAACACCAGCTTGCAACCGTAAACAAACCTAGTCATATTTATCAGAAATCACCGTAGACAATGCCGCATAATTATCAGCACGCATACTATGCAACAACGCATTAATAGATGAATTTGATAATCCAACCTGTTGCAGAACCTGTGTCCCCAACAAGAACGATGACTCAATCGTTTCTGGCAAAGAGAAAACGATTCCTTCACGTAACAAAATCTGTGAATCAGCCAAATTTCGCGCACGTGCAAATATTTTTATACGTCTGCCAACAGACTTTATCGTCAATATTGCCTTGCGTGCTGTTGTTGCATTATCCAGTGCAACTACAACCGCGCGCGTATGTCGTTTATTTAATCCGAACTCAATCAGAACATCACGATTTGTTGTATCACCATAGACAACATTAAAGCCTTGTTCGCGTCCCATCATAACAACACTTACATCTAAATCAATTGCGACATACGGGATATTTTCTGCATCTAACATCTGGCATATTATTTGCCCCACACGGCCAAAGCCACATACCACAACAGTTGGTTTTACAGTACTTTCCATTCTATCAAACACCCGCACGTTTCGCTGCTGAAATAACTTTCCACGACGTTGTAAATAATCATACAAGAACAACAATATTGGTGTCAGCATAATAGACAAAATAATTATTGCAATCAAAATCTCCTCATGCTCAGACGGGACAACCGTAATACCACTTGTCTTCATTGTCTGTAACAACAACAGCGCAAATTCACCCCCCTGTGCCAATATCAAGGCAATTAAAACTGCATCCGGACTGGACACACCGCGAACACGCGCAACCATATATATTGCAAAGAACTTTAGCGCAATCAATGCAACAACAGCAAACAAAACAATATACCAATAATGACCCAACAATGACAGATTTAGCCCCATCCCCAATGCAATAAAAAAGAAAGCCATAAACAATGTATAATACGGCGATATTTCTGACGCAATCTGATGACGATATATAGTTTCTGACATCAGCATACCCGCCAAAAAAGCCCCCAAACCAATTGGCAACCCCATCAAATCAACCAACACAGCCCATATAGCAATATTTAATACAACCGCCAACAAAAAAGCTTCCTTGGATTTTAACATCGCAACCCTGCGCAAAACAGGTGTCATTATAAAACGACCAATAATTATAACGGATAAAATTAATGCAACAGATATAACAACAATATCAATAATACTGGCACCCAGATTAAAAGTTCTGCCCGCCAAAGCTGGCAACATTGCCAACAAAGGTATCGCTAATAAATCCTGAAACAGCAATATGGAAAAAGTCTGGCGCCCCATAATAGTATTCAATTGATTACGGTCTGTTAACAATTGGATATCTGTACTGCTGCTGGACATCGCCAGCAACATAGAAACCATAATACACCCCATAATCGACCATTGGGTCAGGCCAAACAATATCGGAAACAACATCACAACAACCATCATAACCTGCGCTGCCCCAAAACCAAATATCGTACGGCGCATATTCCACAAGCGATGTATATTTATTTCCAAACCAATATTAAACCACAAAAATAAAATTCCTAAATTCCCCAGAATTGCCCACATATCATTCAATTCAAAAAAATTAAAAACATAAGGGCCTGATAATATTCCTGTAAATAAAAAAGCGACCAAAACACCAATTCTTGCCATACGCAAGAAATACACAAAGACAAACAAAATTGCCAAAAATGCAAGTATTGATAAAGACATATATTCTCTCTACTTTAAATCCACATAAAAACTATAGCAAACTTTTAGCCAACAATGCAAATGTTTCTGGTGTTAAATTTTCAGCACGTTCTGCCCCAGTTAATCCAAACCTTTCCCACTCTACATTTGGAATTATTGCGCGTATCATCTTGCGCCGATGATTAAACAAGCGCGCAGTTATTTGTTCTATCGCCCCCAAATTTTCAATCTTTTGAATTTTTTCAAGATTTGGGATGATTTGAACCACCGCACTCTGAACCTTTGGCTGTGGGAAAAAAGCGGTACTGGGGACATCAAACAAGATTTTTGCATCTGCAATCAGTGATGTTAATATAGACAGCCGTCCATATGCTTTATCATTTGGTTTTGCGATGATACGCTGTGCAACCTCACGCTGGAACATCAACGTCAAAGAACGTATTGGTTCCCCTGATGCAATTTTCTGCAACCAGCCGACCAATAATTCAGTACCAACATTATACGGCAAATTCGCACAAACCGCATATTCTTTTAACCCTAAATCCGCTAAGTTCACACGCAATGCATCATCAAAAATCACACTTAATCTATCATCAGACGCGCTTATTATATCCAATAAAATTGGCGCAGTTGTTTTATCTTTTTCAATCGCGATAACACGTGGTGCACCCGCCATTAACAATGCACGCGTTAATCCCCCTGGCCCAGGTCCAACTTCAACAACTGGCACAGATTTTATATTTGGAACACTACGCGCAATACGCCCAGTTAAATTAAGATCAAACAAAAAATTTTGCCCAAATTGCTTCTTAGGCTCTAATCCATGTGCACGCATCATTACAGATACAGGTGCCAAGGAAAAAATTTTATCTGTCATAATGTCTTACGCCCCCCAAAAGCCAATGTTAACGTACCATCATCTAAATAATCCAAATCCCCCCCCAATGGCACACCAGATGCTAATTCAGAAAAACCAACCCCATTAACATCACCTATCACAGACATAACATAATGTTGTGTTGTTTTACCTTCGACAGTATTCGGCAATGCAAAAATAATTTCTGTAATTTTCTCTTTGGCAATTCGTTCTGGTATTTGTGCGATATTTAAATCCTGTGGCAAGATACCAGACGCACCAGACAACAAACCACCAATAATATGATAACGTCCTTGAAAAACAGATGATTTTTCCAAAACCCAAACATCCGACAAATCACGTACAATACATAATTGCCCATTTTGACGACTTAAATCACGACAAAATTCACAACATTCTGCATTAGAATCTGTTAAAACACCACAACACGGACATGGTGCAATATTTTCTGTGGCATCAATTATCGCAGATGCCAATGCCGCCCCGCGCCCTGTCTTATCTTGCAACAGCGCCAGTGCAATACGCTGTCCCCCACGCGAACCAACGCGTGGCAATTTTGCAAATAATTTTATTAACTTTTCTATTTTTGGATTCATTTTACACCATAAGGTACTAATGAAAAACATAACTGTCAATACCATTTGCAGTTGCAGACGATTTTAAATTCTGGGCCACAGATTCACTTACCCCATATACACGAACACGATAAAGTCCACTGCCCGTTGGTTCAACAACAGCATTCACCCCCAGTTTATTACGAACATTTACAACCTGATTTTTCGCCGCTGTTTCAGACGAAAAAGCACCGAACTGAACACCTGTACCACCATTGGTTACAACTGTTGATTTTTGTGACGTATTTTTAATTGCATTATATTTTGGTGTTGCGGCAGATGTTGCAGCATTATATGCCGCAGAAAATGTATTTGGCCCACTATATTCAACCATCGCAGATGCATTATTTACCATTACATCTGTTGTTTTTTCAACTGGCGGCACATAAGTATTATGAACGATTGGCGGTTCATCATTTTGCAGCATTAAAAAACCTTTGGTTAACATTTGCGCTGCAACATTTGCCCGAACGTCTTTATTTTCAGCCCCCAAAACCACAGACATCAAGTGTCGCCCATTACGATTTGCAGTTGCAACCAATGAATACTTTGACTTTTTTGTATACCCTGTTTTCATACCATCGCAACCATTAAATGATGTCAGCAATCGATTTCCATTTGTATACGTCTTACCATTATAAGTCCATGACTTTATACCAAAAAAGTACCAATATTGTGGGAAATGCTTATACACAGCCATCGACAACAACGCAATATCACGCGCAGTCGACATATGATCATCATTTGGCAAACCAGAAGAATTCTCAAAATTAGTATTATTTAACCCTATTTCACGCGCAACACGCGTCATCAAATCTGCAAAAGACTCTTCTTGTCCACCCTTAAGATTTTCTGCCAACACACGTGCAACATCATTTGCACTATACACAGCAACAGCCTTTATCGCATCTTCAACCTTGATTTTAGCACCCGCCATCAACCCCAGTTTTACTGGTTCCGCATTCGCCGCAGATTGAGATACAATCAAATAATCGTCCAAAGACAAACGCCCATGTTCCAACGCATCAAACGTCAAATACAACGTCATAATCTTAGTCAGACTAGCAGGATAATTCAATTGATTTGCATTTTCTTGGTATAACACACGTCCTGTATCCATATCAGCAACCAGTGCCGCACGATATTGCGCACCAAATGCACCAACAGATAAAACGCCAGAAAACAATACAATAAAAAAGAAAAACATTCTTCTCATAACATAAACCATAGTAAAAATTGCCCCCCCTGGTCAATAGAGAAAATAAATATCATCAACTTGAAAAACAGTTAAAAATTAATATTATTAATATTCATTAAAGGCAATTATTGGTGATATTTTCGGTTATTATTACGAATTTAGACCATATCCTGCAAAACAAACGGCTGTATAAAATGAATAAAAAGACTAAGATTTGCGCAATTGTTGCTGTTGGTCCCGAAAATGTTATCGGGAAAAATAATGTTATGCCATGGTATTGTCCAGCAGACTTAAAATATTTCAAGATAACAACCACACCATATCCATGTATATTTGGTAAAAATACCTTCACAGGTATGAACAATCAACCGCTAAAAAACAGAATCAATATTATCTGCAGTTCTAAACACAATGATGAAATGATAGATTTAAATTATTGGCACGCATCAAGTATTGAATCTGCAATAGCCAACTTTAAACACTATGATAAAATATTTATCTGTGGTGGCGCGCAAATTTATAAATACGTATTATCCCAAGATTTAATCGATATATTTTATCTGACTAAAATCGAAAGCCCAAAATTACAAAAACAAATTATACAAAACCCAGAACAATATACTTATTTTCCCGTAGATATTAATACATTTTTTACACCAAACAAATGGGCAGCCAAACAAATAACAGTCCAAACAGAAACACTGCCAAAGAATCCCCCCCATATTTCACAAACATTCTGGCAATATACACGAAAGCGCCAGCTTGGCTAGTTTATTCAATTTACATTTTTAAATGTTTCTATCATTTTTATCAATTTTATAAATATTTATATTTGTTAAGAATAGCGCTGCATCTGCATTTAGCAGAACCTGTTTCAGGTGAATCTAATAACAAATAAAAAACTGCCTAATATTAAGGCAGTCTTTATTTAAATACTATCGGCATTTACCCAACGACCATTCTTTAACAATCCTGGGGCCATACCTTCATTATTACGTAACGCATCAATCACACCACGCGCCTTTGTTGCATCCAAATTAATGATACGCACTTTAAACATATCACCTTCGTTAATAACAACCGCATCACCATATGCCTTCATACGCTGCGCCAAAGAATCGGCACTATCTTGTGCATAAAAAGCTGCAACCTGAACACTATATTCGCCGGTTACCTGTGGTGCAACTGCCTCAGGCGTTGCAGGTGCTGCCGCAGTTGTTTCAACAACAACTGTTTCACCTACTGGCTGGGCAACAACACCCAATGTTGCATTTTTAACAGCTGTCGATTGTTCTGCCAAGACCTGAATTTGTACCTTACCCTGACCATTTAATCCAATCTGCTGTGCTGCCGCAGGTGACAAATCCATTAAACGTGTATTTACAAAAGGCCCACGATTATTCACACGAACAATTACAGACTGACCATTTTCCAAATTTGTAACACGTGCAATCGTTGGCAAAGGTAAAGTCTTGCTGGTTGCTAACATTTGTGCAGCATCAAACACCTCACCATTACTAGTTTTTGTACCATTCAACTCCATCGGTATTACACCAGCAACACCCGTTTGATTATATGTTAAATCCTCAACAGGGATATACTGCACCCCATCAACTTTATACGCAGACCCAACATAATACTTTGGGGCCGCCGTCATCAAATATGCATCATTCAAGGATTGCTGTGCATCCACTGGTGCTGCAACCAACGGTTCTTCACCAAATCCATCTGACATAACATTTGCTGAGCCTGTTTGACTAAGGTCTGCACATCCCGCCAACATTGCGATTAATGCAGTCAAAGATATAATTTTTTTCATGGTTTTAAGACTCCTTACATTCTAATTATACTAATATAATACCATAAAAAAGTCCGATATTCAAATTTTATTTATATACTATAATTTCCTGTCAATAACAAAGGCGACCGGCAAATAAAGAATCGCATATCCCGCAATCGCCCCAGCCAAAGCAAATATATTCGTTATTGGTAATGCCGCTAATCCAATTCCCAAGATAATTGCCCACACACCAAACGCAACAACCGTACGGAATGTATGTCTGTCATGATTTATCAATCCACGTTTTCTGCACGCACACCCCAACAAATAATTCTTTAAATATCCACTAACAACAATACCGATTGGAACCGCCAAGTATCCAAACAACGGGAACAACCCCAGATATAACCCAGCTGCCACCCCCAGCGAAATCATACTTGTCTTAACAGGTGTTTTAACATCTTGAGACGCATAAAGAGTCTTGCTATAAATTTGGCTAACCATCATTGCTGGTAAAACCAGCACTTGAATCATTATTGCGCGCGCCACAGCCGTCGTTGATTCTGGGGTCCATGCGCCATATTCAAACAAGTTTTTTATTATTGGTTCAGCCAAAATCATCAATCCCACCACACACGGCAATATCAGCATCATAGAACGCCGCAAAGAAGAATTTTGCTGAATATAAACACTGCGCATATTATTATCCGCCAATGCATTAGATATAGATGACATCAAAACAGTTCCAACTGCCAAACCAATCATCGCAAAAGGCAACTGAACGATTCTATCTGAATAATACAACCATGAAACGGCACCACTTTGAAAGCTGGCCACCAAGGTACCAACAATCATAGTAATTTGATAAAAACCAGTGCCAACAATACTAACCCCCATACGTTTAAACAAGCTTTTTATTTTGGGTGTCCATCGCGGTACAATTAATCGCAATCCAAAATGATTTTTTCTGATTCGCGACCATAAAATTAAAAACTGTATAATTCCAGACAACACAACAGTCCCGGCCATTAAATACAAGACATTTTCACTGCCAAAAAACATTGCTATCAACAACGCAGCTATCAACATAATATTTAATAACACAGGCATAAATGCCGCCAGTAAAAATCTTGAAAACGCATTTAAAATAGCAGACAAGAAAGCCGCGCCACATATAAAAATAACATATACAAACATTATACGCGCAATCAAAACAGTCATTTCCATTTTACCTGCGATTTCATCAAATCCTGGGGCCAACACACAAACAACCAATGGCATAAATATTTCAAACAGAATTACAATCCCCAACAACCCGACCATCAACCAAGAAAAAACATTCCTTGCAAAATTTTCATCTTTTTTTGAATCGGTATACATCGGTATAAAAATTGCAGACAATGCCCCTTCGCCCAACAAGTCACGAAATAGATTCGGCAACTTAAATGCGGCCAAAAATATATCCGATAACTTTCCTGCACCCAGCACGCGCGCAATCAGCATATCACGCACAAAGCCAAAAATACGGCTGATACCAGTCATTGCACCAACCCCGAAAATATGTTTGCCTAGTTTCATAGTTTAGATTATACTGCGATACGGAAATAAAAATCAAGACAGGAAATAACACAATGAAAAAACAAATTATCTTGGTGGGATTATTAAGCGTACTGGGCGGTTGCACCGGCACAAACAATGAAATCATCGTTGACAAAACCTTGACTGACATTTATTCAACAGCATACACAGAATTCAACGATGAAAATTATGAAGCCGCCGCCACAGAATTTCTAAAAGCAGAAAGCCAACATCCTGCCAGCCCTTGGGCCCCAGACGCATTAATAATGGCAGCATATTCATATTATATGGACAACGATTTTGCAGGTGCGATTTTAACAACAGACAGGTTTATGCGTTTTCACCCCGGTCATAAAGACGTACCATATGTAATGTATTTACGCGCAATGTGTCATTATCGTCAGGTCAGTGACGTTCGCCGCGAACCAGGGGAATCCGCATATGCATTACAGCAATTTCAAACATTAGTACAACGTTTCCCAAACAGTCCCTATGCAAAAAATGCAGAAAATAAAATATTGATTCTAAAAAACTATATTGCAGGCAAAGTAATGTATTCTGCACGCAATGATATGGCGCGTGAAAATTGGCCCAGCGCGATTAATCGTCTGCAGTCTGTTATCAAAGATGCCCAAGAAACAGTTATGCCGGCTGAGGCTATGTACCGCTTAACAGAATGCTATACTGCAATCGGCCTACCCGAACAAGCAGCTGGCTATGCAGAAATGTTGCGTCTAAATTTTCCAGATAACGAATGGACATCACGATTAGACAAACATCAAAAAAATCACTAAGACAAAAACCCCGATATAATCATCGGGGTTTTTATTAATATCCACTAAACAAACCGGTATCCAAATAGAATAATCAGATTATTATTTACCAAGATACAGTTTACTTACAGATTTTCACATAAGCAATATGTCACTTATGCTTCTGTTTTTTCTTCTGTTGCTTTTTCTTCTACAACTGGTGCAACTGGCGCTTTTTTAGCATTAACATCACGTTCAACCAATTCAATAATCGCCATTGGTGCTGCATCGCCATAACGAAACCCAGCCTTTAACACACGTGTATAACCACCGTTACGATTTGCATAGCGTGGTCCCAAAACTTCGAACAACTTTTTAACAGTTGCCGCCGAAGAATTGCCCAATTCACTTGCAGTCAAACGACGATTTGCAACAGAATCAACTTTTGCGCGGGTAATCAACTTCTCAACGACACTGCGCAAATCTTTTGCCTTTGGCAAAGTTGTCTTAATCTGTTCTTTTTCAATCAAATTTTTTGCCAGACCAATAAACAAGGCCTTGCGAGCATTTGTGTCGCGATTGAAAGTACGACCTGCTTTCATATGTCTCATCGATTACTCCTTTGTGTTTCTGCCCTGCCCCACCATGGGACGGGATTATTTTGAGACTTCCACGACCTGACACCATTGCCAGAACCGCAGATTTAAGTTATTAATAGCGTGCACGACCAAAGAAAAAGATATTCATAATCGTTCCCAATACCCCCGGTTTACGCGCAACCCTTTCAGCAGTTTTTACTTTCTTCTGCTTTATTTTATTAGTTGCATTTTCGTATTTTTCTTTTTTTTCAGCCATTTGAACACCTATCTTGACATAACTATACATTAAAAAACAAATTAAGCAAGGAAAATCATCTCGTCCCTTGCCCCTGTGACACTAAGAAATTAATTTCTGTGAAATGATTGGAAGGGTTTGCCGGTTCGCAGTGTACAAACTCTACATAAGAACCGACAAACACAACAAGAATCCAACCCCTTGCTGTGCAAAGAAATTAATTTCTGTGAAATGATTGGAAGTGTTTGCCGGTTCGCAGTGTACAAACGCTACATAAGAACCGGCAAACACAACAAGCATTCTCAGAAATTAATTTATTTATATGGGTCTTCGTATTTTTTGGCCAACTCCGCAATATTTTCTGGTGGCCAACCTGGAACTTCCATACCCAAACCAAGCCCCATCGCTTCTAGTTGGACTTTGATTTCATTCAAAGACTTGCGACCAAAGTTTGGTGTTTTTAACATATCCGCTTCGGTCTTTTGAACCAATTCACCCAACCAATTAATCTTGTCATTCTTCAAACAATTATTTGCACGAACTGACAATTCCAGTTCATCAACATGCTTTAATAATTTTGGATCAAACGGCAGTGCATCTTTTGCTTTTTCTTCATCAACAGGCGCTGCAATTTGTGCAGGATCTTCAAAGTTAATAAAGACCAACAATTGATCTGTCAGAATACGTGCAGCAAATGCAATTGCATCTTCTGGCGAAACAGAACCATTTGTTTTAACTGTCAATTCCAATTTATCATAGTCTGTTGATTGACCAACACGTGTTGGATAAACATCACTTGCCACATTTAATATTGGCGAAAATATAGAATCAACAGGAATCACACCCAATGGCAAACCATCAGAATGCGCAGATGCAGGAACATAACCACGACCTGATGCCAAGGTAATTTCCATATCTAAATTCGCACCTTTGTCCAAAGTACAAATTTCAACATCTTTATTCATTACTTCGACACCACCAGATGTTTCAATCATACCTGCTGTAACAACTGCTGGGCCTTTTACTTTCAAATATGCTTTATGTTGCCCTTCGTTCAAAGCCTTGAAATAAACACCTTTTAAATTCAAGACGATATCTGTCACATCTTCACGCACACCAGAAATACTAGAAAATTCGTGCTGTACACCATCAATCTTGATATAGATTGGCGCACACCCCTGCAATGAAGACAGCAAAACACGACGTAACGCAGTCCCCAATGTCAGACCAAAACCTTTTTCCAGCGGTTCAGCGACCAAAGTTGCAATATTAGGATTATGTTCATCGACATTAATAGTCAATTTTTTTGGCTTAATTAAGCTCATCCAATTTTTTTCAATCATTTAAAATTCCTTTTCGGCTTAGTTTATCATTTTCACCAATTCGGCACATCACAAACAGCATAACCATTTGCAAACGCCCGCACATTTTATATCACAAATCCCCGAAAGTCAATTAGATATTCAACGCAACAATTAAATTTTATAAAACACAACGCCAGCAACATAGTGTACATCAGTTACATAAGTTGTAGCCCCCTTGCACTGGGGATAAAATTAAATAGAATGATATAGATAAACGGATTGGGGTTGGCGCAGTGTACAAATGCTACATAAGCCAACCCCAATCCTGTTTAGATATATTATTATATTTAATTTTACATCATTGCGGGCATCGCTGGCGTCCCAACCGCAGATTTTTCTTCGGGGATTTCAGTTAAAACAGCACCTGTGGTCAACATTACACCCGCTGTGCTTGCTGCGGCTGCAATTGCTGTTTTCACAACCTTAGCAGGATCAATAATCCCAACAGCCATCATATCAACATATTCACCAGTCTGGGCATTATAACCAAAGTTATAATCTGCAGATTCCATAACCTTACCAACAACTATTTCACCGGAAACACCAGCATTTTCCGCAATTTGTGCACAGGGGGCAACAATAGCGCGCCGCACAATATCAATACCTACATTTTGATCTGTATTTGCACCTGCTAAATTTTCCAGTGCTGAAACCGCACGAACCAAGGCGATACCACCACCTGCAACAATACCTTCATCAACTGCTGCACGTGTTGCAGCCAGCGCATCATCAACACGATCTTTCTTTTCTTTTACTTCAACCTCGGTCATTCCGCCAACTTTGATAACTGCAACGCCACCAACCAATTTAGCCAAACGTTCCGATAATTTTTCACGATCATAGTCACTGTTCGACGCAGCAATTGCGACCCTTATCTCATCAGCACGGGCATCAATCGCTTTTTTATCACCTGCGCCATGCGCCAACAAGGTAGAATCTTTTGAAACAACTACTTTTTTTGCGCTGCCCAAAACATCAGGTGTAATATTTTCAAACGTCATACCCATATCATCTGAAATAACTGTTGCACCTGTCACAACTGCAATATCTTTCAACATTTCCTTGCGTCTATCACCAAACCCAGGTGCCTTGACCGCACAAACTTTTAAACCACCACGCAGACGGTTCAAGACCAATGTTGCCAACGCCTCTGACTCAACATCTTCGGCAATAATCAATAATGGTCGTCCTGATTGCGCAATTGGTTCCAAGATTGGCAACAATGCCTGCAATCCTGTAATTTTCTTTTCAGAAACCAAGATTTGCGCCCCATCAAGTTCCGCCAACATCTTTTCACTGTTTGTAACAAAATAAGGCGACATAAAGCCCTGATCGAACTGCATACCTTCTACGACATCTATTTCTGTATCCAATCCCTTGGCTTCTTCAACTGTAATAACACCTTCTTTACCAACGCGTGCCATTGCACCTGCTATTTTTTCACCAATATCACTATCAGAATTTGCAGAAATTGTTGCGACCTGTGCAATTTCAGCACTATCTTTTACAGGTCTTGCATGTGCGGTAATATCTGCAACGACTGCGGAAACAGCCATATCAATACCACGTTTTACATCCATCGGATTCATACCTGCGGCAATAACACGCCGACCTTCGCGAATCAATTTCTGTGCCAAGACAGTTGCAGTTGTTGTACCATCACCGGCATCATCACCCGCCTTCTTTGCGACTTCTTGAACCATACGTGCACCGATATTTTCCTGTGGATCTGGCAAGGATACTGCCTTGGCCACAGTCACACCATCCTTGGTTGCGACTGGCGCACCATAAGATTTTTCAATAACAACTGTACGTCCTTTTGGACCCATAGTAATTTTTACAGCATTTGCCAGTTTATCAAC
This sequence comes from Alphaproteobacteria bacterium, assembly GCA_017436325.1. Lineage (GTDB taxonomy): Bacteria > Pseudomonadota > Alphaproteobacteria > Rs-D84 > Rs-D84 > Enterousia. Next base: position 5,706 of record JAFSDI010000004.1, on the reverse strand, counting down.
ACCAGCCGCCAATTTATCTGTATCAAAAGTAATATCTTTTGCCATTTTTTCATCCTTATTTAATTATTCCTAAAATATCTGTTTCTTTAATTATGACATAATCTTTGCCATCAATTTTAACTTCATTTGCACTTGGTGCCCATTTTGCAAACAAGACAACATCATTTTCTTTTACATTAACCGGCACCTGCACACCTGCGTCATATACACCATCACCACAGGCAACAACACGTCCACGTGATGGCTTTTCTTTGGCATTATCAGGTATAATAATTCCACCTGCTGTTTTATTTTCTTCTTCGATTCTTTCCAGCAAAACATAATTATGTAACGGTTTAAACATTTTACAAACTCCTTTATAAACCTGTAAGAATGATATAGTCTGAAATTTATTGATTTCAAGTATTGATTTTAATATGCTACATCATAAACACAAGGAGAATAAAAGTATGTATGACAAAAACAATGTCTTTTCGAAAATGATACGCGGCGAAATTCCAACAAATAAAGTATATGAAAATGAATTTGCGATGTCTTTCTATGATATAAACCCTATGTTTGACACGCACGTATTAGTTATTCCAAAAGGACCATATAAAAACATTCTAGATTTCTCTAAAAACGCTTCTTTGGACGAAGTTGCCGGCTTTTGGGATTGTTTTAACAAAACAGCAGATAAACTGGGGGTAGAGTGTGAATTTAACTGTGTTGCGAATGCAGGCGCAAACGCACCGTTTATTAAGCAAAGTGTATTTCACTTTCACTTGCACTTAGTGGCGGGCAATCGCAAACCTGCATTTCACGAACAACTGAAGGCCGAATTCAAATAATGAAAATAAATGTCCGCGTAATTCCACGTGCCAAACTAAATCGGATTGAAATTCAATCCGATGGCACATTACGCATACACACAACCACCGCCCCCACAGATGGCAAAGCAACATCAGACGTAATAAAAATGCTGGCTGAACATTATAATGTCCCAAAAACCAGCATAAAACTAATTCGTGGTGCAACATCACGCGATAAAGTTTTTGAATTTTAATAATTCAAAACCTTTTTCATCAATTCTTCTGGGGTATTTGCAGTATGCAAATTATAATCTTGGGGTCGCACAAAAAAACCTGCTTTTTTCATATGAACAATCAAGCGCCCAAACGGTGCCCAAAAATAATTTGTATTCATAAAGAACAACGGCTTTTTAGTTTCACCGATTTGTTGCATGGTCATAACATCAGTTAATTCATTAAGTGTCCCTGTTCCACCAGGCAAAATGATAAAAGCATCAGACAAATCGAACATTCGCTGTTTTCTTTCGTTAACACCATTTACGACCTCAAAACACTGCAAATCTGCATGCATTGGTTCTTGCTTTGCCATAACATCATGCGTTGAAATACCTGTTACGTGTCCGCCGTTATTTAATGCAGCTGTTGCAACAGTTCCCATCAATCCAACATCACCACCACCAAAAACAAGTTTAATACCATTCTTAGCCAACATTTCACCAATCTTGGCTGCATCACGGGCATATTCCGGTTTATTACCCATTTGATGTCCACAATATACAGCAACAGATTTTAATTTACCTGACATTTTATTTTTCCTTTATTTTTAGAAATTATAGCATAAAATATCAAAACAATGAACGAAAAGTTTCTAGATTTTATTCAACAATTCCGTAACCAAGCAATCGCTGTCGCTGTCAGTGGCGGTGTCGATTCGATATGCCTTCTTCATTGGCTGGCAAAAATAAATTTGAAACCAACCGTACTACACGTTAATCATTGCCTGCGCGATGCCGCAGTGGTCGAAGCGCAATATGTCCAAGACACTTGCACAACCCTGGGCTTACCATGTCAAATCTTTTGTTGGACTGATGACAAACCTGACACAGGACTTGAAGCTGCCGCCCGTGACGCACGATATAAAATGATGACGGACTGGTGTCACCAGAACAACATTGATACATTACTGGTTGCACATCAAGCAGATGACCAAATCGAAACATTTCTTATGAATCTTGCACGTGGCAGCGGTGTTGTTGGCCTATCTGCGATGCAGCCGATATCATACCGCAACGGTATAAAGATTGTACGTCCGTTGTTAAATGTATTTCGTAATGAACTGATTGAATATTGCACAAAGAACGACATAAAATATTTTTCTGATGAAATGAATTATGACGATAAATATACACGTGTAAAAATCAGACAAAATCGTCATTTATTATCAGAAAAACTTGGCATCAGCGACAACAGAATTTTACTGGCGATTAAGAACCTGGGGCGCGCCCGCGATGCACTAGATTCTGGGATAGATACCAAGATAGCAAATGTTTTACATGATGATTATGCCTTATTCACTGATTCTTTTCTATTTGACGAACCCACAGATATTAGTTTAAAGTTGCTGGGAACATTAATCAAAACGATTGGCAAGAATTATTATCAACCGCGCTTGAATTCGCTGAATACGGCACTAAATAAACTAAAGTCAGAATGTAAATTCACTTTAGGGCACTGTACAATTCGGCGTTTCAACGGTCAAATTCTAATTGTACCCGAAGGTTCAAAAACAAGCATCAGGAAGAAAAATGAAAAACTTAAAAGACTTAAAAAAATCAAAAAACAAAACTAATCCACAACACAAGAAACGTGACAATTCAAATTGGTTTTTAATTATTTTTGGTGCACTTTTTTGTGCAATGATTGCACGCGTATTTTTTTCAAGCGCAAATATCAACACACCACAAATTGGGCTTAACACCACACAAACATCACGTCCAATAGAATTATCTTTTTCAGATATTTTAAAACGTGGCAGTGACATTAAAACAATGACAATTAATGGCAACAATGCAACTGGTGTATTATCAGATGGCACAAAATATACTGCAACGATTACATACGACCCAGAAATGCTAAAAAGCCTGTCTGATGCTGGAACATCCATTACCATCGACACATCAAAATCATGGTTTGAATCCATTGCAACATTTGCACCATTAATTTTAACATTACTGTTCATAGTATGGATATTCCGTGGTCTGCGTCGTGGTGGCGCTGGCGGTATTAGTCGCAGTTTAATTGGCCAAAATCCAACCAAGATTGCCACGGGCAAACCAAAAACAACATTTGCAGATGTTGCCGGTATAGATTCTGAAAAACAAGAATTATCCGAAATAGTTGATTTCCTAAAAAACAAAGACAAATATATATCACTTGGTGCGCGTGTACCACGTGGTGTATTATTATCTGGACAACCTGGCACTGGTAAAACCCTGCTTGCACGTGCAATCGCAGGCGAAGCAGATGTTCCATTTTTTGCTGCATCTGGTTCTGATTTTTCTGGAATTATTGTTGGGCTTGGTGTTGCAAAGATAAAAGAAATCTTTGAAATGGCAAAGCGCAACGCACCATGCATTTTATTTATTGATGAAATTGACGCGATTGGGCAAAAACGTTCTACGCATTCATATAACGACCAAGACCGTGAACAAACCTTAAATCAATTATTGATTGAAATGGATGGTTTTGCGAACGAGACTGGAATAATTGTAATTGGCGCAACGAATCGTGTTGATATGCTAGATGCGGCATTATTACGTCCTGGGCGTTTTGACCGCCAAGTTTATATTGATTTACCAGATATGGCTGGCAGACGTGAAATTCTTGACTTATATGCCAAGCGTGTAAAGATCGATGACAACATAAACCTGCAAGACATCGCACGTGGCACAACAGGATTTTCTGGTGCGGACCTTGAAAATTTATTGAACGAGGCCGCCCTGCATGCTGTTCGCAACAAACGCGATAAAATCACCCCTGATGACATTGAAGAAGCACGCGATAAAATCACAATGGGGCCACGGAAAATACGCAAAATGCGCCCCGAAGACATCAAACTAACCGCATTTCACGAAGCGGGCCACGCATTTGTCAGCCTAATGTACGAAAATATTGCTGACCCAATTCACAAGGCGACAATTATTCCACGCGGTCGCGCACTTGGGATGGTTCAGCACCTGCCGATTGACGACAAAGTATCTATGACACTGGCCGAAGTTCGTGCAAATTTATCAATTGCATTGGCTGGGCGCTGTGCCGAAGAAATATTCTTTGGTGCTGATAAAATAACCACTGGTGCAGAAAGCGATATCGCCATGGCAACACGTCTGGCGCGCTATTCTATCACAACTGCTGGTCTATCCAAGAAAGTTGGACTTGCCGCCATAAATCAAGTTGGCACATTCGGTACACGTGGTGCACTAGAAAATGCATCTGAAAAAACAGCAGAACTTGTTGACAACGAAATTCAAAATTGGCTAACCGCTGCACATACAGATGCCACAAATCACTTGACCAAAAACAAAAAAACGGTTGAAAAACTTGCTAACGAACTGCTAAATCGCGAAACATTAACCGGCGAAGAAATCCGCGAAATCGTATTTGGCAATAAAAAGACAAAGTCAACAACAAAAAAAACTGGTCAAAAGAATGCAGCATCTAAAAAACAATAAATTTGAAATTCTGCAGATGCCACCCCAGAACACAAATTCTGTGATTGCATCTGTTGGTGACAAGTGTGTTATTTTTGACCCATGGGGTCGCGCAAGCGATTGGTTAACCGTATTAACAGAACGCAAATTAACCCCTGTTGCAATTTACGCAACACACGGTCACCCCGACCATATTTCTGCGGCCCCTACATTATCAGAACATTTTAATATACCATGGTTTTTACACAGTGGCGACTTTAGATTAGTTGGCTGGGGCAACGATTTACTAAATTATTTTGGACTGGCCCCGATAAGTCTAAACGACAATCGACCAACAGCACTAGAAATCAAACAAACAGAAATTCTGCCCGATTTGACAATGAACATCATTGAAACACCTGGCCATACCCCAGGCGGTGTTGCATACCATTTTCCAAACGAACAAATATTAATCATTGGCGACACAATATTCCAAGATAACATCGGCCGCTATGATTTACCAGGTGGTGATAAAAAAATGCTATTTCAATCGATTTCAAGCCTATACAATATGCATTTACCTGACACAACAAATGTGATACATGGTCATGGCACAGACACAACAATTGCCTTGTTACATAAAAACAACCCATATTTCAAATAAAATAACTTTGATTAAAACAACAAGAAAACACAAATAAAAAATCTGTGATTTAAATAATAATAATTTTTTTACAAAAAAAAAATTGTCATTCCATGGCTTGACCATGGAACCTAGGTCATAGAATCATTTTTTATTTGCAAAACCTGGGTTCTGTGGGGCATTCACCCACAAAATTTTTCCAAAAATTTTGCGGGGCATGAAAAAACCACAGCGATGACAAAAGATTAAATTCTAAAGTTTTTACTGAGAAATTGTGTTGAAAGTACAACAATTTTTTTGCAAAAAAAAATTGTCATTCCATGGCTTGACCATGGAACCTAGGTCATAGAATCTTTTTTTATTTGCAAACCTGGGTCCTGTGGTCAAGCCACAGGATGACAAAAGATTAATTTCTAAAAATTTTTACTGAGAAATTGTGTTGAAAGTACAACAATTTTTTTGCAAAAAAAAATTGTCATTCCATGGCTTGACCATGGAACCTAGGTCATAGAATCATTTTTTATTTGCAAAACCTGGGTCCTGTGGGGCATTCACCCACAAAATTTTTTCCAAAAATTTTGCG
>JAFSDI010000003.1 GCA_017436325.1 Alphaproteobacteria bacterium | reverse complement strand
TACGTTCATAAAATGATAGAACATAAGTGGGATATAACCGTGCCATATAATCCCACGCTAAGTAACGTAAAATCAATGGCAAATATGAAATACTTGCTGACGGCGATTGATGTTGCAAACGAAATCTTGAACGGCGAACCAACCACAAACTATGGCGATGGCGAATTTGCAACACTTCAGGTCGCCGACACCACCGCCACAAATCAGGCAATCGAAACGTTGATAAAGAAAGAACAAAAGCACGAATTTACACTGACAACAAGAGACGATACCGACAGTTTTGGTTTTTCAATCAGTGCAGCGGGTGAATTTGTGGTTGACTGGGGCGATGGCACAGTTGAAACAATAACAAAACCAGACACAACAAACACAACATATTCGCATGATTACGACACCGCAGGTGCATACACAATCGGCATTGGCGGTCAGGCAACTGCATATAATACCAGTGCAACTACAGCTGCGATAAGTTTTTATGTAAATTCATCACAAATAAAAATCGCATCAATTGATGGTTCGCTGGGGGCAATATTTGGAACATTGGCGGACGGTTCACAACCACGATTTTATCAGACCTTTTATAATGCAACTAATATGACCGGTTCAATTCCATCTGACTTATTTGCAGGTATATCTGGTGCACCTGCAAGTTCTATGTTCAACACCACCTTTTCTGGTTGCAGTGGTTTGACAGGTGCAATTCCCGATGGTTTATTCGGTAATTTAACTGGCGCACCTGTAAAAATGATGTTCGTAAGAACCTTTGAGGATTGCAGTAAATTAACATCAATTCCAGAAAACCTATTTGGTAATATTTCTGGTGCGGCACAGAGTTATATGTTCGACAGAACATTCGCTAACTGCACATCATTAACCGGCCCATCTGTACGTATAAATGGACAATACCTGTATGAAATATGGCCAGATGCCACAACGGACCATGTTGGTAAAGTGTACTATAACGCAATCGGATTATCTGATTATCTATATATTCCAGTCGCATGGGGTGGATTGGGTGCGACAACAAACGAATATCCATCGGCACCCAGTGACGCAGTATATGACTTTTATCTGACTACAACATCTGATACCGATGTATTCGCTATGCAAATCAGTGCTGCTGGTGAATTCTATATAGATTGGGGTGATGGTAAAAGCGAATGGATTACAAAATCAGATACCACAAATATGGGATTTGGGCATAAATACGCATCAAAGGGTGCATATAACATCAAGCTTGGCGGTCAGGCAACGGCATATAATACCAGTACAAGTACAGCTGCGATAAGTTTTTATGTAGATCCATCACAAACAAAAATCGCATCAATTGATGGCTCGCTGGGGGCGATATTTGGAACGCTTAGCAGTGATACAAATAACCAACCACGATTTTATAAAACATTTAATAATGCATCTAATATGAAGGGTGCAATCCCAGAGAACCTGTTTGCGGGTATATCTGGTGCACCAGCAAGTTATATGTTCCAAAGCACCTTTTCTGGTTGCAGTGGTTTGACTGGCGCAATCCCCGATGGATTATTTGGTAATTTAACCGGCGCACCTGCAAGTTCTATGTTCAACACCACCTTTTCTGGTTGCAGTGGTTTGACAGGTGCGATTCCAGCCGGATTATTCGGTAATTTATCTGGCGCACCTGCAACGTTTATGTTCTACGGAACCTTTCGGGATTGCAGTGGTTTGACATCAATCCCAGAAAACCTGTTTGGTAATATTTCTGGTACGGCAAAGAGTTATATGTTCAAAGAAACATTCTATAACTGTACATCCTTAACCGGCCCATCTGCGCGTATAAATGGGCAATACCTGTATAAAATCTGGCCCAGTGCCACAACATCTCAGGTTGGTGATATGTACTATGGTGCAAGTAAATTATCTGATTATGCCAGTATCCCAACCGTATGGAAATAATTTGGACAGTATCAGCAGTTTCTGTGTCGATGCACAGAAAGAACACCGGCGGTTTTGCCTCCTCCCCCGCCGGTGTTTTTTTATATAAGTTCTTTTTTTATTAGCATTATTCCAGATATACCTTTGTCGCATAATTTTGTATATATTGGTTTATCCAAACCATAGGCTTTTATCAGGTTTCTGGGTTTTTGATTGCACCAGAGATCGGAAAAGGAAACAACCCCGTTTTTAATCGTTTTTATCAGACCACTGGGCAGTTCTGCTCGCCCGATGCACGAAGACAGGTAAACAAAACATTTGTCGTTGTCGGCCAAGTTTTCGCACGCCAGGATACGCGCATAAACATTAAGAGTCAAATCTGCCTTGCTGGGGTCCTTGGTCCATGGACTGCCACCACCAATCGGACAAGCGGTGGAATAAAAGTCACAGGCTAATTTTCGTCCTGTAATGCCACAGTCTGCGATGGAACCATGATATGTATAACGTCCTGTGCCATTTATGATGATGTGCGCTGGCGTTTCGCCCAGAACAGAAATCACAAAGTCCGTCAAATCTTCATCGTGCAGCATAGGGATAGCAACAATGGCGGTTTCGATCTTGTCATCGTTCAAAGTGATTTGTGTCTTGATATCTATGCCAAGATTGTCAGAACTACGGGCTTTATTGTACAGGGCTTTATTCAGCTTTCGGGCAAGGAATAATTCCCGATTTATCTTACCTTCGCCTTGGCAGGCATAGCCAACAAATACACCTTGGTCGCCCCAGCCATCAGCAACAACCCCACGATTGATATCTGCGGATTGTACACCGATTAAATTGGTAACTTTTATTTGCGCTGGGTTAATGGCCAAATCACCCCATATCGATGCATACCGGTCGTCATAACCGATTTCGGCAAGGGCGGCCTTAACATAGGTGGTCAAATCACCCAGTGGGGCAGGGGTGCTCACTTCGCCACCAAGTACGACATTGTTGTCTTTTATCAAGACCTCAACGGCATATTTGACCTGTTGGTCTTGCTCAATTAACCGATCCAATATGTAACTGGAAATGTAATCGGCGACTTTATCTGGGTGTCCCAACGACACCGCTTCTGCTGTTCTTTGCATAATTCACTCCTTTGGTTTTTTGCAGTAAGAACCAAAGGTGGATTTCATATAGCTACCAACACAGGCAGAATTGCACTGTGCAAAATGCGGCATAAAGTATAGGAAAATTTGCATATAACAACTCCTTGTTTAGTCCATTTATAGGTAGGACAAGTCAGGTTAAATCCACCTTGATTGAGAATAGTATAACAAAACCTGATTATAAAATCAATAAGGAACTAAGTCATAATGGGCAAAAAGTGGTATGCAAATATGTACATTTGTGGTTGGTTCTGGTTGTATGTAATGTAGTTTGCGGTAATTTAGTAATTAAAAAATTTATTAAAAAATCCGCAGAAATCCGCGGAAATCTTGGCTCGGGCAGTTGGACTCGAACCAACGACATACGGATTAACAGCAAGTTCTTGATTTCAGGGCTTTTTTTACGATATGTCGTATTGCCCCAGATTCCCGCCACTTTTTGCACATATCTGTGTATGCGCCGTATAGCTGTTTTTTAGTATGTAGCAATTATGTAGCAAAAAATTTGCACTATCGTGTAGTCACATGTGTCAAAAACATACAAAAGGAAGAACCGGTTTGCGGAAAATGTATTGAAAATAATGGGAATATTTGCTACGGTTTTCCCAAGAAAAACAATAAAAACTATGTGGTGATACAGGATTTAAATATGGAAGATTTATTAACGTTTGAAGATGCGTACAACGAGGCAAAGGAACAAGGCGGCAAAATATCAGTGTTGCTGGGAAATGGGTTCAGCATGGCATATGATGCCAGAAGATTTTCTTTTACAAATTTATTAGAGTCAGCAAAGACAAGCGGCATAATTCCAGAAGATAGCGAATTGTCTCATTTGTTTGCAAATTTACAAACGTCCGATTTTGAAAAAGTAATAAAAACTTTAGAAGATGGTAGGTTAGTTACACAAATATATCAGCCATTATTTGATAACGAAAAAATAAATTCGGACATAAAAAGTTTGAAAAAACATTTGGTTGCAGTTATTACAAATAATCATCCAGACAAGTCCACAGATATCCCTGAGAGAAAATCTAAAAAATGTGCAGAATTTTTAGATAAATTTGATAGGGTGTATACACTAAATTATGACCTTTTGGCGTATTGGGTTATATTGCAAAATAATCTTACAAAATTTACAGACGGTTTCGGTGGGGGAGACGAGGATTTTGTTACTTTTACAGAAAATCAACACGAGTTGATATTTTTGCATGGTGCATTACATATTTTTGATAATTTCACGGAAACAATAAAATTAACGTTTGCCAGAACAGGGACTTTGTTGAAAACGCAAATTTATCGTAAATTATTGAATGACGTATATCCTGTTTTTATTTCTGAGGGCACTAGTGATGAAAAATTAGAAAAAATACGCCATAATTATTATTTGAACCGTTGCTACAAAGCATTAAGAAGTCAGAAGGGAAATCTTTTTGTGTTTGGTACAATGTTAAAATCCAATGATGAACATATAAAACAAGGGATAATAAAAGGTAAATTTACAAATTTATACATAGGTGTGTGGTCCGAGGCGGAATTGGTACAAGCACAGTTGCTGAAAGAAGAATTTGAAACTTCTGGCACGGACAGAATTAACAAAAAGGCGATTTTATATAACGCAAAAACAGTGAAACCATGGGGTTAAAACACAATAAAGGATTTACAGATGAGACTTGGTGAAATAAAAAATATATTGGATAAATATTTAACCCCAGAACACATAATTGCGCTGGAGATTGAAAATAATAGAAACTATGGCAATCAATATGTTGTTATTAAAAATTATAACAAGTTGATATTCATAGAAAATTTTGTTGCAGAACAAGGGTTGATCGTGCAAGGACGAGAAGTGTTTTTAAACGCAACAAAACCAAATAATCCAAATAGCTCGGAAGCAATAATGCAAACTGGTGTTGTAAACCAAATTTCGCAATATATAAATGCATTAAATCAGTTCGTTAGGATTTATTATTTGACTTTGAATACCATGGTGAAACCACAAGACCCGCAATTATTAAATATTAAACTGCCAGATAGAGACAATTTTTCTATCAAAGATATGGAAAAATTGATGAAAAAGTTGCATGTGATTCTAAATGGTATTTCTGATGCGATAGATATTGCGGCATCTTTTGATATTGTTGGTGTTGATTCTGGTAGTAAGTGGATTGAGATTAAAGTAAATGTGGGGCCAGAATGCGCTACAAAGTTATTTGGTATTATAATGGGCATTTTGAGTATCGGTATCGGCACATTTGAATTGCGTGAACATTATTATCAATCAGAAGAGGCAAAACTCTCATATGAGATAATAGATAAAGAATACAAAAAACAAATCAGTTTTGACGACCATGTTATTCGTATGGTTGATAAAAAACGTGATACAGATATAGAAACATTATTGAAAAAAACAGATATAAAAAAACCAGACGCTAAAAACAAAATGGATACTATTGTGGCACATATAGTTGATGCTTTGCACGATGGTGTAGAGTTTCATCCATCTTTGAATCCGCCAGAATACATCAAAGAAGAGTCGGGCGAAATTCATATCGATTATGACAAACTTCATGAAATTGAAGCAAAAACCCAAAAGCCTAAACAAATAACAGAAGATAAGTCAGAATCCGATGCTGGTAAGAAATAAACAAGCCGCGGTTTAAATTTTGCTCGTTAATTCTTCAAAAGATTTGCACGCATCTTCAAAGGATAATCTATCTGTATTCTTTGCATATGACATATTTGCGACGTATTGTTCATAATCAGCTTTGAATTGTTTGTTGCGGTGTAACAAGTCAATAACATCTTTTACGCACACATCAAAGGTGTATTGAGCTCGCATGCGATGGCTCATGTCAGATTTAAAAACTTCGAGCATATTAGATTTAAAGGTTCTATCAATATCAAGCTTTGGCGCCAAGAAAAACAAATCGTGCAGATGTCTCATATCCGCAGGGTTGTATTGAGACTTTTCTGTATCTGTTGATAAAATTCGCCACAAAAATGAACTGATTTTATCTATAGTAGTATCTTCCAAAGATACGCATTTCAATTTGAATCCAGCATTTGTGCCGGCCAATTTGTCATAGAAAGAAGATATCTCTTTTTCTTCTGGTGCATAAAACAAATTGTCTGTGAAAAACACCTCTAATTTTATATAAGGTCGCAATGCAGAGTGTGTTTGAACAATGTTTTCTGTGTCTACAAATCTAAACTCTATTTTACTGCTTTCGGGGACGGGTTCGGCAATAAGTTCAAAGCCATCCAAACTATGTGCAATATCAGTTAGCATTTTGCGAACATTGGCAGTTGATTTGGGGCGCGGAACAAATCTAAAATCAGCATCTTCACTGAAACGCTTGGTTAGCTCGTCATATGCACACACTAAACTGGTGCCGCCACCAAATATTAAATCACCATCAGCAGAATGAAACCTTGATACCAACTGTTGAATAACTTGAATCAGAAAATGCTCTTTGATCGGAAAAGCAATATCACAACCCTTTTCAATAGCTATTTGTTCAAAAAGTTCCATATTCAAAGACATAGTTAAACTCTTGTTGCACTGGTATTATACCATCTGTTTTTATATTTGCTATTGATTTGTTCAAAAGAAACATCAAAGCCATTATAGCTTATGTTTCGTCTAACACGTTTATTTACAGCAATAACTCTGCCTGTTGGAATCTGTGTTGATAAATCAGCATTGTATTCACGCCAATAAGTTGATTTATCAGTTTTGATACCAAGTTTTTGTAATGCTTCTTCTGCTAAATCTCCTATAGTGGCATTTGGTGCGACAAATCCATTACTAAAAGTACGAGTTTTTGCATATATGCCACGTCCGATCTTAATTAACGTACCCTTTTTTACCAATATACGTAAAACACGCAAGACTTGATCATAGTCATATTCTTTAACAAGATCATTAAAGTCCTTTAAGATAAAAGAATTAGCTTTGCTTTTCTTTATTCGTAATAAAATTCTCTCTAAAAGAGTTCTCTTAGCTTTCATTATAAATTCCTTTTATGTCAATATACGACATTTAACATAGTGTCAATATACGACATTTTCTCATAAAAATCAAGTATTTTTTAGAGAAAGCTCTTTTAGAGAATATATATAGCTATATCAATAGTTATTTATGAGCTAACAATAACTATTATTTTGATAGAAAAATATATGCATTTTTCTATCAAAATTCGATTCGGGGCAAAAGTTTGATTTTTTTGTCGGGTGCCGTCGATGAGCCGTTGTTTCAAAAACTGACAAAATATGATTTAATACTATTTAGATGTGTTTTAATGTAGTTTTGATACATTATGATACAAATTTTTTTAGTAAAAACAGGACTTTTTTTGCTGGTTTTGCAAGACTTTTACTTTTTTATGTGCTATAAATTATATGTACAGATATAAAAAGTTGTTGTGATATCAGATTGTATAAAGTGACCTTTTTATATCCTACAAACCATATTGAAACCCAAAGGAGAATAACATGGATTACCAATTCATGAACCATGGGGGACAAGAGAGAGATACAAGACAATACGCCCTGAACAAGGAAGCGTTTAAAGACAGACTGTTTACACCAAAACAATTGGCCGACTATCTTTGTTCGTCTGTTTCGGCATTAAGCCAATATCGTGCACTGGGGATTGGACCTACGTACTTCAAGATCGGCAAAATGGTACGTTACCCCCTGTCTGAGGTAAATAAGTGGCTGGAACAAAAAAGAAGCGATAAAAAATAGCTGTTTCTGCTGGATATTATGTTTTTATCGTGCATTGTGTGTTTGTAATAAAGGAGTGCACACATGGCAGAACAATGGAAATGCTATACAAAGCCGTTTCGGGACACTTGGATACATCTGTTGCATTCAGATGTTAACCTGCAGATCAGCGACGGCACCATCCCAGGATTATTCCTGCGATATTCTGCGGCAACACGCAATATTCGGTTTTTCCTGGGGTGTAAAATAGATAACAAGAAATGCAATATTTTTATAGGCCGCTACAGAGATTATTCTATCAAAGATATTCGTGATATGGCGTGGAATATGCGGCATCAAATTGCCCAAGGCGAAGATCCACGCAGAAAAAGAATAGAAGAACAACTGAAAGAAAAAGAAACGCTGGGTGAACAGGTAAAAGTACTGTTCCCGCAATATATGGACAAATATTCCAAAATATACAAGAAGCCACGAACCCAGGATTCTAATTGGGGGCAATATAGATTATATTTAGCGCCTATGTTTGATAAGTTGTACATACGCCAAATAGAAGAAAAGCATGTAATGGACGCCTATGCCAAGTGGGTAAAGAAAACGTCGTTCTCAACCGCGAACAAAGCGCTGTCTCTGTTCTCTAATTTCTGGGATTGGTGCGAAATGTATAAATACGTAGATCGCAATACCAACCCATGCAAGTATGTTCGCAAAGGTTCAAACAAAGTTTATAAGCCACAAATACTGGACCAAGACGGTTATCGTGCATTATCGCATGCGCTGGATGTTGGACCCCAGGTATCTAAAATGCACCCACGGTTATTCAATGCGTTGCGGGTGCTGATGCTGACTGGGTGTCGTGCGTCTGAAATAACTGGGCTAGAGGTAGAAGAACTTGCGCTTATGCACAAGGTAATACACCTGAAAGACAGCAAGACCGGCGCCCGGGATGTAAAACTGTCTGATGCGGTTATACCATACTTGCAGGCTGCGCTGGATGAAGCAACCGCACTGGGCAGCAAATATGTATTCCCAGGTGTTGGGAACGAGCACAGACCAATAAACAACATCCGCAAGCCATTTGAATGGGCACTGTCATATGCCAAGCTGCCACATATGCGAATACACGACCTGCGACATTCGTTTATCAGTATGGGTGCAAATATCGGTGAAAATATAGCTGCCATGAAAGAAGCGGCCGGACATTCCCGTATAACCACCACCGAAGGATATACCCACATCATGGATAGCAGCACCTATCGTGCCATCAATAACGTTGCAAATGCAATATGTGCCTAAATGGTGCATGTTGCATTTCAGTAAAATAAAAATAGGTTCTGTAAAACCTCTTTTGATTGGGGGTAACGGCGACCTCGACACCTTGTTACACACAGGTTTGAAAAATTGGTTCGCAGGTTCGCACTTTGGGTGTTTTGGCAGTAATTACAATATGATAAGTGCGAACCTTGGGTGCGAACCTGGTTCGCACCTAAGAACACATTTTCTTATAAATCGATTATCGTTTTTCTGGCAAACTATATTTGCGGCCTTTGTTTTGACCGGTGGCAACCAAGAAACCTTTTTTAACCAATGCGACAAACAGTTGGCGTACGCGCTGTGGCGACTTGCCCGTTATAGAAATTGCGTCCGCAGCAGTAACATAACCCATCGTGCATAACTTTTCAGCCATAGCGATAAAGAACCTCCGTTCTGTTTTGTTCAGGTCGTCTATATTCAAATCGCTACATTTATCGCTAGTTATATCGCTAGTTTTTATTTCGGGATTAGCGATATTTATAACCATGTCGTCACCTTTCAGCGAATTGTTTTCGCCCAGCAACAGATTTCCAAAGAACAAGTTCAGGTATTTATAGGTCCGTTTGATACCGCGCGGTATATTTTCATAGTTGGCACGAACCAAGGCATTGCGAAAATATTCTGCATAATCCTTGAATAATTCGTTATCAGCAGCAAAGCCTTTATTGCGCAGATACTTGATTGCAAATACGGCGATTGTGCGCGTATTGCCTTCGCGAAATGGATGAATTTGCCACAGGCCAGACACGAATTGCGCGATATGTTCAACTTGCGCACGTGTGTTAAGCGTACTGTAATCAAAACGTTCTTCGCGGTCAAAGTCATATTCCAGTGTTGGCATAATGTCCATATGGCTGGCATAGTGCACAGTGTCCCCCATCAGCACGTTTTCTGCCTTGATAATATCCTTGGTACGGACATTCCCAACCCAGTGTTCAGGCAATGCCGCATTAAATAAATACTTGTGAATAGACAGCAAAGTAGTCGGCGCAAAGGTAAAAGACGAATTGCTTAACAGTTCTGCAATACGGTTGGAAACGGTGTCGGCCTCCCAGTATTCAATACCCAGTTCGTCACCCTCTGGGGTGCGGTAATACTGGCGCAACGACTGATGAACTTCGTCATGACTCAGCTTGCCTTCGATATTATCACGTGCCACCTGGTACAGATAACGCGATGGTGTCAACCCATCAACCTGTTGCAGGCCAATGGCGATATCCCAATTACGTGCCTTTTCTTGTTTAGATGGCTCTTGGGCTGTTTTGTATTCGCTGATAAAATCTGAAAACTTTGCCATATCTTTCATGCCTTACCCTATTGATTATATCCAAGAAATACAAAAATTCCAGTTATTTAATGGGTCCTGTGATGGGTGTTTCATATACGGGTAACGGCGACCCCGTCACCTTGCTACACACTGATAAAAAAACAAGACCGCATACCGCACTGTCTAATTTCATAAATCAGAATTGATTTCAATATTGATTTCATAGGTAAGGAAAGTAGTAGTAGTAGTAAAGAAAAATAAAAGATAATAAAAATAAAAGATAAAGAAAAGGTAGTGAAAGTAGTAATGCACAAAAAATTGTTGAAAACTTACGTAAAACTGTTGATATGTTGTTAGTTGTATCTAAATACAAAAATATCCTAAAAATTCACCTTAAATGTATCGTGGTGTATCTCTATGTATAAACGCTAAAATCCGCAGAAAATAAGGACTTTACAAACCTAAAAAAACAGTGCAAGATGGTGTTGTAAAGGAAAGGATTCAGTGTGAAAGTAACAGCTGCGATTTTTAGAAATGGGGATAAAGTTCTGCTGATGCGTCGTGCGGCGGACCAACCATTGGCGGGCGAATGGGAATACCCCGGTGGCAAGTTTGAAGATGGCGAAGACGGCCCAACATGCCTGCGCAGGGAACTCTATGAAGAATTGGGGATAGATGCCCAAATCGGCAACCTGATTACCATTGCAAAACACACAACGGATTCAGGCAAGGTTATCGAACTTCATACATACGAAATCACATCCTACACCGGCGAAATCCGCCTACGCGTCCATGACGATATGCACTGGGTGCCAGTCCAGGACTTACCATCCCACCCACAACTCCCCGCCGACCAAATCGTATCCAAAACACTACAAGCCAAAGGAAAGTAAAATGAGCGACGCTTTCTACAAAAACAGTATTCATAACTTTTTGCGCCAAAGCGATGATGAAATCTTTGGTATTATCGCCGCAGGTGACAGATACGATACAGTTGCCGCGCAAAAAGACGCCTGGATGGAACAAATTCGCGTGTTGAAATATGCGCTGGCATACGCGCCATCTGGCAGCATTCTGTTTGAATACACTCTGCCACGCGTGGGCGGTCGCATAGACAACATCTTGCTGATAAACAATACTGTCTTTGTTCTGGAATTTAAGGTCGGCGCAGAAACATATGCCAGTGACGCAATCCGCCAGGTTCGCACATACGCATTTGATTTGCAAAACTATCACGAAGAAAGCCGTCGGTGTAAAATCGTTCCCGTCCTGGTGGCAACGGGTGTGCCGGATGACTACCGCAAACACGATATGCCAGAAGATGTAATTCTGACCGATGGCGATGAATTGCGTAATATAATTATTCACAACACAGATACTTCGTGCACAACAATCAATATGGATAAATGGGCAAATTCCAGATATGTTCCGACCCCAACGATTATTGAGGCCGCCAAAGCCCTATATAACACTCACTCTGTCGCAGATATTGCGCAAAATACAGCCGCCGAAAACCTGACCAAGACATCAGATGCGGTTCAGCGTATAATCGAACAATCAAAGCAGAATAAACAAAAATCCATCTGCTTTATCACGGGTGTTCCTGGTGCGGGTAAAACCTTGGCCGGTCTGAACATTGTATTTGCAAATCAGAAAACAACGGGGCAAAGTTATTCGTGCTTTTTGACAGGTAATCAGCCATTGGTTTCGGTACTTAGCGAGGCTTTGGCTCTAGATGCATACAAGCAAAATGGTACGTCCAAATCTCTTACACACAGCAAGATAAAATCTTCTATTCAGATAATTCATCACTTTCGTGATCGTTCCTTGAATGAGGCAGACGTTCCAACTGAAAATGTTGTCATATTTGACGAAGCACAGCGTGCATGGAATCAACGTATGTTATCAGACTTTATGCAAAAGAAGAAAGGGGCGATTCTTAACCGTCTAACCGATGAACAGCGTGCCCACTTCTTGGCTATGAGCGAGCCAGAGTTGTTAATTGACTATATGAACCGACACCAAGATTGGGCCGTGATTGTGTGCCTTGTTGGCGGTGGTCAGGACATTAACACTGGTGAAGCTGGTATCCAGGAATGGTTTGCGTCATTAAAGCGTTCTTTCCCAGATTGGAATGTTTACGTGTCTGGTGATATAACCGCCAGTGAATACCTGGGCGACCAATCGTTTGCGGAACTAACCGATGGGCTGAAATGCGAAACGATTAAAGAACTGCACCTGTCCGTATCATTGCGTGCACACAGAACATCTGATGTCGCGGGCTTTGTTGATTCTTTGCTTGATAATGATGCCGCAGCCGCCGCAGAAAAATATAAACGATTGTCCGAAGTCTATCCAATTTATATGACGCGTGATTTGGCGCGTGCCAAACAATGGGTGCGTGAACAGACTGCAGGCAAGACGTTGCGTCATGGTCTGATTGCCAGTTCAAATGGTCGCAGATTGCGTGCAGATGGTATTTGGATAGAAAGTAAGTGCAAGCCGGAAAAGTGGTTCCTTGGTGAACGCGATGATATCAAGTCTTCATACTTTATGGAAGAAGCGGCCAGTGAATTTGATATCCAGGGCCTGGAAATAGATTATGCGGTTGTCGGCTGGGACGCAGATTACAGATATGTTGATGGTAAATTTGAGTATTTCAAACCAAGCGGCTCGCGCTGGTTATCAATCAACCAAGAAGACAAGCGACGTTATCTTAAAAACGCGTATCGTGTACTGCTGACCCGCGCCCGTGAAGGTTTTGTAATATTTGTCCCGCGCGGCGACATTTCCGACGCCACCCGCCAACCAAAATTCTATGACGCCTTATGGCAATATCTAACCGACATTGGTGTAGAGGAGTTATAAAACATGATAATGCAAACAGAAAAAAGACCGGCAGTTTTTATCAAAAAAGGATGGTTTGTATTTTGGTGCTTGGCATGTCCACCCATCGCCTTTTTATATGTCATTTTCGCCGATAGCACAGAGGTGTAATAAGTGAATATTGAGAAATCTAAAGGCCTTACAGAATCAGAGCATCGTTTAGTTAAATTGGGTGAAAGGGTTTTTATGGGGCTTTGGAGTTACCCAAACCCGCAGATTGAAACTTCGTCCGGATTTAAAGAATTGTGTGACTTGTTAGTCATTTGTGGTGATAATGTTTTAATATTTTCGGACAAAAACATTAAGTACAACGAAGAAATCAAACCGTTTGTGGCTTGGCAACGCTGGGAACGCAAGGCAATTATAGAATCTATTAAACAATTACATCATGCAGAAAATATAATTCGAGACCACCCAGAGAAAGTCTGGTTAAACCCTAAACAAAAATTGCCTGTTAACATACCAGATAAAAAACAAATTAAAATACATTTAATTTGTGTTGCTAATGGGGCTACAGAGGCGTGTAAAAACTTCTTTGGAGGGAATCGTCGCGGAAGTTTGAGTTTTTCAAATGTTAATGAAGAAAAAACTATAGATTATCAGAAGTTTTTCAGCGTGTCACAAGAAGATCAAGATGAATATTTATTAGATCATTTATTCTCAACGTATGATTATGATAAGACAAAAACATTTGTTCATGTGTTTGATGATTATTCATTACCATTTGTTTTAAACGAATTAGATACATTAACTGATTTTGTAAGATATTTAAATGAAAAAGAAAAACTAATCAGAACTAGGTATACTAGTTATGCAGGAGAGGAAGATCTATTATATCAATATATTCATAATTTTGATCAAGAACGTAAATGCCACGTTTTTTTATCAAAGGAAGAAATAGGGACCGGAAGTTCAGAATACCATGTACCAGAGTGTGACTGGGAGAGCTTTAAGAAAAGCTCTAGGTATTTGTCGCGCAATAGAGCTAATAAACCAAGTTATTTTTGGGATCGTTTAGTAGAAGAAAGTGCTGTTTGTGCACTTGATGGTTCCATGAAAATAATCAGCAAAACCAGCACTGATAGTCAGGATGTTGTTTTGCGATATATGGCAACGGAAGATAGATTATCTAGACGAGTTTTGTCTAAGTCGATTTTTAATGCTATAAAAAAGTGCGGTCCTGACCAAGTTTGTGTAACTGTTTTTTTATCGAACACTACAGCAGATTTGTTGTACCTTTTTTTACAGGTAGATACAGCACGTGCTACTTCGTATACAGAATATATATATCGCAGAAGAGATCTTTTAGGTCTCTATATAAATTTTGCTAAGGCCAAATGTGTTGCCGAAAATAAAAATATAAATAAAATTATTGGCATTGCGATAGAACCACCAAAACACAGAAAAGTTACCAGTTCCGATTTAGTTTATGCAAATTTTAGAGGGTGGCCGAAACAAGAACAAGATTTTTGGGATGCGGAAAGGATAAAGCATGGGGTGTTGTTGCAGCCATTTAGTAAGATGTTTCAAAAAATGGAAGCTGAATGGCCAGATGGTATCAAGACTATAAAAATAGGGGTTAATGACAAATGCCCATGCGGAAGCGGTAAAAAATACAAAAAGTGTTGTGGCAGTGTATTAAATGTAACGCAATGATAAATTATTGTGCTGCTATAATTTTCACATAAGCAGAATACCCCTTAATGTTATTTATTTCGGATATTATATGATTTAATGTAATCTTACTAAAAAACGGGAGATTTTGTGATTTTTCAAAGCTTTTGTCGCTTAATATCACAAGAATTATATTATAGTTGTCTTTCTCGATAAATTTAAAATGACCATTTGTTCTCTTGACTTAGATGGTGGTTTTGTTCTAAATTTCTAAATGAAAGGAAGAAAGTGTGAGCGGGTATAAAACCTCTAAGATAAATAACCGGCGTTATTTAGGCAATAAGTATAAATTATTGCCCTTTATTGTCGATGTTGTTGAAAAGGAGTGTCGTAATATCAAAGTGATAGCCGATATTTTTGCTGGTACAGGTGCTGTGTCTTCCGCTTTTGATAAAAGCATGGTTATCATTACAAATGATTTGATGTACAGTAATTATATTTGCAATTACGCCTGGTTTGGTGCGGAAACATATGATCAACAAAAAATTATTGATCTTGTGGTTAAATATAACTCATTAGGATCTTGTCGTGATAATTATATGACAAGAAATTTTGCAGACACCTATTTTAGCAAGAAAGATTGTTCCAAAATTGGCTATATAAGAAACGACATAGAACAGTTGTTCAAAAAGAAACAAATAAACGCCAGAGAAAGAGCGATCCTAATAACCTCGTTGTTGTATGCTATGGATAAAATAGCACAAACCTGTGGACATTATGACGCTTATCGCAAGGGTTGTAATTATGAAAATGAACTGGAATTGTATGTGCCACTGGCACCGGTTGATAACAACCCCAAAAACAAATGTTTTAACACAGATGCAAATTTGCTTGTCAGAGAAATAGAAGCCGATCTGGTCTATATTGATCCTCCATATAATTCTAGACAATATTGCGATGCGTACCATTTGTTGGAAAATGTAGCTCGTTGGGAAAAGCCAGAGGTGCATGGTGTGGCGAAAAAGATGGATCGCAGTAAATTAAAAAGCGAATATTGCACAAATAAAGCAACAGATGCATTTGCAGATTTGATCAGTAATATCAAGGCAAAATATATTATGTTGTCTTATAATAACATGTCGCAAAAGGGTAATGACAGATCTAATGCCAAGATTTCTGACGAAGATATACTGCGTATACTGAGAGGCAAAGGCAAGGTAAAGGTGTTTTCTCAGCAGTACAAGGCTTTTACAACGGGTAAGTCTGATATAGCAGACAATGAGGAGAGATTGTTTTTGTGTGAATGTTCGGGAGGTGTAGAGTAAATCATGGCATTTGTACAATCTCCTCTTAATTATACGGGCGGAAAAGCCAAATTGTTGCCACAGATATTGCCATTGTTTCCCAAGCAAATAAACACATTTGTAGATCTATTTTGTGGTGGATGTAACGTTGGGGTTAATGTCGGAGCTTCCAAAGTAATATATAACGATTTAGATAGAAATTTGATTTATCTATATCACACATTAAAAAATCTGGACAAGCAGGCTGTTTTTGATTGGGTGTATGAAATAATAGATAAGTATGGCCTGTCTCGTGTAAGTTTGCACGGTTATGATCATTATGGCTGTGATAGCAGTGTTGGACTTGGCGATTATAACAGAGAAAAATTTCTAAAATTACGGGAAGACTTTAACACAAAGTTAAGTAAAGACTATTACTACTATGTGGTTCTGTATGTGTTGATTGTATATGCTTTTAATAATCAGATACGATTTAACGCCAATAACCACTTTAATTTACCAGTAGGTAAGCGTGATTTTAACTCAAAAATGGCAGAAAAACTATCTTCGTTTATAGATAAGTTGCATGAACAAGATTGTGAATTCATTTGTCGGGATTTTAGAGAATTTGATATAGAAAGTTTGAGTGTTGATGATTTTGTGTATGTGGACCCTCCTTATTTGATTACGTGTGCTACATATAATGAACAAGGCGGTTGGGACTTGAAAGCCGAGCAGGATTTGCTAAACTTTTTAGACAAACTAAATACAAAGGGAATAAAATTTGCGTTATCTAACGTATTGCGCAGTAAAGGTAAAGAAAATAAGCTGTTGATTCAGTGGTTGGAAAATAATTCAAATAAATATAAGGCAATCAGATTGAATTATAACTATGCCAATTCTAGCTATCACACAAAAGACAGAACTTCTTCTAGTGAAGAAGTGCTAATTATTAACTATTAGGGGTATGAATATGGAGTTTTCTTATAAGAGCTTTTGTTGGTGTTTGGGAACAACAAGTTTCAGAACAAAGAATTTTAATAAGACAATAGAAACACAGTTGGGGTTACTGGATTCTTTCTGGAAACTACCTGAAAATATAAATGCAATATGGGATCAGATTGTTCAGAAAAAGTATTATGATTATATGAAAAAGAACAATTTTCTTGTAGGAGAAGCCAAGATAAAAGATAAAGATGCGCGTCAAAAGACCTCAGGAATGGTAGCGCTAGGCTTATTGAAGCAAAACAGAAAACTTTCAGATGTTGGCGTTAGTTTATTAAATATGAGTCGTGAAAACAATTTTGAAACTGACAATTTTCTCAAAATTCCTAAAGACAGCTTCTTGTTTGCAAAACAATTATTAAAAATGCATTGTAAGGTGGAAACTGATATTGTTAGGCCTTTTATTATATTGATTTATGCTCTGTCCAAAGCGGATTTTCTTTCATTTGAAGAGTTTAAGTATTTATTGCCATTATGTACGAATGAAGAAAATACAGATGATATTATTCACAAGATTTTGTTACACAGACAAAATAAATTAGATATAGATCAAATAATATTTGATAGAATAATATCTATTGACAATTATTCTAAGGCTTTGGAATATTTTTTAGAGCAACCCGTTTCAGAAAGCGTTATAAGTACAATTGCGCTTAACAGAAAAAGTAGCGAAAAATATACAAAAGCATATTTCCCTCTCTATAACGCATTGAAATCTGTATATTTGAATAAACAATCAGATAAAATAAAAGATTTGTTTAACGCTATCATGGGACTTTCTGGTGGTACTAAAGATCTTTGGAAAAAATATATATTTGGGAAAGTTTCTAAAAAACTAATGGAAATAGATCCGGCAGCTCTCTTAAATGTTACGGAATTTGATCATGTTATAAACGAGAAGGAGCTAAAGCTAACCTTCTTCAAAGTGTTGCATATTAACAAAGCAAAGACATTGTTGGATGACTATTTTGATCTAAATCGTAGATATTTTAACATATCAGATTTAATTTTATTTCAAGAAGATAAAGTTGAGCTTGATATTATACCAAAGCACTTCTTTGTGTCTGTAGCGGATTGTTTATATCAGGAAGCTTTTAGGATAAACGATAAGCTATTTAACAACATTGAGCTAGAAGAAATTTCTCCATGTTTGATTCTGAATAAGGAAGACATATTAGCACGTATTAACACTAATTTTGGCACACAAGCAAAAAATCTTGAAGAGGTCAACCAAATCGTTGAGGACGAACGTTATAAACGTTTGCAGCAATTGATTGACGACAAGTTTACAGATAAAAAGATTTTGGCTTTATTAGACATGTTCCAAAGTCGTGCGGATACAGAAATACAGGCAAGAGTTACAGATAATGCAGACGTACCAACTATTTTTGAGTATGTACTGGGGATATTGTGGTATAAGATAAGCGAAAGACAAGGTAAGGTTCTGGATTATATGAAATTGTCTTTAGGGGCCGATTTGCTACCTAAAACTCATGCTGCAGGTGGTGAAGCTGATATTGTATACGAGTATTCTGGGAGCGACGATTATCCAGAGCACTCTTTGCTCTTGGAAGCAACTTTAGCAGACAGTATAAATCAGCGCAGAATGGAAATGGAACCTGTTTCAAGACATTTAGGACAACATTTATTACGCTCTAAAAATATGGATTCATACTGTATATTTGCAACAAATTATTTGCACCCAAATGTTGTATCTGATTTCAGATCAAGGAAAAATGTGCCATATTATGATCAACAAGACGATACCAAATGTGTAGAATCAATGAAAATCATACCGTTAAGCACAGATGATTTAAAAGCAATTATTCGCACAGGTAGAAAATATAGAGACTTATACCGGATCTTCGATAATGCGTATAAGGATGAAACACAGGTAAGACCGCTAGAATGGCGTAAACAGATGATAGAGAATATTTTGTCTGAATGATTTTCGTTTATTTCTATCTTGTTGATATTGGTTCACAGTACGTCTGAATAAATTTAAATGGTGTTTAATAGATATTATGATATAATTCTTGAAAAAAGAGGAAAATTATGTCCATTCCAAGTTATCAAGATTTTATGAACCCTGTATTGCAAGTGTATGCAAAATCGGGCGATATTATGAAACGTACAGATGTGCTAGAAGACGTCGTAAATATATTGAACTTAACATCAGAGGATATAAAACAAACATTGAAGTCCGGCGAGCCGATTGTGTCTAGTCGTGTGTATTGGGCTGCATATTTTATGTTTCGTGCGGGGCTTTTAGAACGTGTAAAACGTGGTAGTTATAAAATTACAGATGAAGGCAAAAGAGTCGCCTCTTCAGGTGATAGAGTAGACGACGCATATTTAATGAAATACCCAGATTTTGTAAATTTTATGAATGTGTCAAATACAGGTAAAAAAACAAAAGCTCAATCTGCACCAAATACACCTGATTCCACTTGTCAAACACCGATAGATCCAGAAGAAATGCTGGAAAGTGCAATTAACGACCTTAATTCTGTATTAGAAGATGATATTTTATCAAATTTAAAGACTGTTGACCCAAGACGCTTTGAGACAATAGTAGTAGATTTAATGGAGGCTATGGATTATGGCGTGGGTACACCAACCAGATATGTTGCGGATGGCGGCATTGATGGAATTATAGATGAAGATGAGCTGGGGCTGTCCAAGATATACTTGCAGGCCAAACGTTATACAGACTCCAAAGTTAATGAAAAAGAAATGCGTGATTTTGTGGGGGCTCTTGCAACAAATAATGTAAACAAAGGCGTATTCATAACGACTTCTGAATTTTCAGAGAAAGCAGAAAAAGCAGCAAGAGGTGCACACGGTTATACAATTGTTTTGATAAATGGGGCCAAGCTAGCACGTTTAATGCGTGAGCATGGTTTGGGCGCCAAACCGAAGAAAAATTACGATGTTAAAGAGTTTGACGCATCGTATTTTGAGATTGTGTAACCAACAATGCCCCAGTTGGGGCATTTTTCTTGCGCGTTCCTATCTATTTCACTACCTATTTGATTTTTTGTTAATTTGTTTATTGTTGTTTGAGCCTATCTAGAAATAATTTGAGCTGCATATCTTGATGATCAATAAGTTCTTTTACGCGCTCAAAATGCTTCCGCATTTGTTTTTTTATTGTAAGATGACTCATATCATAAAATGCTCTATTAACATAACACCAAAAATTGTTTTTCCCTAGATGAGTGTATTTTTTATATAATTGTCTTCTATATAATTTTTTCTTAATAGAGTCAAAAGGAACACCGTTCGTTATCAATTGTTCGATTTTGTTTTGTGTAGCAAAGCGCATGGATGTAATTCCTCGTTTGGACTTTCTTAAATATTTTGCTATGCTGGAACCACGTATTTTTATATCGTTGCCATCAAAAGTAAAACCCAAATACTGCAACGGATTTTGTTTGATCCTATCAGATGAAAAATCATAACATTTGCTTTTAGATTTTTTATGTTCCTCTATAGGATGTATTGTCAAATGTTTTCCCTGTTCTTGAATTTTTTGCATAATATATTGATAAATTTCATCTTTTGACGATAGGTCACAGATTATTAAAATGTCATCAGAGTAGCGTCTATAGGTAGCGTTACGCTTGTCGCAGAATTCTTTCAAAGCCTTATCAAACGGAAGCATATATATATTCGCAAGCAGGGCAGATATTGGGGAGCCCTGAGGAATGCCGTAAGGATCGGTTTTGTCTAAAATGCCATTGTTAACATTAAAGGCGTATTTACTACATGTTTTTTTATCGTATGTTTTACACCATTCTCTAAATTTGTGAAAAGCATCAACGTCTTTAAATAATTTCTTAGGTAGTTTGACATTCTTTTGTAATGGGCATTTTTTGCAATCGTGGGAATCAAAATCTGCATGCCAGCATTGCAGATAACGTTTGATTGTATTTATATCAATAAAGCTGTAGTTCGTTAGAGATTTGTATATGTTATAATGGTCCGGTGGTAATCGTCCGTCTGTGGCATCTTTGTTAAGTAATAAAGCCCATTGTTGTTTTAATTTTTTATGGTCTATATAGTCATAAAAACTTTTTATGTCAAAAGCGAGAGCTAAACATTTGTTATTTTTACTTTTGATAATATCAAAAATTTCCCGTGCAAACGTTATGTTGTTGGCTATTTTGTGCATGTGTTCAGATTTTCGATAGGCTAAGACAACATCCCCTAGTTCTAGTTCCGCCAGCGCTTCTTCATACAATGTATACAAAATATGCGTATAATATGCATATATCATTGAATCAAAATGTGATGCGCATCGAATTGGTCTAATCTTCGCAATAGATACTTGTTCTTCTCTAGTTTTTGTTTTGTCTATTTTTGATACGTGTCTTTCTGTAATGTTATAGCCGATAAAAGGTAAAAATGAGTGTCTCGCAATTTTGTGTTCGTTCGTTATGTAGCCAATAATATTTTTTGCTGTTTTGGATAATTGTCCGTTAGAATTTTGGTATGTAGTGCAAGGCGTGTCTATATGGCTATAGGCCTTCTTTTTGTGTTTGTCAAAGAGTTTTTTCCAGTCAAATTCCATAATCTTCCAGAAAACACCCGAAAGGCGTAGGGTTTGCGTTAACCACATGTTACGCCTTTCGCAAGCAACGACTCTTCCTAAGCTATGCTTAGTCTGACTTGTCAATTCATTCCAAGCATCTTCCTAAGCGCACGCCAATTTATTGTACGTTGTATGATTTGTACAACGATATTTGTAAATCCAAGGAGTTGTTGATTATGTTCGCACAAGCCTTCGGTCTGTGTTTCGATATTCAAGTCTGCTCGGACCAACTTGTCATTGTATTCGTTGCGTTGCAACATATACTTGACTTCGTTTATACAGCACCCCTGAACCTATTGAGCAGGGCAACTTTAATATAGTTCTTCTGGGGATAAGTTCAAGGGGCGGAACAATTTTATTTCACTAGCTATTCCATTTTTTGTTGGCATTGTTGTGTTGAAAAAACAAGAGGTACAACATGACAACGATAAACAAGCAACACGGATTCTATGGTGCGCTGGCGGCACACTATGCCAGCCCAGACCACCGAAACGCAATCTGGGACATCACGGTTAAACGTCTGGGCCAGATTTGCCCCGAAAAGTCCGCCGATGAAATCCTGGAATTTCTGAACGGGCGCACCGGACGACACCTGGCGGACGAGATATTAGACGGCCCCGGCACCCTGAGTTATGGGGTGGCGATGCTGCGCGTGGCAATGCTGAACAAACTAAAAATGACCAAGTGGTGGGCGTATCACACCGGCACAACGTCACGCCCCATCACGGTGGACAAGCGCATGCTGTACCGGTCCGCAATCAAGAACGAAATGCGCAACCGCCGCATCCGCAAATTGGTGGATGATGCGCTGGCCTGTGGCCAGGACGACGTATGGCAGACCCCAGAAATGTGGTTAAAATCAGACCTGACAGGGCTGGACGAACTGGAATTGATGTGGGGGCAAATTCAGCAAGAACTAAAAACCAAAGGCGCCGCACTTGGAAACGATTGATGCACTGGAACGGAAACTGCGCGCCGCCCGGCGGGGTGTGCCGGGGGTGAAATACCAAACGGGCCTGGTCATCGACCTGAACGGACCGGCGGGCAATATATTCTATCTTATGGGCGTGTGCAATCGCCTGGTGCGTGAACTTAGCCTGTCAGCACAACTAAAACGCGAATATGAAACAGAAATCAATTCCGCGGGCGACTATCAATCCCGCCTGACCGTCATGCAAAAATGGTTCGGGATCGTTTTTGTGGAATAACGTGTTTTAATTCCTTGAAAAATGTGCTTTTATGATTGATTATTGTATTGTTTGCAAAAAGGATTTTTTATGCTTTGGTTGTTTATAGTTTATAGCTTTGTCAGTTTGCTGGCGTTTGGTTTTTGGGCTTGCTTGTTTGGTGGTATTGCATGTTTTGGTGTTTTGTTAATAATGGATAAAAGAATGGTTGAAATGCATAACAGCATGTTAGAAGAATTACAGGCACTAGACAGGCAAAATTTGCAATTGCAAAAAGAACTGAAAGAAAAAACAGAAATTTTATTTGTCGGAACAGATATGTATAAAGAAGGCACAGCGCCCGTTTATTTTAAAATGGATGAAATTTCATCTGTTGAGGAGCTGAATGTTAGTGGTTGGGGGGATTATCAATATAAGGTTGTCATGAAGAACAGAACAGTTTATTTGTTTACTGATATAAAGTGCGGTAATTACAATTTGGACGAATTTAGGGTGCGCTAAGTTTTTTATTGTCTTGCTGCATCGTTTCATGCCTCCTCTATTGATAAGACGCTTGGACAAAGGTTTATACTAAAATTACAATTAGAAAAAATTAAGAAGGTATCATATGGGACAAAAAATTGCATTTGCATCTGTATATAATTTTGAACCGACTGAAGATATTCTAGATAAAAGTTTTAATGGGTATAGAATATTACCATTTCATTTATTTAAAGACAAATATAAGGGGCTTGTGCAATATTTGCAAGAATCTAACAATTGGTTAATTGAGCCAACCGTGCCATCGATACCCTTAAAGTACATATTGATTTTGGAGGGCGATGAGAATACTGATGTTCATAAATTGTCTTTCAGACAGGTTTTAAACATGTTCTCAAATACAATCATGTATGCAAGGCTGTTTAAACATGGAGACATTCAATTAGGCACAATTTTTATTGCAGAAGTTGGTCGACAGCCGATTAGACATCCATATCATACGAGATTTGAATGTTTTATGTCTAGTGTGCCATACGAAGGCTATACTATGTATCCTGATATTTACACAATAAACCAAGATGAGATGAATGATTTTTTAGGTTTTGTGAAACAGATAGAAGATGTGCCTGATAAGAAGATAGAGAGTTTTTTTGAAGCATTATATTTTTTTGATTTGGCAAAAAATTATCATGATATATCGTCAAGGATTTTGAATTATGTAATATTTTTTGAGCGCTTGTTTTTAACAGGGACCCAAGAGTTAAAGTTTAGATTGCGCAGTTATCTTGTGTTTTTACTTAAAGATCCAAGTCTAACAGATTTTATTGATATTATATATGATATGCGCAGTAACGTTGCGCATTCTGGAGAGGCTGCACCTGCTGACTATCGTAGAAAACATAAAAAGCGCCATAAGCAGGAGTTAACAATGGCACAGCTAGACGAATATATAAATCGTTTGGATAATGTTGCACGACAGGCAGCAAGAAAAGTATTGGACATGATAATATCTGGAACAGTAGTAAATTTGCAAGATTTTATAACCCAAAACAACAAGCAATTTTTTGAATGTCTGGCAAAAAAATAAGTCAATGGCGCTTATACATCCCCCACAGCACTTCAAACCGTTTGCTGTACTCTTGTGCGGGGTGGGTCAGGAAGATGCAGTTTTCGCTGTTATACTTGGTGGCGGCGGTGGTCCAGTTATAAGAACCCGTCACCATGCGCTGATTATCAAAGACGGCGAATTTGTTGTGTTCAATCTTATGTCGGCGGTTGATGCGGACGGGGATGCCGGCGCCCGCCAAATCATCAATCATGGACGATTTATGCCCGGTCATAGTTCGGTCGGTGATGATGCGGACGCGGGCGCCCCGTTGGTGGGCGGCGATAATGGCATTCGCAATTTTCGAATTGGTTATAGAATAAACGGCAATGTCGATTTTATCGGCCCGACCCAGTTCGGCGATTATGCGGTCTTCGCATTCGGTGCCGGGGGTGAAATATGCTTCTATATGTGCGGGTGCGCTGGGCGGGGTGACCGTCCCTGTGGGCAATTGCGCCCCAACGCCAACCCCAATGGCAAACGCAATTCCAATAACAAAAGTCCATTGTCTGACAAACATACAACCCCAAACAAAAGACCACTCAAATAAAGAGTGGTCGGGAGTTGATCAGTCTACACAGAAACCCCGTTGCCTTCGACAAGTCTTATAACAACGGCATCCCGACCATTGTCGGGACATTAAAAGCTTCGCTGTGTAAGGGAGATCAAGCCCGTTCACGCTTATAATGCCTTTGTGCAATTACTTGCACACACATATTCTACACCATTTCCCACAAAAATCAAGAGTGGTGTTTGCGGTCTATAATTCAACCAATGTAAGATAGTAATCAATAATGTCGTGTTTGATTTTTCCGATTTTGTTTTTGATTTCGCGATAGAATATTTGCACGGCTTCTTCGTTATAGTTTCTTTTAATTGACTTTACTGTCACCGCAATATCAAACCAAATATCCCCAACCCCACAATCAGATACATCAATAAAACCCGACAATTTATCGCCGTGTCCAAAAATGTTGGGCAGGCTGGTATCACCATGCGAAAAACATAACTGCTCGTCCGGCTTGTTTTTGATAAGGTATTCATAAATACCATCAATACCGCCGTATTTTGCAAGAAATTCTGGTCTTATATCTTCGGGTTTGATTTGTTCTGAATCTATCTTAACCTTGATTTGTTTTAGTTTATAATCCAGCCTCGCATCAAAAGGGCAATCTTTGATATCTGTTGCCCACAATTTTTCAAATGCTTGAAGGATAACATTTAAACCACTGTGCCAATTTTTCATATATCTTGGTGTGCATATCATCTCGCCATCCAGCCCACGTGTCAGCAGATAGTGTATACCATTCTCATGTTGATAAGATATTATTTGTGGCACAGGCAGGCAACCTTGCAACCAGTTTAATTTTTTATATTCTGTTTCAATATTTTTGTTCGCCGAATATTTAAGAAAAAAGTCGTTCCCATCTTTGGATATTTTCAAAACAGAATCACCAGAACAACCGATACCAATTTGTTGCACATCTGCCCCATGGATAAATTGGTTTAAATCATTTGTTAAAATAATTTGTTTAATTTCATTGGTTGTCATTTTTTTTTATTCCTGTGTGTTTAATTGCCAAAACACCCCAGAAATTCGTATGAATTTACTGGCTGTTTCGCAACAAATTATTGCGTGATTATATTTTTTTGAGATTTTGCGGCGGGTCAGTGCAATTGCACTATATTGACACAGTCATTGTAAGGTATGATATGGCAAAAGTCAAGATATGTGTTGCGGGGGGATAAAACGCCCATTTTTGCAATATGTTCAAAATATGTAGATTTTTTTATGGGTTGTGAAATGGTAAGTTATTCATCGGACTGCGGACAGGTTGCGGATCCTGTGTAGCTGCTGTGTAGCCAAGGGGTTAAATAGTGGTGTTTTTGGGTGGATTGTGGTGTGCCTAAATCCAAAAGTGTTAACAAAGAAAAACGCCGCAAAATCAACGATTTTGCGACGGAATTCGTGGCTCGGGCAGTTGGACTCGAACCAACGACATACGGATTAACAGTCCGTTGTTCTACCGACTGAACTATGCCCGAATAGCGTTGCATATATTATACCTTATTAAATCCTATTTCAAGTATTTTTTTCACTTTTTGTATTTTTTATAGAAAAAATTTTACCGGATGCTTTATATGAT
Organism: Alphaproteobacteria bacterium; assembly: GCA_017436325.1. Lineage (GTDB taxonomy): Bacteria > Pseudomonadota > Alphaproteobacteria > Rs-D84 > Rs-D84 > Enterousia. The sequence goes on along the minus strand of JAFSDI010000003.1, from coordinate 6,276 downwards.
GAAGATAAGTTATTAAAATAACGTGTGCTTCGGATGTGTTTACAACCTAGGGTTGAATTTGTGGTAAGGTGTGTTGTGTCGATTGAATAAGTGTGAGAATGCAATCTATAAGCGAATTAAGTTTTTAAAAAATGCGGTTTTTGCTGTATGGTGGCGAAGTGAAATCTGGGCGGTATGAACGTAGTGTGTCTATAATCTCTGACAAGTTCATCAGAAAAACACTCGATTTTTGGTATACAGCATAATGCAATATATTCAATTTACATTTTTGATTTTTAGTGATAGACTATGAAATGAATCCATAGGGATATGGGTTCGGGGCTGTCACTAGCCTGTCTTATCCGGTACAAAATCAAAGTGTATCGAAAATCCGATATGCTTCCTGTGGCTTTGTATCGTTATTTATCCCTGACTGTATAAGTCGGGGAGCTGTCTGTTATACAACAGGGGTAACCCGAAAGCGACAGAATCAACGATAAGACGATTAGTGAACTCCCCGACCGCCTGATATCCCATGGCGGTCTAACTTTTTTATAAAGGGGTGTAAAATGAAAAAACAATGTGCTTTATAACTGTCTTTGCACTTATGTGATATAGTGGCAAAGATAAAACAATTGTGTCTTGTAAGGGCAATGTCGTAAAAATAAATATCAACATGGCCGGCGAAATAGCAACAAGATTTGATTGTATAGATACACAAAATAAAACACGATGTTCAGCTGTAATAACGAAAGATAAAGTTTTTATGGGATGCAATGAACTTGAAACAGAAATCACAAAAGTTTTGTGTATGTCCCCAAAAAAGAATTTTTCGGATGTAGAAAAATCAGCTTATCGTTGCACACTAAATGACGGCATGCGTATAACAACCTGTGAATACAAAATCAATGAAGACAATACCGGTGAAATAATTTGCGCAAAAGGACGTGTGTTGGCTGGATTACAACCACTGGTTGATTAAAAAAGGTGAAACCTATGAGAAATATTATAAAATTATTTTTATCTTTTCTATTGATATATGAACCCTTAGCATATTTTATTTTAGCGGATAACTATGGTGCGTGTAGGGACCTGTTGACACGTAGTGTTTGTAATGCGGATTCTAGATTTTTTTGGTTTATGGTTTTGCCTATAATTTTGATGTTAATATATTTGATGTGGGAAAAACAAATAAGGCAAGTGTTAGGAGTGAAACAAAATAAAAATATTACCAAAAAAACAAAACAAGCTATTGTTGGCCCATTTCGGTCTTGCCACAAACTATTTTACGGGTTCTCTGATTATAGAGGGTGTTCACAACGTAGCGAATATTTTTGGGGGCTGATAATAGTACAGCTGTTTATGTATTTTTGCACAATATTTTGTGTTATAGCCTTTTTGTCAATTGGTTATGTTGTCTCAATGCTTATTTCAATAATTGTATATATAGTTTATGTTCTCCCACTTGTTGTAAGACGCATGAGAGATGTTGGTGTTGATGGAGGTTGGGGTGTTGTTTTTACTGCACTAAGTATAGTTACAGCATTTTATCCATTGACAATATTAGTTTTAATTGTTCCAGGTATTGTTTTATTGTTTTGGCCGTCAAAGTTAAGAAACAATCCATATAGAGACAAAAGTACCCCAAACTTTTTTGAAAAAATGAAAATGTATTAGAGGCTAATACTTTGAAGGGCGATTATCTATCCCCCCATACACAATTTTATCAAAATCGGCAAAATCTTTCTTGCACGACGGACGTGTTTCCGTTGTGCTGGGGTGGGGAAAAGTGTGTATAATTTTTCTGGTTGAAATTATCATTGAAATCAACTAGAAATCAGTATTGAAATCATGGAACACAAAATTTGGTTCAAATCGGTTGGCGGTATGAAAATGTATGTTTTTCAAACGGTATCCATACAGGTTTTAACAGGTTTTAGGCGTAATGTGTTAAGTCGTCAGAACTGAAAAAAAAGCAACAAAAAAACCCAGAAATCTGGGAAAACTTGAATTTGCTGTTGGGCTTACTCTCATGCTTAACAGTCCGTTGTTCTACCGACTGAACTATGCCTGAATCTAGAATATGTTTTATTGAAATTTATTGTTTGCGTGTTATTTTATGTTGTGTCAACCTATGGTTGAATATTGTGTCTGAATAATACGGATTTTTGTTTTTTTGCTTAAAAAGTCAATTTTGTATGCGTCAAAAACGACTTGAAAACCCGCGATTTTGTGCTAAGATCATAACAGAATTAAAGTATAAAGGGTAATGAAAATGTCATTTTCACAAGAAAAACTAAATCCACAGGCTAATACCGGTGCTGACGAAACATCACGTTGCAATGGCTGTGACTGTCATTGTAAATTTGGTGTTCATTATTTCTATCGTCTTAATTTCTTAAATCGTCTTATACCCAGAGTGGAAGACTGGTTTTGTCCAACCATAAACGGCAATCCGATTAAGCAATACAAGGGTCCAAACGGTCAGATAATTGATGCGACCAGAGAGGTGCCATTTCATTTAAATAGGTCTGCAAAAGAACAGGCAATTGAACTGGCACATGAAATTGTTAAATTCTGCGACCATTACAAGACACGATAAAGGAAAATCAAAATGTCATTTACACAGATGCCAGCAGAACAACCGCCTATAAAAATGTCAGTCGGGGATATGTATTCTATTGCGGAATCCATGCTAAGCAACAGTGAATGTCCTGTTTTTATAGAAAACATGGGAACAGAAAACAAGACAAAATGGCAAATAATCATTGACTATGTCTCAGATGTGGGACGTTTTGGCAAGGCAAGAATGACTGTTGAAGCCCAACACAACCCGTCCGGCAAGGGAAAAATTGACCTGTTTCATAATGACAAACATATAGCCACCGCAACAACCAGACTAAATGTCGGACATGCGATTTGTTCGTCAAAACGCAGTCCTGCGGACGTGTTTGCGCTTCTGCTTTCTTCTAACTTTTTTAAGCTGATTGACACGATACAATTACGACTGAACAAGAAACTGGAATTGCGTAATGATACAGATTATCTTGCAGACACGTTTGAAAGTTATACAGACAAGCACAAGGGCAATCGTTGTTATGGATGCCCCAAGAATTGCAAGCTGGGATTTGTATATAGTGGGGATTATATCTATCCAACAATTGACGGCGAGCAAATAACGGAGTTCAAAGGTGCAAGTGGCAACATGGTGAAAACTGGCCGTCATAAATCACTTCGGTTTCACAACGACAGAGATGGCACAGAATGGTTTACAGACGAACGGCTGATAGACAAGGCACGTGATGTCGCAAAAAACTGCTACTACTATAAACAACGATAGAAACAACAAAACAACCACACCGCCCAAATCGGGCGGTGTTTGTTTGCTTTTTTGCCTAAAAGGTCAATTTTGTATGCGTCAAAAACGACTTGAAAACCCGCGATTTTGTGCTAAGTTCATAGTAGAATTAAAGCATAAAAGGATACGAAATGTCATTTACACAAGAAAATGAAATAAATATCAACAGATGCGATGGCTGTGACAAGCGGTGCAGATTGGGTTGGGAAGAATTTACGGACGAAGGTCGTGCTCCAAATGCTAAAATTAAGCTGGGTAAATTCTTTTCGTTCAAATTGGGACGACCTATACACTTTGTTGCACCAGCGATTGACGGAAAACGCATAGAAATTTACCGCAACCAATATGGTAGCCTGGTGCGGGCAACATTTCGCGCTGACGTATTTTATGGAAATAATTTCTCAAAGAAGATAAAACTTACAACACAACTTTTACAAAAGGCTCGTGAAATTGCTCGTTTGTGCGACCATTATAAAACACGATAAAAAGGAAAAATAATATGCCAAAACATACAATCAGTCAGATTTATGATATCGCAAAAACAATCATTAACGATAAAACAATCAAGGGTTCAAAATCCCACAATTCGTATTCTACAAACTATATCTTCAAAAAAGACGATTTGTCCTTGAAAATTTACGCACCACATGGTGGTCGTGAATGGGATGGCGATTGTGATAAGTGGGATTACAATACCGGTTATATTCACATAACGGATGAACATGGTACTCTTTTTGCCGAAACAAAATATAACGTTGGCCGTGCGATGACACGTTCACGTCTGAATCCAATTTCTATATTTACACGTCTGCGTGCGCCATTATTCTTTCATCTTATTGACTTGGCGGAAAAACGCGATTTAGATCAAAAAGAAACAATAGAATATAAAATTGCGACTTTGCGTATGAAAACACGATAAAAGGAGAAACCAAATGTCATTTACACAGGAAAAAGAAACAAATTTGCATAATCTACCCGATGGAACAATTTGCGATGGATGCGACAAACATTGTAAACTTGGCTTTCATCACTTTGCAGCATTGTCCGTAAGCAAGAGAACCGAAAAACTGTGTTGTCCAACCATAGACGGTCAGCCAATCAAGCGGTACAAGGGTAAAAACGGCGAAATATTTGATGCAACTCAAAAGTATTATGATTTTACTATTTACGATATAAGATATGCAAAGGAACGGATAAACGAACTGGCACAGAAAATCGTCAAATACTGCGACCACTATAAACAACGATAAAGGAACCACAAATGAAACGATATTTACATAAATTACCGATTATGGGTTTTGTACTGTTGACGCTGGCGGGGTGCAAAGATATTAACAACAAAATCAAAGATGCCATTAGTACAGATTACACAGATCCATCTTACACACAGGATACAGTAAAAGTGCTAAATGTTAGGCATGGCTACTATGCTAACCCTGCGCATTTCTGGGGTGTAAATCGCCAAGGTACTGTTGTCCAGGGACAAATATCGTTGCAGCCAGATGTGATATTCCCGCACGATGGCGATGAAATAGTTGTGCGGTATCAAAAGCCACAAAGTCCAGCAGAGTTTGTGGGTGTATTTGACAACATAACCCAACGCCAGCGTGCAGAAGAGTATGTAAAACAAAAGCAACGATAAAAGGAAACCAAATGTCATTTACACAAGAAAAACGCACAAACATAAATCCAAAGCAGGTTCGGGCATACGTTGCACCCGGGGGATTTTGTGATGGATGCGATAAACTATGCAAACTTGGTTGTGAATATATTTCAGTAAATTACACTCGTTACATTTATCCGACAATTAACGGATTTCTCATATCTTGTTACGTTGATGAGAATCATCAAATTCAAACCACTAGTGATATTGTCACACCAAACAGAACAACCGCTCAAGCACGTCAAAAAGAACTGACAGCCAAGGTACTAGCTGGCAAAATCGCCCGTTTGTGCGACTACTATAAACAAAGATAAAAGGAGAAACCAAATGTCATTTACACAGGAAAAAGAAACAAATTTGCATAATCTACCCGATGGAACAATTTGCGATGGCTGTGACAAACATTGTAAACTTGGCTTTCATCACTTTACAGCATTGTCTGTAAGCAAGAGAACTGAAAAACTGTGTTGTCCAACCATAGACGGTCAGCCAATCAAGCGGTACAAGGGTAAAAACGGCGAAATAATTGATGCAACTCAAAAGTATTATGATTTTACTATTTACGATATAAGATATGCAAAGGAACGGATAAACGAACTGGCACAGAAAATCGTCAAATACTGCGACCATTATAAAACACGCTAGAAATATACAATCTATAATATTAGCAAAGTGATGCAGATGTACACGTTTCTGACGGCAAATCGGATTATTCTTACTTTTTAGCGCGAAGCCTGTCACATATAATACCAAAGTCTGTCATAGACATATTAGTTTTATTTAAAACCTTTACAACAGATGCAAATGATGGATAATGTTCGCGCCCTGTCGGGTCATTACGTTTGCACTTGTTGAACGTAGTCGGATCTAAACCACAAATTATTGCAAGTCGTGATGGACTGATATTTTGTTCTTTGGCAATTTCATCGATTGCATTCCAGATGTCAAGATAAGTTATCATTTGTGACTTCTTTTTTGTACAGTGTTATTATTACATACATCATTTATAAAAATCAATATTTGAATATAGTATAAGAAAACAACCAATAATCATTACTGACCAATCGTGTTCTCTATACTTAACTTTTGTTTTTCTTGTGCGCATATTTCCGCAAAGTGTTCTATACTTATATTAGTCGCAGCAATTATCTTTGATATCGTGCTGCACGATGGCCAACGTGGTGTCCCATCTGCAAAAAATTGCTTACTTTTATTAAATGTTGTCGCATCCAGTCCGCTTAATTTCGCCAAGCCAGAACAAGATAAATTATTATCT
>JAFSDI010000010.1 GCA_017436325.1 Alphaproteobacteria bacterium | reverse complement strand
AACCGCCGGCATATTCGGCACGATATTAGGAATTGTTAGCACAGGCACTGCAAACGCATCAATCGTATCAAGCGGATTTTTAGACGAAAAATTAACAGAATACGCACTCAGCACATCACTAGACCTGAAAGCGAATCAAAGCGATTTTATAGAATTAAATACACAAATAAGTGATTCTGTAGATAATTTAAAAATGTTATGGGGTGCTGAAATCGGAGACCTTGCATATGGTTTTAATCCAAATAAAGTTAATAATAACATTAACGGGGCTTTTGATTTAGTAGAAGGCTTCATTCTTCATTCAATGCTATCGCTAACTGGTGGTTGGACTGATTCAGTCAGTGGCCAAACCTATCTTGGCATAAAAGATTTAAATACCAAAATCGGCACATTGCCAGAAGGCATAACGGTTCAAGGTATGTACCAAGGCTGGACGGATGAGAATGGGGCGCTTGCTAACCCAGGATTAAAGGCTATGTATGAAGGCTGGACTGATAAAGGAGGGGATGGTTTTCCCGGAGTATACGCTTTTAGCAAGAACGAAAGACTTTTACTGAATGCCTATGAATCTCAAACAGCACCTTTATTAATTCAGGGCGCAAGAGCCACAACAATCGATGGTGTTGACTATACAGGCCCTATATATCCACTGTGGAAACTGAGTGAAGGGATTGATAAAATCGGCACATTGCCATCATCAATGCTAACTTACAAATATACCGCTAACGGAACTCTAGATTATGCAAAATATCCAGCTGCAGATCTTCTTGGTAAAGATTACAATATAGGTGGATTATTAAATATAATTTTACACGGATCTGAGAATCTTGCTGGAGTAAAAATTTTATCGCTTCCTGAAATATCAACACGCACCCTATATTTAGATAGTAAAATCGCTTCTATCGAAACCAAAATCGGTACTGTACCAGATGGCAAAAATCTTGCAGGTATGATAAGTGAAACCGATGCCAAAATCGGTACATTGCCAAGTGGGGTAGCACCTATGTTATCAAGTATATTAGAGGATTTTAATTCTCGTCATACGATATTCCCAGTTGATGCAACATATCCACAATCCCTTGAAGAACTTATTATTGATTTATATGGCGATACATCTGCAAAACACCCCGGAATCCTAGCTATTTTATTTGGTGATACTATAGATCTTCTTTGGGGACTTGAGGATGAGATTTATGGAAATGATAATCATACAGGCTTATTTGACCGTACGGGAGCTATAGAGAGGCAAATCGGTACATTGCCGGCGGGCTATGATAGTGTTGGGGCGGCGCTGACCGCAATTAAGGGCATTGCCGAAGATGCTAAGGCTGCAGCACTGGCGGCAATCCCAGACCCTAAGCAAGAGGGTTCAAGCGGTAAATTTGTCTTAACTGTTGATATTGTTGGTGATAATGCGACATATCACTGGGAAAAGATAGATCGCGAGGGTGAAACCACCACTACCACTACCGAATAACCCACCCAAATCCCCTGTGCAAACAGGGGATTAATCATCCCCCCCACACACCCCGAACTTTTAACAAAACTTGCCTGCAACACGAAGTTTTAACGAAGTGTTGTCATCCTGTGGCTTGACCACAGGACCCAGGTGTTATCCTTTTTCCTACCTCAGTTCAAATCCCACAAAATCACAAATTTTAATCTCTTGTCATCGCTGTGTTTTTTCCGTGTCCCGCAAAATTTTATAATAAATTTTTAACCTTTGTCATCCTGTGGCTTTTTCGGGCCCCGCAAAATTTTTGGAAAAAATTTTGTGGGTGAATGCCCCACAGGACCCAGGTGTTATCCTTTTTTCTACCCCAATTCAAACGCTACAAAATCATAATTTATCAGCTCGTTATCATACCCGTACCTATCAAGCATACCGATAATAAAGATGTAAAAAATCCCCCAAACGGGGGATTCAACTTTCAACAAACAAAACTTATTTACTTTCTGCGTTTTTCACAGAAACTGCAACAAATAACTATTCGCTTGTTGTTGTGGTTTCGCTTTCACTGCGGTCAATCAATTCCCAGGCATAGGTTGTCTGGTCACCAACCTTAACCGCGGTTAAGACATATTTTCCAGCACTGGCGGTTTCAGACAGATTTTCAATCTTGTTATCAACCTTGGCATTAATGGCGGTCAGCGCATCACCAACAGTTTCATAACCAGCCGGCAAAGTTCCGATTTTGATGTTCAAATCTTCAATGTCTGATGTTAAAGTTTCCAAACCTTTTATTTGATCGATTCCTTTTGTATAACCCTTTGTCGATAATTCTAATAATTGAATAAACCAATTTCCCTCATATTGAGCCTGATATGGAACAAAACGCTTAATTAAATCGCTAACATCATATGTATCGTAACAGCTACCGAAAATCGTCTCGCCATTAACTACTATAGCATCCAAGTTCATGCCGCTACAAAAATCGAGTCCTTCACCTATATTAGCAATTTTGTTCCATTCTTCTATTGTGTCTGATACCGTCATCAAATCTGCCTTATCTGCTTTTAAATCCAGTGCTGTGGTGGTGGCGTAACTGGTTAGGGCCTCGTCCAAGAAACCACGCGAAACAATTGATGCGTATGTTGTGCCGATTGTGCCCAACCCCATAAGAACCCCAAGTAAATATTTATTCATAAAAATCCCTCTTTTTTTAGTGTTAAAAAACCGCTATGGAAATCATAAGCGGTCGGGGAGTTGGTAATCAGTACATCGTTGATTCTGCCGCCTTTGGTGAAAACACCTGTTGTATAACGGTCAGCCCCCCGACTTTCAAGTCAGGGATTAACAAAAATACAGTGCAAATACAGGAAATAATCGTCGGATTACGACACATAACATATACTTGCACCGGATGTACTGGGCCACCACAGCCCCGAGCCAGATTCCCATCTGGTTCAACATTAATTATACCTAATACCAAGATTATTTTCAAGACAAAATAAAAAATCCCCCAATTGGGGGATTGCAAGTCAAAGCAAACAAATAAATTATTTGCTTTCTGTCTTTTCTGCGGATGTTGCTGCCAAATCTTCGACGATACGCGCTTTTTTGCCAGACAAACCACGCAAGAAGAACAGTTTAGCACGACGTACTTTACCGATACGAACCTTTTCAATCTTTTCGATTGCTGGGCTGTATAGTGGGAACTTGCGTTCTACACCAACACCGTATGATTCACGACGTACTGTAAAGGATGCATTATTACCCATTCCACCATCACGTGCGATAACAACACCTTCGAAAACCTGAATACGGAATTTATCCCCATCTTTAATTTTGACGTGAACTTTCAATGTATCACCGGCTTTGAAGTTAGGTATTTTTTTATCAGCCGCCAATTTAGCGACCTGGGCTGCTTCGATTTTTTTAATAATGCTCATTTTTCATTTTCCTTTATTAAATCCGGACGACGTTTTTTTGTTATATCGTCCGATTGTTGTTTCCGCCACCGTTCTATATTGCCGTGGTGACCGGACAGCAGGACTTCTGGGACACTTTGTCCACGCCATACTGACGGGCGGGTATATAACGGCCATTCAAGCCCCCCGATTTCGAAACTTTCATTTTCAGTGGTATCTTTACCACCATGAACCACATTATCTAACAAGCGAACACAACTGTCAATAAAAACTTGCGCTGCTATTTCACCCCCAGATAAAATATAATCCCCAATCGATAATTCCATTATATCATATTCTGTGATAACACGTTCATCTATTCCTTCGTACCTGCCACACAACAGTGTATAATTCGCATTTTCATTTGCAACAAATTCACGCACCATTTTCTGATTCAGTGTTTTTCCACGTGGCGAAAAATAGATAACCTTTCCTTTATTTTTCACAGAATCTAACGCGTCCCCCAATACATCTGGTCGCATAACCATACCTGCACCACCACCAAATTGAGTATCATCAACACTGCCATAACTATTAATTGCAAAGTCGCGAATATTAATCACATCATACGACCAAATCTTTTTTTCCAATGCGCGTCCCACAACCCCAGCCGACAATGTCCCTGGAAACAAATCTGGAAAAATGGTCAGTATATTAAAGTGCATATTTTATCTTTCTTTTTGATTTTTGCCACATCTTTCACACGCGATATCTGCAAAGTACTTTAATCTTTTTGTATTGTCGTGTTTAACATCCACTTCACCAATCGAACGAATTGTCAAAATATTCTTTTCGTTTTCTGTTTGAATAACTTTATATGCAAACGGTTGCGACAAAGCGAACAGTTTTACTTCACATAATTTCACTTCTTTATCACATTCAATCATCAGGGTTGAATAAGACTTTACGATATTATTCATATTATTTTCCTTATATTAACCTTATCTTGTTTTTTCTGACACTTTTTCTTTAACTGCATATGGCGTTGTATCACACGCATCGCATAATGTTTTCGCTATATTAGACAGATTCAACGCATTTATACATTTTGTTAACGTGTCCCCCAAGGTATGAACTTTTATAGTATTTGGTTCAGTATTTTTCATAACAACATTGTACAAATTTGGTTGCATTGCTAAATACTTACACACCTTGCAATCTTTTTTATCCAACCAATCACATGTTATCACAACAACAGCATAAGAAGTTATTTTAGATTTTACCATTACTTAACACCTTTTTTTATATTACATAAACTATTTTATTATCCATATCTACTGTCGCACCAACAAAACTAACCATATTACCATCACCCAGTTCAATGATATCACCAGCACCAAAATTTTGAAACCCCGCAACAGAACCTATATTTTTATTATCACGCACAACATCAAACCCGATTAAATCCGCCTGATAGAACACATTTTCCGACTGCAAATCGGGCAGGGCACTACGCTCAACAAACAATTCTGTCCCGCGCAGAGTTTCTGCAGCATTTCTGTCATCAACACCACGAATTTTTGCAATCACAACATTAGAATTCGGCACAGCGCGCACAAAGCAAAAATCCGCAGAACTAAAACGATTTGAAACCACGCTTAACGTCTTAAAATCCGTTGGTTTATCAGCAAAAGATTGCACACGCACTTCGCCACGAATACCCTGTGGCGCGACAATTTTACCAATTAAGATTTTTTGCCCATCTTTCATATTATTTCTGATTTGTTAATTTCTGTACACTGATATATAAATACCGCACATAACGTTCACAATTAATTTGTTCGCGCAAGTTTTCCAACGGACACCCAGAAAACGTTTTATCTGATACAATAAAAGTATAATTTATTTTATTCTGGGCCATATATTCAACCGCCGCCTCAAAAGAATCCAGTTTATCCTTTTTGCGCTGACAAAAATCACCATCATACGGACATTTATAAGACATAGCCACATAAAAACTTTTTATAAACATACTGCACAGATTTCGGTCTGTGCAGTATGAAACATTTTTTTATTCTGCAACAGTTTCCGCTGGTGCTTCTTCTGCAGGCGCTGTAGTTTCTGCCTCTGCCGCAGCCTTAGCGGCTGCTTCTGCAGCGGCTTTTTCTTCTGCGATTTTTGCCAATCTATCCGCTTTATCTTTTATTCGCATTTGTGTTTTTTCAGATTGCAAATGCTTCTTTGTCTGAACAGGGATAGCTTTCTTTTCTACCAATCCCGCATTCGCCAAGAATTTATATACACGATCAGATGGTTTTGCGCCTTTTGCCATCCAAGCCTTAACTTCGTCAATTTTTAAGATAACGCGTTTTTCGCTATCACGTGGCTGCATTGGATCATATTTACCAACAACTTCCAAAACATTACCAGAATTACGTGCATTACGTGAATCTGTCACAACGATATGATAATAAGGACGTTTTTTCGCCCCATAACGTGCCAAACGAATAACTGTTGCCATATTTTTGCTCCTTGTTTTTTTTAGCAATAATTAATCTTTTAAACCACCAAAAGAACCATCGCCAAGGATGAAAACTCATCGGATGACGTACCACACGCGTACCGCGAACTGGTTAAATTTAAATGGCAATCTTTGGGATTTGCGACACAACTATAGACCAAACAACAAAAAAAGTCAACTAATTATTAACAGTTATATATTTATCTGGACAAACAAAACAGATTGCTATAGAATAGTGCACGATTTGCGGGCGTGGTATAATGGCAGCACGTCAGCTTCCCAAGCTGAAGACGAGGGTTCGATTCCCTTCGCCCGCACCACCAATTTTCACCGAAGCGCAGCAAGGGCTGAAAATTGAGTGTCTCGCCGTAGACCAACAAACTCTGGGTAATAAAATTCGTATTATACATTCGGCGAAGGCGGACTTTTCTTTTTATTTAATAAGCACCGAAGCGCAGCAAGGGCTGAAAATTGAGTGTCTCGCCGTAGCCCAACAAACTCTGGGTAATAAAATTCATATTATACGCTCGGCGAAGGCGGACTTTTCTTTTTATTTAATACACACCGAAGCGTAGCAAGGGCTGAAAATTGAGTGTCTCGCCGTAGCCCAACAAACTCTGGGTAATAAAATTCATATTATACATTCAGCGAAGGCGGACTTTTCTTTTTATCTAATAAATTCCACCAATTTTCGCCAAGGGCCAAACCAAGCGCTGTACCACAACACTATTTGTTATTTTTTATCGGGCTTTCTGATTTTTTTGACTTAACAAGAATTCAATTTTATTTATTGCGAATTCCACCTCAGAAATCTTGCGTTCAACAACACGTAATAATTTCTTATTTGGTCGATTTTTTTCAATTTCATCACGTATATCAGAAATCAAATCTTCCAAAGTTTCCAATTGCAATTCAATCGCCTTGAACTCTAAACGTTCCGCACGAAACAGCAAACCGCGCCATTCTCTTTCTAAAGTCGACATCATTATGCCTGATAAATATTTTGATTTTTTAACACGCTTTTCATTCATTCTAAATGCCTTTATTTAGATTTTTGTTTTTTAAATACATATTTATTTTTTCAACACTATCACTAACTTCTTTTTCCCTGGACTTTTTATTTATTTTATTTTTCTTACGCTTTCCATTTTCTGCATATTTAGCGCATACATCTTGCCAATTAACCATAATATTTGATTTAACAGAATTACATTCCTTATGCATCGGTTGCAAATTTTCCAAGACACTTGTTCCACCCTTTGATTGTGGCAAGATATGATCCCATGAAAAATCCCCGATATTATCAATAGGTCTTTTACAACCTGGACAAATTGGCGCAAATCCTAAAAATATAGCAATTCTATACAATTCTTTGATTTGATTAGGCCCCAATCTATCTGAACAGTGTCCAATAACAGACAATAAATCTATAATTTCTTGTTTAGTCATTTTTCATTACCCCCAGTGGTATTTGCAAGTTTTGTTTTGGAAATATTAAATCAGGATTTTTAATATTATTTTTATCTGCGATAATACTAAACAAAATTCCACGGCGCATAAAATTACGTGCAATAACCCATAAACAATCACCACGGCGCACAGTATAGAAAGTATCATCATCACCTGTCATTTCTGGCATAATAAATTTATGATTTGTACGTGCAACTGTACGACCATCACCATCATGCATACGAATTGTCAGATTATACTCTTGACCTGATTTTAATTCTTCAACATCAGCGCCCAAGCCAAAATGACGATAATCTGACACACGCGCAAAGCCCAAATATTTACCATTTAATTCCAATGATACACGCAATCGTGGCAATCCATCACCTGTCACAACGATACGTCCATTAGACAAATAATCTATCTTTGATATTTTCAAATCTCCATCCGCCAGCATTCTTGGCGCTTGCAACAATGTACTGCCATCTTGCGTCATCAATAAAGACACAGAATTTTCCAAATTTTTTTCAGGAATATACACAAAAACATTATCTTTCGATTTCACAGCAGAATCCGCACCAAGCAAAGAAACATTATAATTTCCCGCCCCCCAAACATTAGCAGAAACATAAACAAACTCACCTGCATAATTAGTCTGTTGTGTTGCGACTATTTTTCCATTTGCAACCACAGAAACATTCTTATTTGGCAACCAACGTCCTGCGACAACAATTGCCCCTGTATTTTCGATACGAACAATATCAAATTCTGGGAATTCATTTTCATCTATTTGTGCAACCTCAATTTCTGATTCAATCGTTCTTTTTGATACGGGTTGCATAACTGGTTCTGGTATAGTTGGCACAACAATCACACGCGCAGGCACATCACCACGAACGAACAAAACCCATATTGCAACAAACAAGACAAAGAACAAGCAAAGCACAGGAAACCAATATGCACGCAAGAAAGACTTTTTAAACACTTTTGTTTCTGATTTTTCTATTGTCAGATTTTTTACTTCATCTTTCTTATCTGCAGGACGTGCAAATAAATTCAAAGACTTTAAAAAATCACGTGTATATTCACGACGATTTTCCAACCAATCATTTTGCTGTGCAATTGCACTATCAATCATATCATCAGTAGAACGTTTTGTTTTTCCCATATTATTCTGATTCTTTTTAGACATATAAAAAAACTCCTGAATTTTATTTATTAGACAAATTATTCCAAATAATATTTCTTTGTCAACTTATTTGTGATATAATAGAAGCACAGTAAATAAAGGTAAGGACAACGATGAAAAAGATTGGAATTATAACAACAGGCGGCGATTGCAGTGGCTTGAACACAACCATTCAACGAATTTTAACTGGCGCAACCAAGCGCGGTTGGCAGGTATGGGGAATACTTGACGGTACAGACGGCTTGTATGTTAATCCGCCTGCGGCAGTTTTATTAAACGATATGTTATTACCAATTGAAAACTCCAGACTTGCTGGCAGTTTTTTACACAACGGCCGTGCCACAGCATTAAACTTTGAAACCGCAGCCGAGCAGGGCAAGACCAAACAATTCAATGCACATCTTAAAAAATCCTTAAAATCATTAGAACTAGATGCATTAATTTTAATTGGTGGCAACGGCAGTGTATCACTGGCATGGGCGAACAAAAATCTATATCAAGACCTGCAACTAATATGCATTCCAAAAACCATTGATATGGATATGCCGTTAACAGAACGCACAATTGGCTTTGACACCGCAGTTCAACAATTAACAACATTCTGTGATCAACTGTTATTAACCGCACGCAGTCACCATCGCTGGTTTGTTGTTCAGGCAATGGGGCGCGACTGTGGTCAATTGGCATTACATGCCGGCATTGCATCTGGCGCATCAGCAATATTAATTCCAGAAATAAAATTTGACACAAACAACCTTATTAATCACATCAAGAATACCACCACCGACTATGGACTAATTATGGTATCCGAAGGCATATCTTTACGTGGTCATTCCGGTCGACCTGCAGATATGATTTCACGTAAACTAAGCGCCGCCGGCATATTAAATCGCACTGCGTTCCCCGAACACATTCAACGTTCCGGCGACACAGTTGCAACCGACCGCATATTAGCCACACGTTTTGCAGACTGTGCACTAAAAGCCATAGAAAACAACGAAACATATGTTATAACAACCCTAGATTGCAATGAAGTATTTACCGTATCATTATCAGAATTCATTTCTGCCGGTGAATGTGTATCAGACCCAAAGATACCAGCGCTAATGACATCAAACGCATACGTTTCCCCTGACGACCCACTATTAGACGTTGCGCACAATATGGGTATTTACATAGGCGAAACAAAAAAATAAAAAAGAATGCCCAAACGGGCATTCTTTTTATCTCATTCTTTCAACAAAATCAAAAAAATTTTTTGCGATTTTACAATTTGATTTTAAACAAAACTCTTCAACATTAACACTTATATCTTTTGGTATTTTATCACATTTTTCTTCTGTCAAGAAACAACGTGTCCCACTTGTTTTTATTTTCATAGGCGTATTCAATGGCTTCGGTTTTGCAACTGAATTTCTTTCCGCCACACGTTCTGTAAGCACCAACAGTGATTGAGTTTCCATCTTGCGTATAAAATCAGCAACAGTTATTCTTTTACCTTTTAAATCAGCAAGAATCTTTTCTCTACGTTTTTTATCAAATCGCACTGTTGACATATATTCTATTTCATTCAAAATACCTGCAACATCTGCTTCGTCCAATGATAAATCCGCAGCGTTCTTTGTCTGCAAACTAAAATACCCCATAGACGTATCATAGTTTACTTTTTCATTACAAACATTTTCAATTGCATGCAAAACAACTAAATCCATATTTTTACCTTTTTTTATTAAAATTCAGGCATATTTAACACGATATTTATAAAAAAACAATAAAAAAATCACAAAAAAACCATAATAACAATCAGACACGCCAAGACTTTTCAACATCAGAATAAATTCTTGTATTAAGATGTTTTTTTATCTCTTTCATACCAAACTTCTTATCTAAAACATTAAAAGTTTTTTCGATTTTTTGTGCCAAAACATCTGCATTTTTTTTCAAAGCGACATATAAATTCTTATCAAATTTTAGAATACGTTTTCCAAAAGATTGTTTTAATAAAGCATTTACATATATACCTGTTCTTCTACTTTCTTTATAATTATTTAGATATTCTGTAAATTTCTTTTCATACTGAGAATATACAACATTTTTGTAATCAGTTTCATTTGTTAGAATCAATCTGGAAATAAAAGTATTTTTATACAATATATTTATGAAATCTTCATTTTTTTCTGCGTTACTCAATTTATCCAATTGATCAACCAAATGCAATCCATAATCTTCTGCTTCGGAATAAAAAGAACCTGCATGACTTCCGATATACAGCCCATCACGCAATGCAACAGATTGCATTTTTCTATCAACATCCCACAAATTACTTTCATTACGCGCGATTGTTCTGTATCCCATTTTTTTTGCAGTTTCCGCAACAACATTATCTCTTAATACCGAATTTAAGATTTCATATTTCTGCTCTTCATAAAAACCTTTAATAAATGCCTTTTTATCCTTTGCTATTTCATAAGACTTAACGATTTCTGCTGGCATTAATTGCAACACTATTTGCAATTCAGCATTATCAACATCACCCTTATCATACCTATCATAATCCTGCAAAGTCCGATACGGCATCCATGATTTTATCAATTCAATTTCATCATCAGTAAAATTATCTGTTTTATATGTTGATACTTTTTCACCTATTTGATACAACGGTCCATCATTTACCGGTTTTACTATTCGTGAATTTTCTGGCAAAATCAAACCTGCATCAGCCCCAACAGAAAAGAAAGTATCGTCAATTTTAAATCCTGCTGGCTTATTATTTTTTTCAACCAGTGAATCATATGGGGCCAGTATAACAATTCCTTTATCTGTCCACGATCCACCATTATTTGCCACCACTGTATGATTCAACGTAAAATGCACAGTTGCCCTAGGGATTTCGCCACCTGTTGCCGCAGCAGTATTTTGAATAAATAATTCGCCATTTTTATTTATTTGTGGCATATAATGTGTGCAATGCACCAACAACCAATTCTTCTTATCAGCCATATAAAGTTCATCATTTTCAAGCATTATTTTATTTAAATTATCATTAGCTTTATTAAATTGATTTTTCATAATAAATCCTTAGTTTATCACTAATAATAACAGTATCATAAACAAGCATCAAACCAAAGAAAAAAATCCCCATACAATTCACAATGGGGATTTTTCTTTTATACATTATTTTTTATTTCTTTTCTGAAAAGTCTGCATCAACAGTGCCATCTTCATTTTTCTTTTCTTCTGCACCCTGATTGGCTTGTTCGGCCTGTGCAGCTTTATAAACTGCCTCGCCCAGTTTCATTGCTTTTTCTGTCAACGCTTCTGTTTTTTCTTTCAAAGATTCTACAGTTGCATCTACCTTGGCCAGTTCATCGCTTAATACCTGTTTGGCATCTTCGATAGCTTTCTTTTCATCTTCGCTAATTTTATCACCGTGTTCTTTCAATGATTTTTCAATACTAAACACAGCGGTTTCTGCGGTATTTCTTGCTTCTGCCAATTCGCGTTTCTTTTTATCTTCTTCGGCATTTGCAGCGGCCTCATCGACCATACGTTTTATTTCATCTTCACTTAATCCGCCATCAGATTTAATAGAAATCGCTTGTTCTTTACCTGTACCTTTATCTTTTGCAGACACGTGAACAATACCATTTGCGTCAATATCAAAAGAAACCTCAATTTGTGGCATACCACGTGGGGCAGGGGCAATACCTTCCAGATTAAATTGTCCCAATAATTTATTATCTGCGGCCATATCACGTTCACCTTGGAATACGCGAATTGTCACAGCAGATTGATTATCTTCTGCGGTACTGAACACCTGTGACTTTTTGGTTGGAATTGTTGTATTACGGTCAATCAGTCGTGTAAATACACCACCCAATGTTTCAATACCCAATGACAAAGGTGTCACATCCAATAATAAAACATCTTTTACATCGCCTTTTAAAACACCACCTTGAATAGCTGCGCCCATACCGACAACTTCATCTGGGTTAACGCCTTTGTGTGGTTCACGACCAAAAAATTCTTTTACTGTTTCTGCAACCTTTGGCATACGTGTTTGACCACCAACCAAAATAACCTCATTAATTTGTGATTTTTCCAAGCCCGCATCTTTCAATGCTTTTTTACAAGGCTCAATTGTACGTTCAATCAAATCAGCAACCAATGATTCTAACTTTGCGCGTGTCAACGTTGTGTTAAAGTGCTTTGGTCCTGTTGCGTCTGCGGTCAAATAAGGCAAATTAATATCTGTACTTGTTTTTGACGATAGTTCAATCTTCGCTTTTTCTGCCGCTTCTTTCAAACGTTGCAATGCCAATTTATCACCAGACAAATCAATACCTGTCTGTGCTTTAAATTCTGCAATTAAGTGTTCCAAAATACGTGCATCAAAATCCGAACCGCCCAACGCAGTATCACCGTTTGTTGATTTTACTTCGAATACACCATCAACAATTTCCAAGATAGAAACGTCAAATGTACCACCACCAAGGTCATAAACAGCAATAATACCGTCTTTATCTTTATCCAGACCATATGCTAATGCTGCCGCAGTTGGCTCATTAACAATACGCAAAACATTCAGCCCCGCGATACGCCCCGCATCTTTTGTAGCCTGACGTTGTGAATCATTAAAATATGCAGGCACAGTAATAACCGCATCTGTCACAGGTTCGCCCAAATAACTTTCTGCGTCTTTTTTTAACTTTGCCAAAATCATCGCTGAAATCTGTGAAGGCGCATATTTTTTACCTTCCATTTCAACCCATGCGTCACCATTATCACCCGCAACAATTTTATAAGGGACACGTGCTGCAATTTCCTTTACCGCAGGACTATCAAAACGCAATCCCATCAATCGCTTAATTTCATAAATAGTATTTTCAGGGTTTGTAACCGCTTGATTTTTTGCAGTAATTCCAACCAATTGCTCACCATTCGATGTTAATGCAACCACAGATGGTGTTGTACGTTGTCCTTCTGCATTTTCAATAATTTTTGGATCTGCACCATCCATAAAAGCCATTGCTGAATTAGTGGTACCCAAATCAATACCTAATACTTTTCCCATTTTTTTCACTCCTAAGTTAAAAATTATTTACCTACGATATAGTTATGCAAAAAAACTTTTCAAGGGGCAATAGTCATATTTTCTTAACCAAATATAAAAAAAAGAATAAAAGTGTTGAAACGAATAAAAAAAATGCTATTATAGTGCACTGTAAGATACGCGGGACATGGCTGGCCCTCAAAAAGCCAGAGGAAAGTCCGGACTGCATGGGACGGCGCACCGGCTAATATACCGGGCAGGGCGACCTGACGATTAGAGCAACAGTGACGTAAACGATTAAATTCGAGTGAAACGGGCAATCTCTGCGTGCAGCAACTTCAAATAGGCCCCACTTACGGGTCCCACGTTTAGGGGCGGGTAGAAGGCTTGACATTTCTCAGTAATGAGATTTGCAGATTAATCATGTCCACTACCACAGAATGGTATGCGAAACATACTGGGCTGGTGGCAGAACAGAATCCGGCTTATATGTGTATCTGCTGCACGCGCCTGCGGGCGCGTGTATTTTTTTACATACAACTATCACATAACCTTGCCTTGGGTTGGATAAAAGGTCAATTGTATCTTTTCCCATTTTGAAAATTCATTTTTCGGCAACATACGAAACGGTTGACACACATTTATTGCATTACGAATAGTATCCAACACATATGCAAATGCCATATCTGTATCTGCGCGCGCAGCAGATTCAAACCAAACATCACGCACAGTACCGTTTCTACGCAATGTCAAATGCGCAACCGCCCGAATATCTTTAATATCCGACCGCGTGGTATCAATCACCCAACACCTTGTCATTGCAACACGCAGTGCATCAACAACAGATACCGTCAACGTTCTTTCCAGCGATAAAACCTCACGATTAACACGAATAACTCGTTTTTTCTTTGGTGTTTGAATTTTTTCCACAGGTTTAGATTCTTTTTTTTCAGGTTCTTCTTTTATCTTTTCTGGTTGTTCTTCAACTTTTTTTTCTTCAACCAGTGTCGGTGCAATTATTTCTTCTGGTTCTTCCACTGGTTCTGAATCTTTTACTGGCTGTGATTCATTTTGTTCTGGCACAACATCCTGTACTTTTGGCTCAGGCTCTGCGACTTGTCCAACATTATACAATTTTGTTTCATCGCCCGAAACGACAACATCATTCAAATCAATTTCCATAATTTGAATTCTATCAGGCGCAACCAACTGCGCACGATTTAACACCACGACAAACGAAGTAATCATAATCGCGCACAAAACCAAATGCCCACACACAGACATCAACAAATTTTCTGCAGAAAACAAATTAAATTTTGCCATAACTTATTCCGGTTGTGTACGCAATCCAACTTTTTGAAAACCTGCATCTTTTAGTTTTCCCATCATTGACATAACTGCCCCATAATCAGTATGCGTATCACCACTTATCATTATTGTTAATTGCGGATTTTCGCCACGCATTGCAATCGCACGCTTTACAACCTCATCAGGCGACAATTCCATTTCTGACAAGAAATACCGACCATTTGAATCTACACTTATTTGAATTGCGTGATCAGCACCCGTAATTGCAGACGCACCTGCACGTGGCAATTCCAAATCTATACCTGTTGTCATCATCGGTGTTGTAACCATAAAGACCGCCAACAACACAGTCATAACATCAATCATCGGGGTCAACTGTATAGCGGCATCCGTCTGTCTACGTCTTAATCTTGACATACCTTACACCCTTACTTTTTAGACTTTAATTCACAAGTTGACTCAACCAAACTATCATATAAATCATCAGATTTTTTTGCAAAATATTGATGTGCAATTGCTGCAGGCACAGCTGCAATTAACCCTAACGCAGTCGTACCCAATGCAACAGCCAACCCTGGGGCAATAACACCAATGCTAACAGATTGATTAACCCCAATCGCCGCAAACGAATCCATAACCCCCCACACAGTACCAAACAAACCAATAAAGGGTGAAATATATGCAACCATCGACAAAAACCATAAATTCTTATCAAAAGGACGAATTAATTTATCTGCTGCAACAGATAAATCATCAGAATTCTTCACCTTAACAGGGTTTCTTTTAACTGTATGCCATAATCTAATTTTTTCAACAATAATTGCCCAAGAAAAAACACTAAACCCCAACAAAACAATCGACACAAAAATTGTCATCCAATCACCAGTAAACAATGACAACAACGAAAAATTATTTTCCATTTTTTCTTTCCTTTCTTTTTTTACATTAACTCTTTTATAAACTCTTCTGGAATCCGTTTTGGCCGCATATCCTTTCCCAAATACGCAACCTTAAGGTTTATTATAGCATAAACAGAATCATTTTTTACAAATTTTTGTTCAATTTTAACAACCGCTGCCCCAGCTTCAACCATAACTGTTTCAACTATGACCTCATCACTTAATATAAGTGGCATAAAATACTTTATATTTAATTCTTTTACAACAAATCCCACATCATCACCAATCGAGAAATGTCCTTTTAACCAATTCATCCTTGCACGTTCTGCGATTTCCAGATAACGTGCGTGATACACAATCCCCTCAGCGTCTGTATCCGCAAATGCGATTGTAAACGGAAATTTATGAATCTTATACATAATTAACTATTTCTCCAGCCCCAAATGCGCATATCCAGCATCTGTAATAATACGACCACGTGGTGTGCGTTGAACAAATCCCAACTGCATCAAATACGGCTCAACAACATCTTCGATTGTATCCGCAGGTTCAGACAATGCCGCAGACAGATTTTCAATACCAACCGGACCGCCCGCATAAAACTTTATTATCATATTCATATATTCACGGTCAATTTCATCTAAGCCACATTCATCTATATGCAATTGAAACAATGTTGTCTTTATTGTATCTGCTGTAATTTGATTTTTTCCCAACGCACTTGCAAAGTCACGCGCACGTTTCAGCAATCTATTTGCGATACGTGGGGTTCCCCGCGCAGATTGCGCCAACATCAATGCCCCATCTTCATCGATTGGCATCCCCAGAATATTAGCACTGCGCATAATAATTTTTGCCAAATCAGACGGCGAATAAAAGGTCAATCTCAAATCAATACCAAACCTATCACGCAACGGATTAGATAACAACCCAGTACGCGTAGTCGCCCCAACCAACGTAAATGGGGGCAGGTCAATACGCACACTTTTCGCACTGGGGCCTTCACCCAACATAATATCCAGTTTAAAATCTTCCATTGCAGAATACAAAACTTCTTCGATTGCTGTTGGCAAGCGATGAATTTCATCAATAAACAACACATCCATCGGCTCTAACGAAGTTAATATAGCCGCCAAATCGCCTTGCTTTGTCAACATTGGCGCAGATGTTGCCCTAAAATTAGTCCCCAGTTCATTTGCAACGATATGTGCCAAAGTTGTTTTTCCTAACCCTGGGGGGCCATACAGCAAAACGTGATCCATTGCCTCGCCACGATTACGCGCCCCAGAAACGAATACAGACAAATTCTGCTTTAAACTTTCATGGCCAATAAAATCTGACAAACTACGTGGCCTAATAGAACCCGCCAATTCATCTGGAATATTAGCATCTAAAAACCGTTCTTTATTTTGCATTTTTTTACAACAACTTATCTTCTTCGTTTTCGCGTCCAACATACGCTTTCAAATCATTATACATTTGCCGCAAATCAGCCGGTTGACTATACAATGCATCTGCACCTTTTACACGAATAGTTTCTAAATCTATTTGTGCTTGTTTTTTCAAAACCTGTGTCAGATGCACACCAAACGCACGCGCCTCATCAGATTCCATCATACCCTGTAACAACAATCCACGATTCGGCCTTGGTGACAAGAAACTAAAATCAGACACTTGTGAATCAGGCGACACCAATGCAAATCCCGATATTTCTGGCCTGCGCATCATTGCTTGCAACACATACCATGCGCCCAACTGATGACCTGCCAGCCATATTTTATCGCTATCTTCGTTATTATTCTGAATCCAATCTATCACAGTCGCGATATCCAGCATATTTTCTGCAGTTGTTCCAATAACCCCCTCAGAATCCTCAACACCGCGATAATTGAAACGGATAACAGAAAAACCAATATCCATAAACGCACGGAACATAGCATAAGAAACCCTGTCATTCATATGAAATTTCTGACGTGGATTCCCTGACAGAATGACCGCCAAAGGCGCCGCTTCTTGTGCAGACTTATGATAAACCGCGTGCAGTTTACCAGAATCACCTAAAATTACGATATCAACCATACCTTTTAACCTTTCTTATATATTATTTTACTATTTAACGTTAGAACAAAGCCACACCAAATTTCAATAAAAATTTTTATTTTGACACAAATACTAAAAATGTTCTAATATTCAGTCAGAGAGAACCAAAGGCAACAATATGCAAAAGTATATTTTCAGTACAATTTTCGCAATTTTATGGGGAATTTCTGCCCATGCGAACGATTATGTATACGAAAACTTTCAAACAATTTACACAGAAACGCCTGTGCAATCTTATTATGCATACCCTGACGATCCTAATTTTATACCGGAAACAGAATTTATGGAACGCGCAGACAGTTTAGATTATGACGACAACATTGTTGCCGCCCGTGATTTAGAGGCCTATGAACACCCAGGGGTTATGTTTGCAAACAAGCCTATGGTTATTTGTCGTAATTTTGGCTGCACACGTTTAAACGATCGGATTACACGCTCTTTTTTATTCAACAGCCTTGCAAATATGTTTATGATGAACGCACATTCACGTGTTTATATTTGTGAAGCAGATCCATTTTCACGTGACTGCCTGCAGTCAGGTATATCATTCCCTGTGCGCAGCGGTATTGCAAACGCAATGATTAAAATCCCCAAGGCAACAATATCACAAGTTAGTGTATCAACTGGTTTATCCAAGGCCACAGTTGGTATGACATACGATTTTTTAGTAAATGGAATTAGTCGTATTTGCGAACCAACTGTTATGGATTTGATGGTTCCTGTAAATTCCGAAGCCGTCTTATCGAATCGTGAATTTTCCTGTAATATGACCAGTGACGGCATCAGCAGTGTTTCCTTAATCGTAAGCCTAGATTATATTGACCTTGATTATGGTATTCTTGGTGGCTATTACTCCCTTGGTATGCAGGGGCCAACAACTGGTGGTGGCACAGGATACGCATTATTCAAGACAGAATTTGCAACAGACAATATGCAATTCCGCGCTGCAACCTATGATGAAGATATGTCTGGTGCAAACAATGCGATACGTACAATCCAACCTGGCGAATATGCAGTTGAACCTTTAAACAAATGAACAACACAATATTAGTTATTGATGACGACAATATTTTACGCGACACATTAACAAAAGGTTTGCGTAACGAAGGATTTAATACACTATCTGCAGAATCTGCGGAATCAGCAGAAAAAATATTGTCACGCATATCAGTTAACGCGATTATTCTTGACAGAATGATGTCGGGTATGGATGGCTTATCATTTTTACAAAAACTACGAAACAACGGCAACCAAACCCCAATTATTATGCTAACCGCAATGACTGGTGCAGAAAATACAATTGCTGGTCTATCATATGGCGCGAACGATTATTTAGCAAAGCCATTTCAATTTCGTGAACTTATTTTAAGATTAAACAACATAATAAAGCATAACCCAACATCTGCACCAATACCACCAGATGGTCTTATTTTTACAAATGATGAATTTTTCACAGTTTCGCATGAAGCAAACGAAAAAACACTATTAAATTTATCTGGCGAAGAAAAAAAGCTATTAATTCAGTTAATTAGTCCAATTGGCAATATTGCATCTGCCACACCGATGGTTGCAAAACGCTTGCGTATGAAATTAAATTTAGTATCATCTAATCTTGATATCATAACAATACGGGGGCAGGGATATAAACTATTGAATCGCACCCAACAATAAACCAAAGGCAAATCGTATGAGAATTATACCGCGCAGTTTTTCCGCCAGAACCATATTAATGATACTTGTACCGTTAATTATTGCGCAAGTTATTGTTGCGAACGCATTTTTTGGCAATCACTGGTCACGTGTGCATGATACATTGGCACGCACACTGGCGGGTGAAATTACCACTATGATGAATTTTATTGACGATGGTGATATTACCACAACGCAAAAGATGGCGCGCGACATTGGCATAAATATCAGTATAAACGACAAATTAAACCGCCCAACCCAAAACGACAATTCATCACGCGAAACGGGTAAACTTGCATCAGAATTATCAAAGCGTGTATCACGTCCTGCACAAATATATATAGACAAAGGCAAACGTCTTGTATTTATTGACGTACCGACCAAAGACAACAAGATAGCAACATTTGGAACATCATTATACAGAATTTATTCAACCAGCACCGAAGTATTTATAATCTGGTTAATTGGTTCAATACTGATTGTATCAATTTTAGCCACTCCATTCATCATCCTGCACACGCGCAGCATTCGCCGTATTGCGCGCGCTGCGAATCGATTTGGTCGCGGACTTGACGCACCTGGGTTTGAACCGACCGGTTCCAAAGAAATCCGCGAAGCAGCCACATCTATGATAAAAATGAAAGAACGACTTGATCGCTACAATCGTACCCGTACAGATATGTTAAATGCTGTCAGTCACGATTTAAAATCACCGCTTGCACGTATGCGTCTGGCCATTGAAACAAACACGGCAACGAACGATAATTTAATTCAAGACATTGACAGAATGACAGAAATGGTAAACGGTTATTTATCTTTTGCACGTGGCGAAGCCCCAGAAATAGAACAAACCACAGAATTACCACCGATGTTACTTCGCATTGCACGTGATGCGGCACCAGACAAGAAGATAATAACAAATTTTCCAGACATTCCCGCACAGTTTTATGCGCGTCCTATGGCACTTGCGCGTGCCTTTGGCAATATTATTGAAAATGCGGCCCGCTATGCAAACAAACGCATAAAAATCACTGAAAAAGACACACCAGATTTCATCGAAATCACAATCGAAGATGACGGCATTGGGATTCCTGATGAAAAAAAGCCAGATGCATTACGTCCTTTTATCCGTCTTGACGAAGCACGCAGCACATCAACTGGGGGAACGGGTCTTGGGTTATCGATTGCGAAAACAGCGATTGAAAATCATGGTGGCCAGCTGTTCCTAGAAGACAGCGAACTTGGCGGACTTTGCGTTCGAATTATTCTGCCGATATAACAAATCAACAATTTTTATATTTACAAAAATACAATATTTATGGTATAATTCCGATTGAACTGGATGGGAATCTGGTTCGGGGCTGTCACAAGCCTTGCCTAAAAGCGGTATCGCAAAACGATACTGAATCCGCGACAAAGGGGCGCGAAAGCGTCTTTTATTGTTTTCCCCGCTTAGCCACACCGGTCGGGGAGCCGTCAGTTTATACAACAGGGTTTCCCGAAGGCTGGCGGAATCAGACTTTTAGGTGATTTGTGAACTCCCCGACCGCATGAATTCTCATTGCGGTTTTTTTATTAATCGAAAGGAGTAAAAAAATGAACAAAATTTTAATCAGTACAATCATTTGGCTAACAATCACAAGTGTCGCCTCTGCATCAATTATATCCCGCGGATTTTTTGATGAACAGATGACAAATTACGCTACATTAAACTTATTAGATTCCAAAGCAAATCAAAGCGACATAACAACACTATCAAACAAAATCGGCACACCTGATTCCACCGCAACATATGCCGAAGTTGCGGGCAGGGGAACAATACACCGTTTATTTGGAAGACTTGAAAACGACTGGCTTAGTACACCCTTCTTTTCTGGTCAGTCAAATGATATAAACAACATATATGATTTTTTATACAACAGTTATTTTAACACTGAATTCCCAGGCGTTGCAGGAATAACATTACGATTATTCGCTGGCTGGAACGATAATTTGGGTCTTTATGATATATCAAATTATTTTTCTGATTTTATTAACGAATTCCCTGAAACAAGCTTATATGAATTACTAATTACGCACGGGGCAACAACGGGTATAGGGGAAAAAATATACACATTACCACAATTAAGCGCCGGCATTGATAAAATCGGCACAATCCCAGACGGTTATACAAATTTGGCTGATGCCTTGGCGGCAGTAAAGATTACAGCAGACACAGCAAAACAACTTGCCGAACAAGCCATTCCAAATGTACTTAATGAATCCAGCAACGGTAAATATGTCTTAACTGCGGAAAAATTAGGTGAAACAGCAACATATCGTTGGGAAATAATTGACCGAACAACAACTGAAACACAAACAGAATAAAAAACATCCGCTCTATCTATCTTTCAACACCGGCTTTTTATTCTATAAACCGGTGTTTTTTTATCAACAGCCACCATCCCCCCACTGCAACACTTAAGCTATACGGTACAATAATACCACATCGATTTTTCTTGACTTTTCTGCCGATTTAATGCACAATATGCGCGCTTTAATTTAAAAACCATAGGAAAAAATAAAAATGGCAGCGACAAAATCGTTAAAAAAATGTGAATTAGATGCGAAATGGTATCTGATTGACGCAACAGATTGCACGCTGGGACGTTTGGCGGCATATACTGCAAACATCCTGCGCGGAAAGCACAAACCAACCTGGACACCAAATATGGATTGTGGCGACCATGTTGTTATCATCAACGCAGACAAGGTTGCTTTATCTGGGCACAAGCCTGACAAAGACCGTTTCTTCTGGCACAGCTTATGGACAGGCGGTTTAAAATCCCGCACATTGGGTCAAATGCGCGAAGAAAAACCAGAACAATTGGTATTTAATGCAGTTAAACGTATGATGGGCCGCCGCACTGCTGTTGCACTGGCAAACAAACGCTTAACAAAACTGCACGTATATGCAGGCGCTGAACACAAACACACTGCACAAAATCCACAGGTTATTGATTTTGCAGGCTTGAATCGTAAAAACAAAAGGGGCGAATAATGGCAGAAGCAAAAAAAACAGTTGCCAAAACAACCAAGGCAACAACAGCAAAGAAAGCAACTGCTAAGAAAGCACCAGTTGCAACACCAAAATTAACAGACACAACATACGCAACCGGAAAACGTAAAGATTCTGTTGCACGCGTATACTTAATGCCAGGCAAAGGCAATATAATCGTTAATGGCAAGGCATCTAATGAATATTTCCGCCGTGCTGTATTACAAATGATTATTGCACAACCTTTTGGTGTTACAAATCGCGAAACATCATATGATATTGTTGCATTTGTCGAAGGTGGTGGCCTGTCAGGTCAGGCTGGCGCGGTAAAACATGGTATTTCCAAAGCATTGGAAAAAGTAGAACCAGAATTGCGCGCAGTCTTAAAGACAGCTGGCTTCTTGACACGCGACAGCCGTGTTGTTGAACGTAAACACTATGGTTATCGCAAAGCACGCAGATCAACACAGTTCAGCAAACGTTAATTATTTCAAACGAATGCAAAAAAATCCCACCTTTGTGGGATTTTTTATTATTGCTTTAATAAAAAAAGAGTGTATAATCATCAGGCAATTCCAAAATTAAGTTAGGGGAAACATATGTTTACAAAAGAAAAAATAAAAGATTTACATTATTCTATTAATGGAACAATCAGCGCCGCCGACCTGCAAAAAGCAGCTGATGAAATTTTACTTGAACATGGCAAAACAGTAAAAATGGCTGGATTCCGCACTGGAAAAGTTCCACTATCAATTCTGCGCCAAAAATTCAACGCATCTGCATACGGTGAAGCAATCGACAATCTAATGAATAAAGATTTAAATGAATATGTCGCAGAAAAAAAATTACGCTTAGCCGGCGCACCAAAAGCAGATTTATCTGGCTGGGAAATTGGTAAAGACGTTGAATACACCTTGGATTTTGACATATTACCAACACTATCTGCAATTGATCTTGAAAAATTCACAGTAACAAAGAAAATAACAGACCTTGACGAAAAAGAAGTCGAAACAGCCCTAGAAAACATTCGTAAAAGTCGCAGCACCGCAGAAAAACAAGACGAAAATTATGTCGCTGCAAATGGTGATGTCGCTGTCATCGACTTTACAGGCTATGTTGACGACACAGCATTCGAAGGTGGCGCAGCAAAAAAACACCATTTAATACTGGGGTCTGGTGCGTTTATCCCAGGATTCGAAGATCAAATTATTGGTCATAAAATTGGCGATAAATTTGATGTAAATGTAAAATTCCCTGCAGACTACCATGCAGAAAATTTGGCTGACAAAGACGCAAGATTCGAAGTCGAAATTCATGAAATTCGCAAACATATTTTGCCAGAACTAAATGATGACCTTGCAAAGGCAGTTGGTCAGGAAACAGTTGATGCACTGCGAAATCACATTCGTAACATCCTGAACGAACAATACAACGATGCTGCACAACGCGATATGCGCAACGAACTGCTTGATATCTTAGCGGACAAAGTTAAATTAGACTTGCCAGAATCATTGGTAAATCAAGAATACGAAATGGCAAAATCAGAATTTGAACGTTCACATACACATTGTCACGATGAAAAATGTGACCATAAATGGGACGAAAAACAAGAACGCAAAGACGCAGAACGTCGCGTTAAACTTGGTTTAATCTTAGCAGAGTGGGGCACACAAAACAAAGTCGAAGTTACCCGCGAAGATTTACAACAAGCAATCTGGGCCGAAGCATCACGCTATCCAGACCCAAAACAAGTATTTGAATTCTATAACAAAAATCAAAATGCTTTGGCAATGCTGCGCGGAATGTTATTCGAACGCAAAGCACTGGATGCAATGTTAACACATGTCAAAACCAAAGAAAAAAAGGTAAAGGCAGAAGAATTGTTCCAGCAAGCAAATGTTAAATAACAACCACAAATAACAAGAGATGCACAAAATGTGCATCTTTTTTTCTTATAAAAAATTAAATAAACAAAAACCCCAAAGATAATTTGGGGCATTTTATTTTTCGATTTTTACATCGGTGGGAAACATTCATCACCACCAATAACACAACACATATATTCACCATCAACAAACACTGATTCTTCACCATCACAACAACCATTAACATCTGGGGGCAATCCATCTGCACAAGTTTCCACTACCTCTGTTTCCATAATCATTTCAGACGCAGTTTGCTGTAACGGTGCATCATTAAAGCCAGAACCTGTATTCAATACCTGTGGTAAAACATCATAATCCACAGAATCATCAACATATTCTTCAGATGTAATTTGCTGATTTACAGACATATCATACTTGGAAACAGGTGCTTGATACACAACTTCTTGCTGTTCGACAACTGGCGCAACATATGTTCCATCTACAGAATTTGCTGTTTCTTCCAGAATCTCATCAACAACAACCGTATCCTGTGCCACAACAGTCGGCATCACAACGTCTGGTTCATCAACAATTGTTAAAACTTCGCTTTCTGATGCCACACCATAAGCCGGCTTTTCCTTTAAAATTTCTTCTTCTGTTTTTATCAATTTCACTTCTTCATCTGACAAGAAAGGGGATTCTGGTTCAGTTACAACAGGTTCTTCTACCTTCTGTGTTATTTCGACAACCACCGGCTCAACCTCTGGGGTAAAGACAACCGGTTCTGGCTGCATAACAGGCACATCTTCTGGCAAAACAGTTTCATCAAACACAACATCTGCAGCCCCAGCATCAGCCCCTAAATTTTCTGTTGGCGACACTTCTACAATCTGTGCTGATTCAGCAGCCAGTCCAACAACCTGTGGTTCAACATCTTTTGGTGCAACAAAAACCGCAGGATTATTTTCTTCTGGCACAATAACATCATCTATATCAGTTTCAACAACATCTGTTTGTGCACCCAAAACAGGCGTTGAATCACCCGCTGATTTTTGATAGAACCATAATGTAAATATTGACAATACAATCAACAAAATTAACATTATATAGTAAACAAATGTTGGTTTTCGTGTCCCCACAGAATTAGCACTAACAACATCAATCGGTGCAGCAGAATCATTATCTGTATTTGAAGCCATTGGTGAAACAGGCCGATAATCAGAACTAATCGGCGCCATTGCCACTTCTGGTTTTTCAAAATCCACATTATTATCAACATCAAAATCAGTATTCTGAACATCTTCTGTTACAACAGGTTGTGGCATTATTGGTTCATAAACCGGTGCCTGTAAAGGCTCTTCATAAATTTCAGTTACTTTTTCTGCTGGTTCACCATACGGCACAACAGGCGAATCCATTTCATCGACAATCTGCGGGATTTCAACAGGTTTAAACGCCCCCAATAATTCAGAATCTATTTTCTCCTCTGTTTCAGGCATTTTTTCTGCAACATTTTCTGTTGGCGCAGGCAAAGTAAATTCATCATCAGCATTTACATCAACATCAGAATCATTAATATACAAAGGCTTTGACACATCCAACACATCTGACGCCATTGGTTCAGACTCTTCATAATCAGTACTTTCTTCAAACGATGCTGGCATAAAATTAGGTTGTACAACAGGCATATTATCAACAGACTGACCGCCTGAAAAATCAACAGGCTTAAAAGCAATATGTTCATCTAAGACATTTGGGTCTTTATCCAACAGTGGTTTTACATCATCATCAGCCATAATTTCCGCCTTTGGTTCAAAATCTTCTATATCTTCCGATATTTCTTCATCAATAAAATCGTTGTCAATTTCTGCAGGCAATTGCGCATTTGACACAAGTGCCATATCTGTCACAACAGGTTTTGCAGGCAAATCACCAGAATTTAACAATTCCAAAATATTATTTGCAGCATCAATTTCATCTTGTGCCAGCGCCAATCTTTTTTGTGCTTTATTTAAACGATTTTTTGCACGATTTATTTTTTCATTTGTTGAATCGATTTGCGCTTCTACCCGCAAGATTTTTGCTGCTGATTGCTTTGTAGGCTCCTTGCCAACATTAGCACGATACCCACCCAGTTTTGAACGTAATTTTATTAATTTTCCCTGTAAATCTTGTAATTTTTCCTGTGTTTTATCTATTGTATCACGCGCCTTGATTACAGTAAGTTCTGCATCATCACGTCTTTCCATTGCTGCACGCATTGCCGCAGAACGTCTAAACACATTTAATTTCAGCAACGCATCATCAAAACCAGCCCCAGAATTATACGCCTGCAACACACCATCATATTCTGCAAGTCCAGAATATTCCACATCCAGCTTTTGATATTTATTATCTTCCTTTGGGCGCACAGTTTCCAAATCGACACCATAATCATTTGCCAAGATATCATCCCATTTACGTCCACCCACAGCATTCAACACCAACAAAACATTAGGTTTTATATCATTCTTAAAGAAATCCAAAACGAAAACCAACTTGCCATCAGCATCATAATAAGCACGCAAAAGACTTCCTGCGACATCAACATCAACAGCGGTTAATTTTTTATAAAGACTCTCTCTCTCAGACACCATAAATCAAATTCCTATTTTGCAGTCAGTTTCTTTGGTGGTGCGAACTGATATGCCTGCTTACAATGTTCATAACAATAAGGCTTACCCACAAAAACAGTTTCCCCACAAAAATGAAAATTTTCAGAATCAGGATCACCAATTGGCCAACGACACTGATTCGGTTTTAAATTCGCCATTTCCAAAGAATGTTGAATTATACGCTGATGTGCCGCCAAACTTTTTTCAGAAACCCTTGGTTCCGCAGTTACTTTTTTATCAGCAATCTTATCAAGCGCATTTACAACCTTTGATTTTTTTTCAACCTTTACAGACAATCTCTTCCCTGTCTGCTTTTCATCTGTTTTAACAGCGGCTTTTTTATCTGTTTTCTTTACAGCAGTCGCTTTATTCCCAGTTTCTGCATTTTTTTCAGTCTTTGTTTTTTTTGTTACTTTGGTTTCTACCTCTGCCACAGGAACACCACCCGCCTTTGCGTTCCATCCCAAACGGTTCAGTTTACCAACAACAGCATTCTTTGACATTCCTAATCGACGACCGATTTCAGACGTAGACAACCCCTTGCCAATCAAAGACTTTAATTTTTTTAACGCGGTACTATCCCAGCCTTTACTCATTTTACAAAACCTTTACCATATACTATAATACAACTGTACCACATATCCGATTCGAAACGCAAGGGAGAAAAACGTGATTTTTTACATATTTTTCATTATTTTAACACTTTTAGCCACATATTGTGCTATACAAATCTCTATCACAGACTTTCGACACCGAATCATTCCAGACAAATATTTATTTCCATTGATGTTAATTGGACTATGCTTTGTTGTATTTTTTCCATATCCAATTGAAATAACCAATGCCGTACTAGGCGGAATTTTTGGATACACAACAACTGCAACAATTGGTTTTTTATTTGAAAAAGCACTAAACAAAAAAAGCGAATTAAAATATCCACCAATTGGTATGGGCGATATAAAACTAATTGGTGTTGGCGGGCTATGGCTGGGGGTATACGGACTTTCACTTGCATTAATCATCGCGTGTATAACAGGTGCAATTTGGGCATATATACATCGTACAAAATACATACCATTTGGCCCATTCTTTTTACTTGGTGGATTTTTATCTTTTATTACAACATTATTTTTGCTATAATTAAACAAAACACAGGACGGGAACAAACAATCAAAGAACCTAAAATTGAATAAAATCAGACAGTTTTCAACAGCGCTAAAACTTTTCATCCCCCATATATTTATGGGCATATTTGTATTTATAATATTCCCTTATCAGGCATCCGCATTAATGTCCAAAGACGGTGTCATACAAAATGTGCAAACATATTCATCAAACCCGTTTTGGCAAATGGGCACAAATTCATATAATCAACGTATGCCAACTGCCATTTACGCAACCGGCACAGCAATTGAAACATCGGAATGTCAGTCAATTGTCGCAACATTAATCGCCACACAATGTGCAATGCGCAACAACTGCATATCTACACAGTTATCAGAAATCAGACCAGCAATAATGTTGCAATTATCCCGAATTCCGAACGGCAATTATGCAACTGCATGCGGTGGTTATATAGATACTGCATTTGACACATATATAAAAACACGCGCAAATGCCGCCCCGACAACACAAGCCACATTTCCAACTGCAACAACACCAAACCCAACAGCAAGCGCACCAATGCCAGCACTAAAAAACCCATACAATCCATCTGTCCCAGATTGGCAATCCGATATAATGGAACGCAAACTAGAACTACAAGAACTGCAATCCGCCAATGGGGCAGGGAACACTGGTTTGGAACGCGCGGCCTTTCCAACGTCTGCATCAGACTTATCATATGAACAGCGTATTGAAAATGCCGCCGCTGGCTACGAACCATATAACAACAAATCCGCATTTACACAAATAACTATTGCAGCCCCTAAGGAAACAGAGAAAGACAGCACCACATCATCGCAAAAAAACAACACAAAAATTGTCTTAAGATACCTGGTAAAAGAATAATGTTAAGAAAAATATTTGCATTTTTAATATATCTCACCTGTTGTTCTGCTTATGCGGCAACTGAAACAGATTGTACAAAAAAAATAAAGAACTCATTAAGCAGTTTATTACAACAATCTAATATTGATATATCTTCAAAAACATTAGCATCTGATGTCACAAGTATTTTAGAACCAAAATTTTTAGACATTGTTGAAAACGATGCTGATTGCAAAGGAACAGATTTAATTGCACAAAACAAAACCAAATTTTCAATTCCATATTCTGGTCATACATTTGATATTGAATTATTATTTTCAAACTCACTTACAGATTTACTTGACCCCATAGACAAGCCAGAAGAACTTGAATCGCTATTTCCGTGGTATGGGATACTGGTTGTAAAAAAAGGTAGTTTAGATAAATATGCAAATTCAGACACACCGATTATATCTACGGAATATATGAAATCCCACAAAGATGAATTTTTCCCCAGCAATTCTAACCGCACCCTGGGATTACGTCGTGCATGCACACACGGCAACCATATGGCACACGACAAGGACGTAGTTAATCGTGCCGCCCATATGACTATGAACGAAGACAACAGTTTCTGGAAAGGCAACGATTACTATGTATATGACGGCGAAGACGTTTATTGGGGTTGGGCAACCATTGCAGGCGAAGTTGCACTTGCGCTTGCGACACTTGGCGCCAGCGCCGCCGCCCAAGCAAGTGTAACCACTGCACAAGCTGCAGCCGCATCCGCACAGGCCGCAGGCGCAACATTACAAGCCGCCAATGCAGCAATAAGAACAGTAAAACTAACACAAGACAGTGCGAAAATAAATAAAGCAATCCGTTTAGCCAAAGCAGCAAAAGCGGGCAAAGACACAGCCGCTGTAACATCACGTACAGAAGCTGTTGCAGCCCTTGCTGATGCAGGAATAACAGTACGTAAAGGTGCGCGTGCATCAGAATTAATAAAAATAGGGAACTCACTGGATAACGTCAAAGACACCATCCAAGGTGCCGCAAAAACTATTCCATGGACAACGGCAATGGTCACCGGATTAAAAAATCCATGGCGCTTGGTCAAAGACGGTATAACAACATTAAAACCAAAAAATTTAGCTAAACTTTATGGTCCTGGGGTATCATGGGGCAGACGTTTTAAAAATGCGATTCCTGTAACCACTGTCGCAGGTGTGTCATTATGGAACGAATTACGCAAGGCTTGGGGTTATAGTACCGCCGCAGTAAAGATCGACGACAATCTTAAATTCAACAGTTTCGGACTATTATCTGCCGATAATCTAGAAAATCGTGAAAACGAGGTTTCACATGGCGCATGGTTAAAATTTGATGAAATCGGCACATCCAATGAAGACGATGCATTGAATGAAGCGCTTGCTTTTGCCGAAGCATTCCAAGAAGACCTAACCAAAGCAAACCTAAAAGACCCTCTTTGTGATGACCTTGATATTTATGTTGTACAACCAGGGGTAAGTAATCCAGAAAAAATGAGAACACGTGAAGTTTTCTATGTAATACAAAACCCAGCCGGTTCCATCAGAGTTTCTACACCAAAATAACCAATGTTCAAATGGCAAATTGCACTATTTTTAATCTATATATTTCCATACAACCTTATGGCAAATGATGCTATACACCAAAACAACGACTGCACGACACAAGTTTTTGTAGATGCATTAACCTTAAATGCCAGCGATATTGATGAAAATGCCCCAGAAATAGACGTAAAACAATGGGTTCATGCGGCTTTTTCAACACCAGAAACACTACAAAAGATTTTAGACTGCCCTGAAATACAATCAATTTCCGAAACAGACACAATAAAATTTACCCCCATACAATACAGTTTTTCAAACGGTCGCAAAATTGTTATAAACTATGAAACCCAACCGCGTGTTCTTAAACAACGATTAAGCCTATTAAACAAGCGACCACTGCCATCAGATGAAGCCAGTCCAAAAATCGGTCCGGATTCAAATGCACTTTGGACAAATACAGACCCTGCATGGTATGGAATTATGGTTGTTGAACACGGTGCACTTGATGAATTTATTGGACCGGACAAGAATTATACTATTTCTTTAAAATACATAAACGATAACATCGATAAATTATATCCACGCGGCGCAAAATGCACAAACAAAAGCGCACTGGCCCGTAATAATGCGGCTATAAATCGCGCAACAACAAAAGCAATTGATTTACAAGCCCAAACAGAAAAAAAAGATACAAATGATTATTATATTGCGGGCGATATAAACCTGCAATGGATATCATATGCCGAAATCGCGCTTGACGTTGCAATAACTGTTGCAACATTTGGTGGTGGCACAATCATTTCTGGCACAACCAAGGCCATACGTGCATCACGCGCACTAGATAATTTAAAAGACACCATAAAAGCACTTGATGCCACCACAGATGTTATGAAATACAAAGATGCATTGCGCGCAGCCGATCGTATAAACGACCAAATCAAGGCGCTTGATAAAACCAAAGATGCCGCAAAAATTGCTGATTTAAACAAAGAATTAAATTCTATAAATGATACGGTAAAAACACTTTCAAAAACAGATGATGTAAAAAAATATCGTGACGCAACAAAAACATTTTCCGACTTAAACCAATACAGGCGCAGTCTGCGTGCATTAAAAACGCCACAACGCGGCAATATTATTGCACGTGCTGCACGCGCAACCAAGTCTGCATTTTCAGGCAATAAAAAAATAAAACACGCACGC
Source organism: Alphaproteobacteria bacterium (assembly GCA_017436325.1). Classification (GTDB taxonomy): domain Bacteria; phylum Pseudomonadota; class Alphaproteobacteria; order Rs-D84; family Rs-D84; genus Enterousia. Next base: position 20,860 of record JAFSDI010000010.1, on the reverse strand, counting down.
AAACTGGGGCGCAGCAGCACATTTTCAGGACAAATTCGTAATTGGCTATTTGATTCAACACTAAAAAACGCGGGCGCACTGGCCAAGGTTGGCGCAACAGGTGGTATGTTATATGGTGCAATAAATTTATTAGGCGAAATGTATGACTATACCTCAACCAGCACCGACCAATACACCAATGGCATTGAATTTAAACCACTATTATTACTATCTGCTGATGACCTTGCAGGACAAGAAAACGTTGTAAATTATGGAATGTGGATATTATTCGCAGGCAGTTCAACAGACGTCAGCGATGATGACGCTGCATACCTGCAGGCAATGGATTTCGCAGCAAAATTGCACGAAGACTTACTAGAAATTCAAAACGATACAAACTCACCATGTAACGTAGATATATTTGTTGTGCGCCCAATCCTAAGAAATCCAGACACTGACAACGCAGACATATTTTACCTTATTATGAACGACACACCATGGACAACAAATGACATATAAAAACATATTTATTTTTTCTGGTCTATTTTTTATATTTGCAGATTGTGTTTTTGCTACAAACTCCTATCTAAGACCTATGAAATTCCAACAAACTGCATCTGATGCAACATTTAAAGAACGCACAGAAAACGCATCACAAGGCTATGCCCCATACGCGAACAAATCTGCATTTACTCAAATAACTGTCGAAAGCGAAGAAGCATATATAAATCGTATGATAGATTTAGCAGAACATCAGCGACAGACAGACCTAACAACAATGTCACTAGACGAATATTGCAAAAAATATTCTGATTCAGAACGTTGCCCACACGAAACCATCGAAGAACTAACCGCAATTGACAAGCGCCCACAACAACAAACCAGACCCCCAACAACACATACATCCATACAAAACTTTGTTGGTTACAGTGAATTTGACACACCAGTTACCCTGGATTTACGCATACACGGCGCACACTGCACAATGCCACAACACAGTGACATTTTTACAAACAAAATCCTAACAACTGGCAACTATCGAATTTCAGACCCTGCGTTCGAAAAAGCAATGATTACAACATTTCGCGCAGAAGGCGGATGTGTTAATGATCCAAATGACAGCGGTGGATATACTTGCTACGGAATATCGCAAAACAACAATCCGGACATTGATGTCAAGAACATAACACGTGCAGATGCAGAAAACATTGCATATAACAAATACTATAAACAATATGGAATTCATTTATTACCAGACCATATTCGTGGTGATGTATTTATGATGTCATGGGGTGCAGGCCCCATTACAGCCATACGCCGTTTTTGTAAATTTCTGGGTATTGCAGAGCGAAATACAATTGATGCCGAAGTTGTCGCAGCCGCTGAAAATTATAACGGTGATTTACACAACGATTTTCTTGATAATCAAAAGGAATTTTATGTTGATATATCAAAAATAAACAACTATCACATATACCTAAAAGGCTGGATGAATCGCCTTAGGCTAAAGCGCGAAAATGGTTGTCACAGCGAAACCACCAACCCCATAAGACGTAATTAATTCTTATTGTTTTTTTATACACAACCATTATAATAAAAATACATAATATAAAAAGGGAACGAGAATATGAAAAAACTGCTGTCTACATTATTAATAATTTCTTTAACTGCATTTTCCGCAAACGCATATCAAATTATATCATCAAAACAAATTGGCAAAGACGATGCCAAGAATCAAAATGTTGTTGTAAAATGCACCACAGACACAGGTAAATTATCTAACCAAACATGCACATTACGGCGTTATGCAAAATGCACAGGCAACGGCATAAACAAGCGTTGTAACGGATGGCAACCATGGCGCGATTTGCGCAATCCTGCAAAACAATATTCCGATTGGAAATCCGCCGCATCAACATGCTGTCGCGACAAAGGATTAAGATAAAAACCGTCAAATTGACGGTTTTTTTTATCTGGTGGATGTGATTGGACTCGAACCAACGACCTCTTCGATGTGAACGAAGCGCTCTAACCAACTGAGCTACACATCCAAACTATATAACCAAAAAAGCGCCAAGAACTTGGCGACAAAAGTGGTGGGGATAGTGGGACTTGAACCCACACGGTCGCAATGACCAAAGGATTTTAAGTCCTCAGCGTCTACCATTCCGCCATATCCCCGAAGACTTACTCAACAAAAATTGGTGGAGCTGATGGGACTCAAACCCACGACCTCTACGATGCGAACGTAGCGCTCTATCAGCTGAGCTACAACCCCAAAACTCACCCTAAGACCCGCAGCAAGAAAACACACAAGTCTTAAAACTGGTGCGGATAAGAAGACTCGAACTTCCAAGGTATCGCTACCACTAGTACCTGAAACTAGCGCGTCTACCAATTCCGCCATATCCGCAGCGACCAGTATACTATACTAATTTTAAGATTTTTGCAACAAGAAAATAAAAAAATTATTTATATAACAATATTTTTATTATTCGCTTGCGCTAAATTTTATAATTTTGCTAACATTCAGTCAGAGATGAAGAAATTTCTTACCTTTATTACTGGGTTATTATGCTGCATTGGTACCGCCAACGCGGCTATTCGCGATGGAAATGCAATAATCAGGGCTGGAAATACACCACAACAAACCCAATCCAGAACTGCAACCACCCCCAGACGTCAACCAATTGCCCGCACACAACGCGCATTAAGCGCACGCACCACAAAACCGGCTGTTTCCGCCCGAACAAATACAGTGGCAAATAACGACCAGAAAACATCACGAATCGCAACAGTACGTACATTCGGTTCACGTAATGCTGTTACCACCCCAAAGCAAGCAGCACGTGCAACTGCAACCACTGCGATTACAGAAACGCGAACAGGTGCCGAATACGAACAATGCAAAAACACCTATTTTGCATGTATGGATCAATTTTGCACATTAAAAAACGATGCGTATCGCCGCTGTTCATGCAACGATCGCGTATTTTCACTGGACAATGCGCGCAAAACACTGGAAGATGCCGGCGAACAGCTTAACGCATTTACCGAAGAACTTCAGGTTGTCGGAATGACCGCCGCCCAGGCTACGGCATTACGCACCGCGTCTGAGGGCGAAGACGCGCTTACAGATGATAAATCTGCATCTAAGGCATTATTACAAGCAATAATGAATTCTATCAATGGTCAAGATACAAATGTCAGTGGCAAATACGCAGATTTAAATAGCATAAATATGTCCTTTGATACATCCGAATCATTTGGCGCAAACAACTCTGGCCAAGTTATCGCATCGTACAATGGTCTTGCATTATACAATGCAGTATACCCACAATGCAGAAATGCCGTTCGTGCAGATTGTAACGATGCATCGTTACAGCGCGCAATAAATGCGTATTTGATGGCGATTGAACAAGATTGTAACACCGTACAATCTGCGATTGAAACAACACAAAAAAAGGTAAAATCCGCAATACGCGAAGGCAGTGCAATGTTGGATCTTGCGCGCATAGAAAACAGACAAAAACACAATGCCTATGACATAACAACATGTGTCAATGCTGTTGAAACAGCAATACTTAGCGAAGAAGTCTGTGGCAAAAACTATCACAGATGCTTAGATAATGGTGAATTTATCGATATTGATACAGGTGCACCAATAACAGGTGTCAAAGACTTTTTCAAACTTGAACAATTATTATCCTTTACACCTGGGGTTGATGCGCTGCATCAAAAATTAGCACAAAATATAAACAACCGTACTTTTGTAGAAAACTTCACGAACCGAACAAAAAAATTTGCAAAACCTGCACTTGATAAATGTGTTGAAAATGCCGACAAAGTATGGTCAGAATATCTGGACAAAGCAATGCTTGACATATATTATGCACAAAAAGACAAAGTGTCAGAAATAAAACAAAATTGTTTTAACTATATTTCCACTTGCTATATCAACAACGATTCCGCCATTGACGGGGCGACAACATCGATATCAGACGACAAAACAATACCATTACAACCAGATAAAATTTCATTAAATACACAAATGTGTTCTGATTACATTGAATCTTGCAACAATATGTTTGACAACAATATAATTAATGAATTCATTGCCAATCGTAACGAAACAGACACCTTAACTGCCTGTCGTGCTGTTGTAAAACAATGTTTTGATAAATTTGGTGGCAAGAATTATGAAAACTTCTTTTACCCCAGCAGTGGTCTATTTGAACAAGGTCGTGCAATTGATTGGTTTACCCTATATCACTATACAGGCACTACACCAACCAAACAAACTGGTTATGTTTCACAATGCGCACAACAACTGACCACAATCGATGCGTGCAACAATCCAGATCTTATTGAACAGGTCTTTGGTGGTATGGACTCATTTATAACAGAAGACTTTTTATCTACAAATTTCTCTAACGAAACGGACACAACGACTGAACAATGCACATACGATCCAAGCGCCGAAACAGACGACCCAATTGGCGAATACTATGCCTGTATAAACGATTTGCCACACATAAATTATGGTTTATTAGATAATGAAAACAAATTAATACCACGTCACAAACGTGCAACTGGTGTTGCCACAGAAATATATAATCAAATAATCTCTTATCTGGCATTACAATGCAAAAATAAACAAGGTCGTTTCCTTGAACGCCAATCTAACGATTTTACTTTTGCAGCACCATTTGAAAAAAACGTATGCGCATATACCAGAACAGATACCGGCACAACAGCCAGTCATTACGTAGGCTGGCTTGAAGACATATGTCCTGCAAAATATCAAGAAATGGTAGATACCGCATCATGGGGTATGTGCTCTTGCTGGCACAACGGTGGCCGTCGCAGTCGCAACGGTATAACAGAGACCTGCCTGCCGATATTACCTGTTGCATATATTAATAAAAGTCAAGGTTCTGTTACTACCGGTATACACCCATATTTTCGAAGGCCTATTAATGATAAATCTTGTTCAAAACTAAAATTCTTTCCATATTCTATAACACCTAATATATTAGGTTCTATATATGCTGGGAATTTTACAGGCATAGATCAATATACAGCATTGTTTTCACCATTTACAGTATTTGATGAAACAAAACCAGAATACTTTTGGTGCACACAAGATGCAATATCAGACAACAACCAGGTATGTTCTTATACCGGACTATCTGATGATGATGAAGGCAAATGCAACAATGTATATAATTTTGTCTTAGATAATTTACCGCCTTCATTCGGCGATACTCAAATAGAAATCGATGTATCTTCTCTGGTTCCAAATGGCATATAGACAAATAAAAAAGTTCCATTATAAACAACAAAAAAAACGGCAATGCCGTTTTTATTTTTGTATTCCATCTGCAATTAATTTACACGCATTACCATCTGGTCTTCGCCACAAATCATCTGCTGTTTTTAATTCCGTTATCATTTTTTCACGAACAGATGGTATTGTCAATTGCTGTACCGCATTTACAACATTTTCTGCTGTTGCTGCACCGCCCAAAAATTCTGGATACACCATATGCTTTAACAATATATTAACCAACGACACCCACTTTACATTAATTATTCTGCGTCCAATCCACATTGTTATCGGATTCATTTTATAAACAACAATTGTCGGGATATGCAACATTGCTAATTCTGCAGTAACTGTACCACTGGCAACAATCGCAAGATATGTTCTTGCATATAAATCATACCTATCCTTTGCAGGAATCAACTCTGGCTTTACGGGCCATTTTTCAATTTCTTTCTGAACATAATCCACAGTTGTTTCAACCACAGGTATAACAAATCTGTATCCCATATAACCATTTCGATACAGCATATCAATCACATCGCGCATCAATGGCAACAAACGCTTAACCTCTGACATTCTACTGCCAGGCACCAAGGTTATAATTTTTTCTGCATCTTTATTTTGTGATTTATACTTTCCTATTATTCCATCTGCAATTGGATGTCCAACGGCAACGGTATTCAAACCATATTTAGTGAAATAGGGCACCTCAAAATCAAAAAAAGCATACAATTTATCAAATATACGCGCATATTTTTTTGCACGTCCGGATCGCCACGCCCATACCTGGGGCGCAACAACATGCTGAAAACGCAGCCCTGCATCGATTAATTTTTTTCCATCTGGATGTTTACGCACTTGCTTAATTACACTTTTTGCGAAACCTGGCGCATCTATTGAAACGACCACATCGGGCATTTCAGTTATTATTGCATCAACAGTTTGTTTAATTCTGCGTGTCAAAGTCTTTGCGTGCGCCAAAACCTCTACAATTCCCATAACCGACAAATCCGACATAGGAAACAAAGATTGCAGACCTGCGGCCTGCATATTCTCGCCACCAATACCGATGAATTCTGCATCTTTTATCTCAGACATAATACGTCCACCCAGAACGTCACCTGAAACTTCACCGGCAATAATAAAGATTTTTAAATTCTTATTCTGCATTCTTTGATGTACCGATACCGCGTTTTGAACGATTTTCTATAAAATCAATGGCATCCATTGCATATTTATTATTTTTAACATCCTTACGAATTTTTGCCAATCTATCAGACACCGTACCTTCGCCACCATTAAAAACCGCAGAATAAACAGAATGAATTGCGTGCATATCTTCATTAGTAAACCCATGGCGCATTAATCCGACACGATTAATAGTACGATATACGGCACGATTACCATCATAAATAGCATACGGTAAAACGTCATTTCCAACCCCAGACATTCCACCAATAAATGCATTTCGTCCGATACGCGCAAATTGTAAAACCATTGTTCCACCAGACAAAATTGCAAAATCTTCTATCTCTACATGTCCTGCAACCTGAACAAGATTTGACATAACGACACTATTACCAATTTTACAGTCATGGCCGACATGCGCATTTACCATAATCTGACAATCATCACCAATAACAGTACCATCTGATGCAGGTGTTCCAGAATGAATCGTCACATATTCACGAATTCTGCAGCGCTTTCCGATACGAAGTCCTGTCATAGTTGCTTCATCTTGCCATTTTAAATCTTGACTCATAACACCCAAGACTGCAAAAGGGTAAACAATAGAATCATCGCCAATTGATGTTTTTCCATCTATCACGACATGTGACACTAATTCAACCCTGTCACCCAAGACGACATTTGCCCCAATAATACAATATGGCCCAATTTTACAATCTGCGCCTAACTTTGCCCCTTCGTGAACAATAGCTGTTGGATGTATTTGCATAATTTAACTCACTTTTTATATTATTTATGGTTTAGATAATAACTTATAACCAAACAAATTTGTATTAAATAAATATAACAAACTATAACAACGCCTTGAAATCCCGCCAAAAATCCAACGCATAACATTTATCCCAAATTAAAATCCCAACAGCACAAACCGCAGGCATAACCATTATCACCCCGAACAAAAACACCCCCAGCGCAAACAATTGTCGCCCAAATGCAGGTGATACTGATCGTAAATGTTTTACAGACACAATAAATAACAAGCACAAAAAACCAAGAACAGCGAAAAATACTGGTAATGCCTCAGTTAATATAAAAAAAGCACCTGTCAACACAACAAACGTACGTAACAACCATTTTAATTTAACATAAACCGTACTTTTTATCTTATGCTTTGCACGAACATTTGTTACGACTAATGCCGCGACACAAAACATTGCAAAGACCAATACAGCGAACAAATGTATAACCGTCAAATTTCCTAACTGCCCAAATCTAAAGAATTCCGGTTGCATTAAAACTGCGGAAACTGCCATAATCATTAAAATACACACAAAAGAAACATTACCAAGTCGCGCACCAACTAATCGCCCAATCAGCCACCCAATCACTATCGCCCCCAATTGCAACAATGGTCCCCACCAAATATGCACATCAGACAGCACAACCATTACCAGCACAAATAACACAATTGCAATTTTTCCAATCAAACCAATATGGGGCAGGACACCAAACCGTACTTTACCAGATAAAAATGCCGATCCCAGAAATAAAATTGTCGCATTAACAAACGGCAAAACAGTCACCCCATCACGCAAAACAGAATAATTACCGCCTAATAATACAACCCAAAAAACCAGCAAGCCAACAATCCATGGCACAGACTTTTCAACAATATTCTGCCTATTCCAGCCGACACACCCTGATATAGAATCTGCACACAAATATATCACCGCAAACAAAGGCAACGCCAACACCGCCCACCACAAGAATGCAGGTGCCCACAATGCAGCGTTATTAAATGCACTTATCGCGCTTTGTACTATTACAACATCATCTAACATATACTTGCCTTTTGATTTTATTGAATTATTATAAATAGCTATGAGCATAAAACAAGAAATTTTTACTCTGCTTGGCGGACGCGTAAAAATGCACCACAGCAAATACAACCCAACCAGCGATGCTGTATGGCTGGCTGCTTTTGCGCCTGTCGCAAACATCAGAACAGTACTTGACGTTGGTATCGGCAGCGGTGGCGTTTCTATGTGCCTGCTGCAACATAACCCAAATGCAAAAATCACAGGCCTTGATACATCTGATGATATGTTGAAAATCTGCAAACAAAACGCCGAACTAAATAACGCGAACATTAATTTAATCCCAGCAGACATTACAACATGGCGCACCAGCGACACATTTGATTTAGTTATAACAAATCCACCATACTTTTATGGCACACCTGCCAAGCATAATGCCCATCATAACGCAGACTTAAAATTATGGATTTCCCGTTGTATATCACGCGTACGGCCAATGGGGACATTTTGCATCATAACAGATGCCGCAACAACTGCAACCGTTGTATCCGAAATGGCACAAAAACTTGGCGACATACATATACTACCACTCTTTGGTTCCAAAAATACGGCAGAACGCGTATTACTTAGTGGTCGCCTTGGCACGAATGGTATAAGCATAATTCACCATGGAATTTCTATGAACAATCGCCAGATATTATGGGATGGCTTGACTGTTGCAGATTTTTTGTCTACACTATCACAACAATGATAAATTTTATAACCAGATATTTTACATCACTATGGGCATTTATCACATCGCCATTTCGTGCGATATGGCGGATAATTGTACGTATTTTTCCACCACGCGAATTCACAGTAATGGACACGCCACGTGGTAATGTTTACACATATGAACAAAGCAGTTTTTGGCGCTTCACCCGTTTTATTGGCAAGATAGGTTTAATTTTATGGGCATTATGGTCTACATACGTATTTGTATATCATCGCCCATTATTACAAATGCGCACCCAGCAACTGGAACAAGAACGTGAAACACATTCACGCCATATGACTGACTTACAGACGTATCTAACAAAGTTCAACAACCTGGCACGTGATTTAAATGTCATTGACGACAAAATTTTAAACACCCCAGACATAGAACCATCTGAAAAAGAAAAATTGATGAACAGTCGCATAAAAACATGGGGCGAACTAGATTTTTTACGCACACGCATTGCTGAAATGTTAAAAAATGAAGATTATACTGCTGAATACACAAAACTATCTGAATTATCGACTGAATATGAATTAACCCGTGCTGAAAACGAAGAACTGAAACGCCGCAATACAAAACTAATTGAATCGATGGCAGAAATTGCAAATGCAGATAACATAATCGTTGACAGAATCAGTGCCCTTACAAAAGAAAACACAGACGAACTACAAAAGAACATAAAAAGAATCAACAGCACACTTACCGCACTTGGTCTGACACAAAAAACACTTATGCGCAATGCAAATAAATACACAAATCCACTGGTTGGTTCCGTATTTTCGCCGATTGAATTTGATAAAGAAATGGATGAAAAATATCAAAAACTTGCAGATGGGCTAGAACATTGGAATGGCTTAAAACGCCTTAATGAGATATTACCCTTAGGCAAGCCTGTAAAATCGCGCATTACATCAAATTATGGCACGCGCAACGACCCATTTACAGGCAAACCTAAAAAGCATCGTGGCATTGACTTTGCTGGCAAGATTGGCACAGAATTAATGGCGGTTGCCCCTGGTCGCGTTGTATCTGCTGGCGAACGTGTTGGGTATGGCACAACGGTTGAAATTGATCATGGTCTAGGCTTTTCGACACTTTATGCACATTTGTCGCAAATACTTGTTTCACGTGGGGATTGGGTACGTCCTGGGACAGTAATCGGTCTGGCGGGGTCATCTGGCCGTTCAACTGGGCCACATTTACATTACGAAATTCGATACAAAGGTGCACCATTTGATCCAACAAAATTCATAAAGGAAGAATAAAACAATGCTAGCATTTACAAACTCTACAGAAAAACAATCACCAACAGTCATCGGTGCAGGGTGCAAATTAACAGGTGACATAAAAACAGACCACACCGTTCAAATTCATGGCGAAGTCGTTGGCGACATCATTGCGGAAACCGTTGTTATTGGTCGTGGGGGACATGTTATTGGTGAAATTAAAACCCCTGTATTATTCTTGCACGGCACACTTGATGGCAGTGCAACAGTAAACACAGCGAACATTTTTAATGCTGCAAAGATGACAGGCACTTTAACATATCGCACATTAAACATCACTGGCAATACAGGTCTGGAATGCAAGCTTGAAAAACACAAACAATCAGATAACAAAGGAGAAAAAAAGTGAATAAAACGGTATCCAAAGTCTTTATTGCTGCCGACCATCGTGGGGCAGGGTTAAAATTATACTTAATTGAAATGTTGTCTGCATTGGGATACAACGTTGTAAATTTGGGTGTTGACAATCCAAACATATCTGTTGATTACCCAGATATTGCGGCAACCCTTGCTGATGCAATGATTGACGACCCAGAATCGCGTGGCATTATCATCTGTGGCACAGGTGCGGGTGTAATGATTGCCGCGAACAGATATCGCCACATACGCGCATCGCGTTGCGACAATCCATCTCAGGCACGTGACGACCGTTTTCACGACGACATAAACGTTTTGGCATTGGCGGCAGACGATTTAGACATAGAAGTCGCCTTTTTATGCGCACAAACATTCTTAGAAAGTCCATTTGACGCAGTTGAACGTCGCATCCGCAGAATCGAAAAGATTTCATAACCGCAACCACAAGGACACGCAATATGAAAACCATTTACCAAGTATACGACATTGCAAAGGCCATACTTACCAATAAATTTATTGACATTCAAAACACCAGCGAAACATACAAAACCAGTTATCGCATTGAATCTGCACACCCTACGTATGGCACACTTGTTTTAACCATAGAGGCACCCCATGGCGCCCCCGAATTGTGGAAAGAAAGAGAGGGCATAATTGAGTTATACCATAACAAACGATATCTTTTCAGTGCATGCACCAAACACAATGTTGGTCGCGCCTTTGACAGGTCAAAATACAATCCCATCAGTATATTTACACGTGCGCGCGCGCCACTGTTCTTTCACCTGTTAAATATGGCAGACGACCGCCTGCATGACAGGGTTGAAAAAACCAACAACACACAACAAATCACCCAGTTGTTAAAAACACTAACCACCACAAAACAAAAATAAAATATAACAATCATAAAAATCCCCCAAACAAATTATCTGGGGGTATTTTATTATCGTTGTTTTTGTGATGAATACGTTATTTCTTTATTCATTTTGATTTTTCTGCATTTTTGTGATAATCTTAACCTGACAATCCTAAGATAATAAAAGAGCTTTATTATGGCATTAAATTTATTAAATGATTATGCATTAAATGATTTTTTAACCGACATTTCATTCCAAGGCAACCCACAGATAGCCAACCAAGGATTACATGGCCAATTCGAAAGTGTTGATTATGTTGTCGCAAATCGCGACACTATTGTACGCGGTATTCTAAATCAATACATCAAACTGCGCGTTCGTAAATATATCTTGGCCCAAGAAAATGAGCCTGCATTTATACCTGTAAAAGATTCTGCAAATCTGCCGGACTGGGCCCAGACACTGTTATTACGTGGCGAACAAGTCTATCAATTTGATGGTGCAAAAATGTCAGACAGGTTAAAAAACGATATTACGACTGTGCGTGATTACCTGTATGATGTCGCCACAATGTATGTGGACAAAGTTATAAAAATCGCAGAAAACACAAAACAAAAACCCAAAATCAGATACGATTATTTAAAAATAACAAACGAATATAATACTTTTGAACAGGCATTATCTGCCGCACAAGAATGGCACGAAAAACTGGCAGAAAATCTGGCAAAAAAACAAAAGGCGCAACAGATTTTAAGCAAATCTTTAATTGGTGCAGAATTTGTTATGAATTTACCAAATAATATGACGGCATATCGCCTGACCACGCCAGAGGCACTAGATTTTGAAAGCGAATATATGGGACATTGTGTGGGCAGTGGTGGCTATGATGAAAACGTCAAAAATGGCACAACGCAAATATATTCAATCCGCGATGAACGTGGTGAACCACACGCTACTTTTGAAGTTAGAAACAACACAATTCAACAATGCAAGGGTAAACAAAACAAAGCACCCGTCGCAAAATATATGCCCGCGATTCAAGAATTTATAAAATCAAAAAAATTTGAACTGGGTGGCGATACAAAAAACACAAGATTGATTGAACAAGACGGTGAATATTACAGCATACTGCACCTACCGCGTAATTTTGTGCTTCGTGGCAATTTAGATTTGTCTAATATGGGGTTAACAGAACTGCCTGATATGTCGACCGTAACGATTCTGGGAAGTTTTACTTGCTACCACAACCAATTAACCAGCCTGACAGGCGCACCAAAACATGTTGGCGGGAACTTTTATTGCCAGAACAACCAATTAACCAGCCTGACAGGTGCACCAAAACAGATTGGCGGGAACTTTTTTTGCCACAACAACCAATTAACCAGCCTGACAGGTGCACCAGAAAACGTTGGCGGGGCTTTTAGTTGCGACCACAACCAATTAACCAGCCTGATGGGCGCACAAAAACAGATTGGCGGGGATTTTTATTGCAACAACAACCAATTAACCAGCCTGATGGGCGCACCAAAACATGTTGGCGGGAACTTTTATTGCCAGAACAACCAATTAACCAGCCTGACAGATGCACCAAAACATGTTGGCGGGGATTTTAATTGCAGCCACAACCAATTAACCAGCCTGATGGGTGTACCTAAAAAAATAGGGAGGGATTTTAATTGCAACCACAACCAATTAACCAGCCTGATAGGTATACCTAAAAAAATAGGGGGAAAAATATTATCGGACGGAAATCCATTAACGCCAAAAAATTCAAAGACAAATGCTTTTAGGCAAGGAATCAAAAACATATTAACCCCAACCAAAGAACACAGCATCATTCGTTTTGATGACGACCATGAAATATAAAAAATGCCCAAACGGGCATTTTTTATTTCTTAACTACAAAGTTCACCAACTTTTTCGGCACAACAATTGTTTTAATAATTTCTGCGCCTTGTAATTTCTTGTCCACTGCCGCACGTGCCTGTGCGACAATCGTCGCCTGATCCGCATCTGACGCGACAACAAATTCAGCAGCGCGCTTGCCATTAATCGATGCAACAATTGTAATTTCTGTATCAACTAACTTTGCAGAATCAAATGTCGGCCATGGTTGAAACACCAGCATTTCGTTATGTCCCAACTTTTCCCACATTTCTTCGGTCAGGTGTGGTGCAAACGGATTCAACATCTGCAACAAGACCTCATACGCAGGGCGGGGCATTGCACCACCAAACGCGTTGATATATTCCATCATTGCAGAAATTGCTGTATTAAATTTCATATTTTCCAATCTGTCTGTAATATCTGCAATCAGACGATTAACCAAACGTTCTTGCTGTGCGGTCAATGCATCTTCTGTCAAATTACCCGCCAAATTTTCCACACGTTTCAAGAACCGTTCAACACCACGCAAAGTATCTTCGGACCAGTTCGCACTTTGTTCCCATGGCCCCAGATACAAAATCGCCATACGACATGCATCCGCACCACTGCGTTCAACAACATCAGAACTTGGCACTGTATTGCCGCGCGACTTTGACATTTTTGAACCATCTGCCGCCATAATCAGACCATTACTGGTACGTTTTTTATATGGCTCAACCCCTGGAACAAAACCTAAATCAGATAAAGCCTTGTACCAAAAGCGCGAATACAATACGTGACGTGTTGTATGTTCCATACCACCGTTATAATGATTGACTGGCATCCATTTATCCAATTGTTCACGACTGCAAAACTCTTTATCATTTTTTGAATCTAAATAGCGCATAAAGTACCACGATGACCCCGCCCACTGTGGCATAGTATCTGTTTCACGACGGGCCGCGCCCCCACAATGCGGACACGTTGTATTCACCCAATCAGTCGCGCGCGCCAAAGGTCCTTCGCCATCATCTGTTGGCTTATAATCCGACATATACGGTTGCATCAGTGGCAATTCAGATGCTGGCACTGGCACCCAGCCACATTTTTCACAATACACCAACGGAATTGGTTCACCCCAGTACATCTGGCGTGAAAAACCCCAATCTTTTAATTTATATTTCTTAGTGCCACGCGCAAAGCCTTTATCACTGCCGTATTTAATTGCAGCTGCAATTGCATCTTCTTTATTCATACCGTCCAAGAAAGACGAATTAATATGCACCCCATCACCTTCCCAGACTTTATCATCCTCACCCCCTGCCAAAACAGGTATTATTTCCAAGCCAAACTTTTTCGCAAAATCCCAGTCACGTCCATCATGCGCAGGCACCGCCATAATCGCACCAAAACCATAATCCGCCAAAACATAGTCCGAAATAAACACAGGTATTTCTTTGCCATTAAATGGATTAGTGGCCTTGATTCCTTGTAATTCGACCCCTGTTTTTTCTTTGGTCACATCAGTTCGTTCAAATTCAGACTTTGCCTTGGCCGCAGCAATATAGTTTTGCACATCTGCGACATTTGTAATTTTTCCATCTGCAATCCACTTTTTAACCAGCGTGTGTTCCGGCGCAATCACACAAAACGTCACACCAAATATAGTATCTGGACGTGTTGTATAAACCGTCATCACATCATCACCGACCTTGAAATCAACATCTGCGCCATAAGAACGACCAATCCAGTTTATTTGTTCTGTCTTGACGCGTTCTGGATAATCAACCAATGCCAAGTCATCAATCAATCTGTCCGCGTACTTTGTAATTGCCAGATTCCATTGCAGTTTCATCTTTTTTTCCACAGGTCCATGACAACGTTCGCAACAACCATCTTCCAGTTCTTCATTTGTCAGATTTGTTTTACATGCCGGACACCAGTTCATCGGCAATTCTGACTTATATGCCAATCCTGCCTTAAAGAACTGAATAAACATCCACTGTGTCCACTTAATAAATTCTGGGTCAGATGTTGCAACCTTGGATTCCGGATCAAAAGACAACCCCATAATTGAAATATCACGTTCAAATATTTTGATTAATTCCGCAACAGATTCACTGGGATGCTTGCCAATTTTTGTTGCATAATTTTCCGAAGAAATCCCCATAGAATCATAACCAATTGGAAACAAGACATCAAAACCACGCATCCTGCGCCAACGCGCCAATACATCCATACCCGTATACGGCAACATATGCCCAACATGCAACCCTGAACCAGATGGAAACGGAAACTCAATCAAATTATAATACTTCTGTTTTGTCCCATCATTTTTCGGTACAAAAGCACCAGATTCCTGCCACTTTCTTTGCCACTTTTCTTCACGTTCATGAATTTTTTTGATGTCATCTGCCATTTTTTTATATCCTATATTTGTATATAACCTTGGCAAATCATAGCGCGAAACACCCATATTTTCAAGATAAAACTATCATCAAATCAACAACACAAAACAACCATAAAAACTATAAATCATATACGAAATAAAAACAAAAATAAAAAAACTTAATACAAACTATTAAAAACATAACTTAAACTATGACTTGAACTTAAACCTTGCTAAAAATTCTGTATTCCCACTGCCACCCAAAACAGGGGATTTTACCAACCCAGCAAACACATACCCCAATTCTTCAAACGCATTCCTTACACGCTCAATCGACCAATTATGCCAATGCTGTGATTTTATAATACCATTAAACTTTGCTGCAACCTCTCGCGGAACTTCGAACTGTGGTTTTATTAAAACCACCACATCCTTTGCACCCCATTTTGGAAAAACATCAACAATATTAGTCAACGACACAAACGAAACATCAACAACGATTAAATCTACCATCTCAACAGGGGGCAGGGCACGAATATCTGTTTTTTCCAAAGACACCACACGCGAATCCGCACGCAAATTATCAGCCAATTGATTTGAACCAACATCAACCGCATAAACACGTACCGCACCGCGATTTAACAAAACCTCTGTAAAACCACCGGTACTGGCCCCAACATCCAGACAAATCATATTCTCTGGATTAATACCAAACTCATCTAATGCCGCCTGTAATTTCAAACTGCCACGACCGACAGAATAGGGCAAATTTCCCCCAATAATCACATCTGATTCCACAACAGATTGACTTGGTTTTTTTGCAACAACACCATTGACCTTTACCAGCCCCGCATCAATTGCCGCCACCGCCTTGGCGCGACTTTGGTACAAATTGCGCTTTACTAATTCCTGATCTAATCTCATAAATTATATTTTAATCCGAAAAACCGGCAAATTCAACTTTTTATATACATTGACTTATACATTTTTTGAACTACAATATAAACGTGAAAACACAAAAAAAGGACAACATATGCCTAAACATGAAAACAAAATCGATAAAATAATCTGCAAATGCACAGATAAAAAATGTACGCTATCATACGCGCTGCACCCTGGGATAGAGGTTATCACATTCATCCCAACAATTAACAACCAAGAAATCACTGAATACATCGATAAGAACAACAAAAAACAAACCGTTCCCAAATTTTATACAAAACAGGGCGCCATAAACCAAGCATATCAAATCGCAAAATTATGCCCAAACTTTAACAAAACCCGATAAAAACCAAACAAAAAAACAAAAGCGGCAATATAAACGCCGCTTTTTTTGTATATTCAATACAATACCGCAAATAAATTATAAACAAAATCAACACAAGACAAAAAAGACATACTATCAACTATTTTCAGAAAGATATTTATAATTTTTAACAAAAAGATTCAATACAAAAACAAAAAGACAAATATTTAAGCATAATAATCCAGTAAAAACATAATACTAAATACAATATTCAATAAATAACTACACAAAAAACACTAAAAAGCACAAAAAACCGCAGAAATCCGCCATTTTTTCACATTTTTACCAGCAGAATAGGGCATACAACACCAGCTTACACCAAAACACAGCACCAAACACGATACAAAATATCGAAACAATACAAGAAAACCCAACAAACAAACAGCAATATCATATAAATTACTTTAACTATATTATCGCCAAACAAAAACAACAAAACCAACAACATTATGTATAGTTTTCAGCATGTTAACAACAAACAAAGTTCTTATTATATATACGTTTTATACACGCATCAGCATGTTAGCCACAAACATCTTAAGCAATATTAACCACAAACAACCATCATATTATATATATGTTTAGACACGCGCCAGCATATTAACCACACACAACACATCTTATTATATATACGTTTACACATACGCCAGCATGTGAAACAACCATCATATTATGTATACGTTTACACATATTATGTATACGTTTATACACGCGTCAGCATGTGAAACAACCATCATATTATGTATACGTTTACACATACGCCAGCACGTTAACCACAAACAAACATCATATTATGTATATGTTTATACATGCGCCAGCATGTTAAACTATACATAATATATATTATGCGCCTTTTATATACCGCCCTAAAAAACACCACCCTGCAAGAAAAAACCGGCAATAATTGCCGGCAAAAAACATCATACATAAACCCAATTTAGTGATTTGTAATATCTTTTACTTTTTCTAGCGACTCTTCCGCAAGGCTTTTAGCCACTTTTTTTATTTTTTTCAAAGATTTTTTCAAATCGCCTTCTTGGATTGGCGCAGTCTGAACTGATTCCACATCAGAACAACAAAACGGACATTTTGTTGCTGCGTTATTAATAGTTGACGTACAATACGGACATGCATGGGTATTTACAGGCTTTTTATCACGCAACTTATTAATCGTACGCACGAACAAGAATATCGCAAACATCGTTATAAAGAAACTAACCACAGAATTCAAGAACAATCCTAAATTCAACGTTGTTGCGCCTGCTGCCTGCGCCTGTGCAATTGTTTCATACACAGCGCCCTTTTCACCTCCACCCAGCACAAAGAACCACTGTGAAAAATCAACCCCACCAATCAGCAAACCAATTGGTGGCATAATAACATCTTTGACCAACGAATTGACCACGCTTGTCATAACACTGCCGACAATAATACCGACAGCCATATCAATTGCATTTCCGCGTTGCACAAAGGCGGCAAACTCCTTAAAAAATCCTGTTTTTTTTGACATATATTTTCTCCTTATTTATTTGAATAATCTTCTATTGCAGCCAAGACCTTTGTCAAGGTTTTTCGCAAATTCTCGTCCTGTGTTTGCACGGTTATATCCGCCAACGCATATGTTTTATATCTTTCATCTATTAATTGCGATAAAATTTTTCGACTATCCGTATTCAGCAATTGTGGTCGTGTATCGCGCCGCCCTGTTCTGCGCACCAACAAGTCCAAATCAGCACGCAACCATATTGAAAGCGCCCTTTCCATAATCATTTCACGAATCGCCGGGGTTATAAATGCGCCCTCTCCTGTTGAAATAACCTTCAATGCTGGCGGTGTATCCAACAATCGTTCTATAACACGTTGTTCTACCCTGCGAAATTCTTCTTCGCCGTACATTGCGAATATATCGACAACACTACAGCCTGCAGCGGCTTCTATTTCCTTGTCTGAATCCACAAAAGGAATCCCCAGTCTGCGCGCCAACGCACGCCCAACACTTGTCTTCCCTGCCCCCATCAAGCCGACCATAACGACAGGTCTATCTATAAAATCTTCATTTTTCTCGTTCATAACAAGCACAATTTTATCAAAAATTTACCTTTTAACAATAAAAAATATATTTAGCATTTTTTTAAACAGATTTTTATGCTATAATTCAACTATACAAGAACCAACAATGTAAGAGAGAAAAATATGAAACACTTTTTATTTTTCAGCGCACTAATTGCACTTTCTGCGACCAACGCATATGCCGACCAAACACTATTCGCAACCGAACAAGCAATCGGTGCCACAACAATTGCGACATTACAACACACAATCACACAAAATCTATTTTCTACGCGTGCAAGGCCTTTTTCTGCACATCCAATCACCACACCAGAAACCATAATCAATCCGGCCCCGACATATAATCAGCCTATTTATGGTTCTGAATTATTATATGGTGAATACAACGATGATGGAACAATGGGGCGCAACGGCGGCGACACAAACGCGCCAATATCTAATATATGGCTTAATTGGCAGCACACATCAGATGATATAAACCTAAATAATTTTAATCGATTTGATTCCAGACATGACATTGCAACCATTGGCTTTACTGCCCACGACAAAACAACACCCAATGGCTTTTACAATTGGACATTTTATGGTGGCTATATCAACGGCACATCCAAGAATTCAGAATTAGACAGCGATGAAAATGGCGGATTTATTGGTATACTTAACAAATTACAAACGCACAATTTTATAATCAACAGCACAATCAACACCGGATTTTTAAAAACAGATGTTAACTATGCATCTATTTCTGACAATCATACAAACATTTGGTTTGGCGCAATGGCAAACATTGCATACAACCTAAAGCTTGATGATACATTCAGCCTTTATCCCGTGATAACTGCAGGTTACACATGGATAAAGAACGAAACTCAAAACAGTACATACAGTGACGACCTGCAAAATCAAACCTTTGGATTTTTTGAAGTCACCCCTGCCCTAAATGCGGTCAAGCACATTGGCAACAATTGGTATGGCACATTGGGTGTAAAGTACATAATGTTATCAAACACAGACAAAAACATAACCATTAACGACGCAGAAATTGAAATACCCACTGTTGACAATTATACAGAATATGGAATTAGTCTTGAAAAACAAACAAATTCCTTTGCATTCAAGGCAACTATTGGCCGTCACGATGGTGATTTAACTGGTTGGATTGGCGACTTGAATATAAAATACATATTTTAATCAGGAATGCCCACACGGGCATTTTTTTATACAAAAAATTTTTATATTTACAAAAAAAATCAATTTATGCTATAATGGCATATGAACTGGGTGGGAATCCGGTTCGGGGCTGTCGTAGGCCTATAAACCTCGGTGCAAATATATTCGAACATATAATTATATGTATCGTAATCCATTTTATAATTTCCATATTTGCATCGTAATCTTAGTTAACCCTGGCTGAAAATGTCGGGGGGCTGTCCGCTATACAATAGGTGAATTTCACCAAAGGCGGACAGAGTCATTAGGTTTATGATTTACGAACTCCCCGACCGCATTGGATTTTCATTGCGGTTTTTTAGTTTAACGCACGGAACCAAAGGGGCAACGAAAATGAAAAGACTCTTAACCGCCGGCATATTCGGCACGATATTGGGAATTGTTGGCACAGGCACTGCAAACGCATCAATCGTATCAAGCGGATTT
>JAFSDI010000009.1 GCA_017436325.1 Alphaproteobacteria bacterium | reverse complement strand
CCTACCCCCCCAATTCAAACCCCACAAAACCACAAATTTTAACCTTTGTCATCCTGTGGCTTTTTCGGGCCCCGCAAAATTTTTGGAAAAAATTTTGTGGGTGAATGCCCCACAGGACCCAGGTGTTAGCCTTTTTCCTACCCCCCCCAATTCAAACCCCACAAAACCACAAATTTTAATCTCTTGTCATTGCTGTGTTTTTTCCGTGTCCCACAGGACCCAGGTTTTGCAAATAAAAAATGATTCTATGACCTAGGTTCCATGGTCAAGCCATGGAATGATAATTTTTTTTTACAAAAAAATGTTTTATTATTCTTTAACTAAAACACAACCATCTGCAAAAACTTAATAACTTAAACACAAAAAAAGCCCCCAAAACTGGGGACTATGATATTCCGCATCTTATGATTATTGGATACCGACTTGGAATTCGTCACCCCAATCAGCAACCTCTTGATTGCCAATTGTACACTTAATATCTTCAAAACCGTTCTCTACTTGCTTTTTCTTAATCACCTTGCTGGAAATCAAACCACCAGCCGTACCCAAAACAACTGCCGCAACAGAATCTGATGCCAAACGCGCAGTATTAAAATTACCATCTATATCACGCCACTTACTGCGGTCAAAATTGGCAACAACACTATCTAAATTTTTTGTTGCAAAATTTTTAATATCCTCTTCTGCTGTCTTTTTAGCTGCTGCCTTTTTCAATTCATCTTGTTCGGATAAATACTCTTTGGTATACATACATTCACCATCAATAAACTTCATATTTGAATCAATACATTTACATTTACCATTTATATCATCCCATTCAGCCTGCCTAACTAATTTTTTACACTGCTTATATTCTTTCTTTTCTACACATTGACTATCTTTAAATTCAAGACTATTTTTATCATCCCTACATTTACATTCACCTGTATCAGTGTCCCAGTAAACACGAGAATCCTTATCCTTAGCTATCTGACATTCCGCTCTTTTCAATGCCGAATTGGTCTTTTTACAACCCTGACTTTTGTCATTTGCATCTATCCAGCCATAATCAGAACTTTCACACACACATTTTGTACCAGATTTCTTTGTATGTTGCGCCTTACATTCACATTTATTATTTACTGAATTCCACGTTCCACCAGTGGTATCACAATCATTTTTATCATTATGCACACACTTCTGTCCCCCATCATTCCAAGTATGTTTATCCTTACACACACAAGTTTTTTTATCTGTCGATTGTTCAAGATTTTTATTATTTTCACAAACACATTCTTCATTTACATATTCTTTACCATGCGATTTTAAACATTGTTGCTCATACGATTTTTCTGCAACAGACACGCACTTTGTTTTATCTTCACTTGGCTCATACCCATCATTACACTCAGCCCAAACACAACCAACACTCGCTTGAAAGATTTCCCAATCAGATAACGAACCACTTACTGAAGAAGAACCTTCTGTACGAATTGTTTTCTTTGCGTTTGTAAAATCTACATTATAATAACTCTCACTTATCAAAGGACTACCACTACAAAACTTTGTTGGGGTAATATCCTTAAAACCTGGTCCAGGAAGCAGACGCCATACACACTGATATAAAGAAATAATATTACCAACAGAATCAATCACGGGAACAATACTATTATTATTACAAGAATTAGGTCCAGGCCCACAATACCAACACTGAGTTTCATTTGCATTATTTGATACACGTATCCACGCATTAATCAGATCAAAACCACACGCCAATACTTTACACTCACCCCAAGACAACTGTGGGCAAATTAAAACAAGCACAAGAAAGAAAAATTTACATATCCTCATATATCCCATCCACACATTTATTTTATTGAATTCTATCAAAATTTCATATCTTTGCCAAGGGAAAAAAAAGTCGTATTAATAACGACCTTTTTATTAGCAAACAAATAAATATTTCTTTATTACATTTTTATAGTATTAGTTGTTACAGTTGGTTCAAGAAACTCGCCACATACCGACCCCCGATAGGTGCTTTTACTTGTGGTATTGCTGCCACCACCACCAATTATAGATATACCACCAGAATTAGTACAACCACTGCCACCAATATCTAGCAATCCCACAGATTTAGAACAACTTTCATATTCAGTATCATACACCTGCTCTAATTCTTTGCATAAATTTGCATAGGTAGTAATCGTACATGAATCATTACTTGCAGAATATGTTGCAGACATTGTTATCGTTCCTATCATATTACCATTACCATCTGTTTGAACAAACTCACCATGCCCAGATTGCTGAACTGACGCAAGTTCTGACACCTTTACCCCTGGAATTGTATACTTTGTCGAATATACAGATTCATTCTCACCTGGACGCACTAATCCAGTTTCAGAATCTTTATCTTTGAATATATTATCAATAGGATTTGTTTCATACTCTCTACAAACAGCTCTTCCTGCAACACTTGCTTTATATTTCTTGCACTTTGGGCCGGCTGCCGCCATCGACGCACATAATGTGGCCTTAACCGCATCATCATATTGTTCCATTGCCTTTCCAACAATTTCATTATACTTTTTATCATAATTCTTATTCGCTTGGTCCAACCCCGCTGAAATTATCGCCATAATAGAAGTATCTAATAAATTCGGGAATCTTGCCTCACTTTTTCCTGCCTCTCTTCCTTGTATCTGCCTTAAATCACGACCGTTTACACACATTTGTATTTCTGGGTCTTGTGTTAAAATAGCAATTTTTTGATTAATTTTATTCGCAGTAGATTGCAACGTTGAAACCACACGAATTGCAACAGGGTCAGTTTCATTTAAATGCGATTGATAATCTTGAATATCAACCTCATACATACCAAACTTAATATCATCGTCCTTTGATTCGGTTTTTGATATTTTAACATTACCAAAAGAAATCAATCCTTCGATTACATGATCGCCATCATTATTGATATGCGTTATTAAGCTTTCTGTACCCATATATTGATCATCTTCAAACGCGCCACATTCTGTACCTGTACCACAAATTTCAATCACGCGCTCATTCACGATATTTCTGCATTGCTTTAACATCGCGTTATCGATATTGAGCATAATACCTTGAACGATATTAGCCAAATCGTCATAGACCCCATCATCATCGATTGATTTGTCAGCATATTTTTGTTGGCAAGCTGTTAATTTATCGAATGGGCACAAACGCATAATAGCATCTGT
>JAFSDI010000008.1 GCA_017436325.1 Alphaproteobacteria bacterium | reverse complement strand
TGGACGCGATGAAGAAATCAGACGCTCTATTCAGGTATTAAGTCGCAGAACAAAAAATAACCCTGTATTGATTGGAAATCCTGGCGTTGGAAAAACCGCAATTGTCGAAGGACTGGCCAATCGAATAATTTCTGGCGATGTGCCAGAAAACCTGCTGAATAAGCAATTATTATCACTTGATATGGGTGCATTGATGGCAGGTGCATCATTCCGCGGTCAATTCGAAGGACGATTGAAAGCGATACTAAAAGCAGTTAAAGATGCAGATGGTAAGATTATCTTGTTTATTGATGAATTGCACACATTGGTCGGTGCCGGCAAGGGTGAAGGCAGTATGGATGCAGCAAATCTGTTAAAACCAATGCTTGCACGCGGTGAACTGCACTGCCTTGGGGCAACAACACTGGATGAATACCGTCAATATATCGAAAAAGACCCTGCATTGGCCCGCCGTTTTCAACCTGTATATGTCGATGAACCAACTGTTGATGACACAATATCAATCCTGCGCGGATTAAAAGAAAAATACGAAGGCCATCACGGTGTTCGAATCGCTGATGCAGCATTGGTTTCTGCAGTAAAATTATCGAATCGATATATTACAGATAGATTTTTACCAGATAAAGCAATTGACTTAATCGACGAAGCCGCTGCACGTGTTCGCATAGAAGTCGCTTCGAAACCAGATAGACTGGATGAAGTAGATCGCCATTTAATGCAACTTAAAATAGAACAGCAAGCATTAAAAAAAGAAAAAGATGAAGAATCAAAAAAACGCTTGGCAGATTTAGAAAATATAATTTCTGAAGTAGAACAAGAATCAAAAAACCTGACCGAACAATGGCAAGCCGAACAACAAAAAATGCGCGCACTATCAGATGCGATGGCCGCGCTTGATGCGGCCAAGGCCGAAGTCGCAACCGCAATGCGTAATGGTGATTATGAAAAGGCATCTGCACTGCAATACGGCAAGATTCCTGAATTAGATGAAAAAATATCGCATATGAACGCAGATGCGCGTGAATATAAAACGGTATTACCAGAACATATTGCCGCAGTTGTAAGTAAATGGACAGGTGTACCAGCAGATAGGTTAAACGCCGAAGAACAATCAAAACTGCTGAATATTGAAGACGAACTGCGCAAACGCGTTGTTGGACAAGACCACGCATTAAGCGTTGTAGCGCGCGCAATTCGCCGCAGTCGCGCAGGATTATCTGATCCACGCCGTCCAATGGGCAGTTTTATGTTTCTGGGGCCAACAGGTGTTGGAAAAACAGAGGTCGCAAAAGCACTGGCAGAATATCTGTTCAATGATGACACTGCGATGACCAGAATAGATATGAGTGAATATATGGAACCACATTCTGTGTCACGCCTTATCGGCAGCCCCCCAGGATATGTTGGATATGAACAAGGCGGTGTCTTGACGGAAAGCGTTCGGCGCCGTCCATATCAAGTGCTGTTATTTGACGAAATAGAAAAGGCAAATCCAGATGTCTTTAATGTATTTCTGCAAATATTAGACGATGGGCGTCTGACAGATGGACAGGGACACGTTGTAAACTTTAGCAATACTATAATTATAATGACCAGCAATCTGCCTGATATGGAGGCGGTAAAACGCAATTTTAGACCAGAATTCATTAACAGAATTGATGAAATTGTGTTCTTTAATCCATTAGGCAAAGATGTTATGTCAGGGATTGTTAAAATCCAACTGCAAGGGCTAAAACGCCGATTAAATGACCGTCATATTGAAATGAATATAACAGATAAAGCTATTAAATGGCTGGGCGATAATGGATATGATGCGGTGTTTGGCGCACGGCCACTGAAACGCCTTATAACATCTGCGGTAGAAGATAAAATTGCAGATCTTATTCTGTCTGGCGGAATCAATGAAGGCAGTACAGTATATATCGATGTCAAAGGTAAAGAACTAACAGTCGGTTAAAAAATTCCCCATTCGGGGAATTTTTTTATTTCTTAGTTTTCTTAGATTTTTTCTGTGGCTCTGTCTTGAATTGGATATCACGTAATTTTTTGTATTCACCATTCATCGCACACAATTGTTCATCGGTTCCCATCTCTACAATACGACCATCTTTGACCACACAAATAATATCTGCATCAAGAATTGTGGATAATCTGTGTGCAATAACAAAAGTCGTTCTGCCTTGCATCAGGCCATTTAACGCACTTTGAATTAATTTCTCGCTTTGTGTATCAAGTGCAGATGTCGCTTCGTCCAATAACAATATTGGTGCGTTTTTTAATATTGCACGCGCAATCGCAATTCTTTGGCGCTGACCACCTGATAATAAGCCACCACCTTCGCCAACAGGGGTGTCATAACCCTTGGGGAATTCACGGATAAAACCATCTGCATTTGCTGCAACAGCGGCAGCCACAACTTCTTTATGCGTTGCGTCTGGCCGACCGTATTTAATATTTTCTTCGATAGAACCATTAAACAAGAATACAGATTGTGAAACCTCTGCAATATTTTCGCGCAAAGACTTTAATGTATATTTTTTTATATCTGTCTTGTTTATTGTAATTTTTCCAATTTGCGGTTCATAAAAACGTTCCAGCAAATTAAACAAAGTTGTCTTGCCACCACCAGATGGGCCAACCAAAGCACAAACCTTGCCCGCGGGAACATCCAAATTAATCCCTTGCAAGACAGGCTCATTCGGATTATAAGCAAATGAAACATCATTAAATGCAACAGATAATTTCTTTGCCTTTAATTCTTGGGCATCTGGCGCGTCCATAATATCCGGCTTGCTGTCTAAAAATTGGAACAATATTTCTGCCGCCAGCAAACCATGCTGCAATGTGTCGCCCGTACCTGTAATCGATTTCGCAGGTTTATATGCAGCAGTCAACGCCAATAAAAATGCTGTAAAATCACCAGTTGTAATTGCACCACTTGCAATAAAATGCCCGCCCATAATCATTGCAATACACAGACCAATCGAAATCATAAATTCCATCAGCGGTGAACGCAATTCATTGGTTTGCGTTGTCTTGTATGCATTGATTACAGAACTGTTTAAAACATTTGCAAATTTTTTCTCTTCCCGCTCTTCCGCTGCAAATGCCTGAATAGTTTTTATTCCATGCAAAGTTTGATTTAATTGTTGTGAAACATCGTTTGCGATACCAAAAGACTGACGTGACAATTTGCGCCTTTTGCGCATAATTAATACCATTGGCACCATAATCCCAGGCACCAAAAACATCAAAACCAGACACATCTGGTGTGCATAATAAAACATTAACCCAAGTGTCATAACCAATGTTGCAATATCTTGGACAACCTTGATAACAGTGCCTGTGACCAGATTTAATACAGCACCAGCCTGTACACTGAAATAATTTAAGTTTTTACCGATACCATCATCATAAAAACGCGCCAAATTCATATGTGTCATATGGCGATATATTTTTTTCTGTAAATTAGCACTGGCCAATAAACCGCCCTTTGACATAATCAGCGCCTTGGCATAAGTGAATGCACCCTTGGCACCAAAGGCAAAAATAACCTGTACCCCCAGCCAATATACCGCATCTATGCTTTTGCTGATAAAAGCCTCATCCACGACCTTTTGCACGATTGTGATTGTATAAGCCTCAGCCCCTGCAGCCAGAATAGTAAAAATAACACCAGCAGCCAACCACTTCCAATACGGACGGCCAACCTCTTTCCAAACACGGCCATATAAAGACCACTTTATACGCCCATTCGATTCATCGCCTTTTACCAAGGACTTGATTTTATTCATAACTTTTTTCATAGCAAAACCATTATAGAATAATCTTTAATCTTATGTAAAGCCCAAATTATTTTGTTCGTTTTGATGCACGTTGCTTTTGCGATTGTATCAGGCGCAAAATAGCATCATAATCTTTGTGTTGGTCAATAAAACTATGTCTAGAACCCTTGAAAACAACCATTTTCCACAAATCCCCATTTTTTCCTTCACGCAGAACATTATATTTTTTACGCGGTTCTTCGGGTGGCGATTTCTTATCGCGACCACCAGCCACCAATGTAATTGGTATACCATATCTATCCATCAATTCAGGACGAAATTCAACCGCGTCTATATCATCATAAAATGTTGGTAAAATAGATATTTTAGTATAACGACCATCTATTTGCGCTTCGTGTGGACTGTTTATACCAATTGCAGTTTTCTGGAATACATCATCGGAAACCGCATTTTTAAATGAAAAATTTTTGAAAAAGTTTTTTATGTAAACGATAAAACTACGTTCCACAAAAGGTGCAAACATAATCGAAGCACTGAAACGCAATTTTTTTCTGTCATGTATTCTTTTGTTATAAATTTCAAATGCCGCGGTCGCACCAGCACTGTGCCCAATTAAACAAGAATGATTGTATTTTTTTGCCTTTACATCTTTTTCAATTACATCCATACCAGTATCAATCAAATCAACAAATTCGCTGAAAGTATGCTTTTCAGCCAATTCTTGTGAAACAACAGGTAAAAAATCACCTAAAAAAGTATCCAGACAATATACATCATGCCTGTGCATTAATGCCCAATATTCGATAACCTTCATCAATGGTTCAGTACGAGTATTAGAAGCCAGTCCTGGAATCAAAATTAAACAGTTTTCTGCAGGCGAAACATCAATGGAATAATGTGTAATATGACCAATAGTCTTGTTTTCTGTACGAGAACAAAAATTTGTTTCCCAACGAAAATACTTGTCCTTTAGTACTGTCAAGACTTCGGAATAATTATCAGGAATATATGTTAGCTTGTTTTTCATAAATAATTTCCTGCGCTTATCAAAAACAATATTTGCACAAAAACATATAATTGTCAAATGTTTTATAAAAATAAAATTTCTGTTGACATTTGATTTATTAATGTATAAAATACACTCGCTTTAAGAAAAAAGCGCAAAGTTTTGGGGTCATAGCTCAGTTGGTAGAGGGCGGGTTGCTTTGTAACGCTGCGGTCTGTCAAAGGAGTGAACTCAAATAAGCAAAGTTTTGGGGTCATAGCTCAGTTGGTAGAGCACCTGCTTTGCAAGCAGGGGGTCGTCAGTTCGAGTCTGATTGGCTCCACCAAAATAAGAACGAAAGGGGATTCAATTCCCCTTTTTAAGTAAAACAAAGAAGACAGCGTTAAAGGGGGTGAATAACCAATGGTAAAAGTTCTTGTTCGTGATAATAATGTTGAACAAGCATTGCGTGTTGCAAAACGCAAATCGCAAAAAGAAGGCTTGTATCGCGAAATGAAAGAACGTCAGCGTTATGAAAAACCAACTACTAAACGCAAACGTTTGAAGGAAGAAGCCGTACGTAATGAAAAAAAACGTCAATCAAAACAACGTATGGTTTTCGGATTCTAAGAATCAATCCCCTTAATCAGGGGATTTTTTTTAAACAATGTCACGGATATACTTGTGTAAAGTTTATCATTTGAAAATAGATTTTTATAGTGTATAATTCAGAATTGAATCCAATATGATTTGGGTTTGGGGCTGTAGTAAGCTTCTAAACAGTACGGTGCAGTATCGTATCAAATTTATGGGTATGTTCTGCACCACATTATCGCACGACTGGTATACTTGGTCGGGCGGCTGTTGGTTATACAATACGGGCAACCGAAAGGCCAACAGAGTCATTACTGTTTATGATTTACTAACTGTCCCGACCACATTTTTAATGCGGTCTTTTTTTAAATAAAAAGGATTTAAAATGGGATTGAAATTATACAATGGCAAAAAAAATCAAAGAAGCTTATCATTAGAAACAGGATATCTATATTATTTATATTTACGTATGAAGAATTTAGAAGAAGAACTATTAAGAGTTCTAAATTATATGAAAGAAGCAAAACCATGGTATGATTCCGATGACACAAATACAACAAGTCCAGTGCTTGGTGATGACGATTAATTGTTTATTCAGAACAAAAACGTTAAACTTTTATATCATTTGAAAAATAGATTTTTATAGTGTATAATCAGAATTGAATCCAATATGATTTGGGTTTGGGGCTGTAGTAAGCTTCTAAAGACAAAGGTGCAGAGTGGTATTTCACAATGCGTTCTGCACCATATTATCGCACGACAAGGTATACTTGGTCGGGCGGCTGTTGGTTATACAATACGGGCAACCGAAAGACCAACAGAGTCATTTGTCTTTATGATTTACTAACTGTCCCGACCACATTTTTTAATGCGGTCTTTTTTTAAATAAAAAGGATTTAAAATGGGATTGAAATTATACAATGGTAAAAAAAATCAAAGAAGCTTATCATTAGAAACAGGATATCTATATTATTTATATTTACGTATGAAGAATTTAGAAGAAGAACTATTAAGAGTTCTAAATTATATGAAAGAAG
>JAFSDI010000007.1 GCA_017436325.1 Alphaproteobacteria bacterium | reverse complement strand
ATGGCTTGACCATGGAACCTAGGTCATAGAATCATTTTTTATTTGCAAAACCTGGGTCCTGTGGGGCATTCACCCACAAAATTTTTTCCAAAAATTTTGCGGGGCCCGAAAAAGCCACACCGATGACAAAGTGCTTAAGATTTAATTATAAAAAAAGATTTATTGACCTGGGTCCTGTGGTCAAGCCACAGGATGACAAAGGCTAAAAAAATTTATTATAAAGTTTTGCTGGGGAGAAAAACACAGCGATGACAAGAGTGTTTAATTTCTAAAATTTTAGCGATGATTATATTGCAAATATAGAGAATTATAGCAATTTTTGCAATAAAATGTTGGTAGGCTATGTTTTTTATTACTATTACTCGCAGTTTTCTTCTGTTATTTCAAATGTTATTTTTCGGCATCTTGAATCATTTCTTTGATAATTTGCTTCACCGCATTCTTTAGATCCAACCCCTTTTGCGCGTACGTTTTCATCGCTATTCAGCCCAAGTTCTGTTAATACTACACGTGCGCGATCTTCTGAGAATTCTTGATTTTTTCTGTTATTGCATTCATTTGCATCGTTGCCTTTGCAATTTTTCCAGCCGGTGCGGTCTGTATGTCCGATTATATACAGGCAATATGTTTTGTCTTTGTATGATTCTAATGCATTTGTTATATTGTCTTTATAGCTTTGTATTACTTTTTTTGCAGATTCTGTTAATTCGGCTATGCCAGGTTCAAAAGCATTGTCGGCTGAAAATGCAGATATAACTGTACTACTGAAGTCCTGTGTAATTGATATGCATTCGCCGTTTTTTTCTATTGCATTATTCCCACAGCTGCATTCCCCATCTAATGATAATATTCCGGTTAGTGTGCAGTTATTGGTACATTCGCCGGTATGATCTATTTTTTCCCCTTCATTTGTGCATTTGCATCCGCTTCTATCATCATTTACTGTTTGGTCTTTTCCGCATTCGATACAGTCGCCACTATTGTCAGAATAATATGTGTTTCCTGTGCATTCTTTGGCCATGGTATTTAATTTTTGATTAGCTGTATTGTTTATTTCTGTTGCAATATTGTCCAGACCAAGTTTTAAATTTTCATATTTTTGTATAATTTCAGCACTGCGTTCTTCTTCGTTATTATAGTTGATAAGCAGATTGCCGGCAACAGTGGCAACCGCACCGATACCGATTGTTTTAAGTGCGGTGTCTTTTTTCTGGGCGGTTTCTGCACGTTGCGCCGCCCATGCGGCCGCATCTGTGCCATTTGGGTCAGATAATGCACGCGCAAGTGATGTAAATGCACCTGATGTTTTTCCAACAGAAATATCGTCGTACAGGCCACTGGTCGCGCTGTCCAAGATTGGTTCAGATTCAATACCTGCACGCAGACCAAGTGCATTCTTACGTGTTTTTAAATCATTTGCCAGACCGACATATTCACTGTAAAGATTAATTAATTCATTACCCCCAGGCAGTTGAATATTTGTTGTTCCGCCCTTTATGTTTTTCCCAGCCGCATAATTGCATGTAAACGTTTCTAAGTATGCTTTCATTTGTTGTTCTGCGGCATTGTCGACCTTGTCTTGGGATAGTGCGGTCGCCAATTGCATACCGCCAATTCCCATTGTTGCCATACCTGTCGCGCCCAATGTACGATTTTCAAAAGATGTTTCAATATCCTTCATATTTTCGTAATTTTCACGCAGTTCATTAACTTTTTGCAGTTTCTGTTCCTGGGTTAGTTCTGGGGCGACTGTTTGTTGTTGTTCGGCGGCTTTTGCTTGTTCCGTTGCTGTTGTGGGGCCTGATGCAGTGGCTGCTGCGTTTGCTGTGCTTGCTGGTGGATTTTCAGTTCCAGTTACGATGTTGCCGAAACCGTTATTCGTTAATGTTTGATTTATTTCGTTTTTTAATTGCGCAATAATGGTATTCACGGTATCCCCATCTGCATTTGCTGAAAGGGGGATTAGGCAAAATAGTAAAAACATTTTATACATTTTGTGCATTGTTTTTATTATATCATCAATATTATTTATTTCCAAGCGCCATTCAATTTGTTTAGTGTTTTTTCTGCTGCTTTTTTTATTTGTTTGATTATTTCATCTTTAGTTTTGCATTTCTCAATGATTGGTTCTGTTGCGCATTGTGAGTTTATTTGTTTTTCTATATCCGTGAGGATTTGATTGATTTCGCTTTCGATTTGTTCGTATTCTTCTTTGGTTATGGTTTGTTTTATTGCATTAGGTTGTTCTTTTGTTTCTTTTTCGTTTGGATTTTGTTGTTGATTATCTTTGTTTTCTGTATCGTTCAATTTGTTATTTGATGTAGAATCAATAATAATATCTGAAGAAACATCTTCTTCGATAATGTCATCATTTAGTAAATCAAAGTCACATTTTGTATTGTTGGGGAATTTGAATTCGCATGCAATCGTTTGTTTGCCATGTTTTGCAGATATATATTTTGTTTCATCTAAATCTATATCTTCGATTGTTATAAGTGGATCTTTGGCAGTTGTTTGTTTTGCAGGTTTAAAATTTGATGTGGTTTTACTGAGGGATATTTCTACTTTATTTATATCAATGCCTTCACCGGCGATTGTTATGTTGTTGCGATATAGTTTACACTGGTTATTGTGCGGCTTTGAGTCAACGTAGTTACATTTTGTAATTTCGTATTCTGTCTGGTTTTTCCTGTAACAGGATTTAATTTGGTTTTGTTGTTTTAGACCTGTGTTTAACTTTTGCAAATCTTTATCTGTGCATAGTTTTTTGCACATTATGACGAATTGATTTTGTGAATTTTTGATTTCTGTTGAACGGCGTGGTGTGCTTTCAATTGGTGTTACGTTTAGATCAGCTATGGCTGATTTATTGATTGGTTTATCACAGTGGTAGTCGGATGCTCCTTGTATGCGGATATTTTGGGGAGTGGTTGTGGAAAGTTTTACATTTCCATTTTTGTCTGATTTTTCACAGTTGTTATTACTACATACTGTTATGTTTTTTATGCCGGTGTTGTTATAGTAATCAATGACAGTTACGCTTATCTTGGAAGATGCAGAATTGTTATTAGTATTGGCGGGTGTCGTGGATTGGCTTGTGTTATTTGTCTGTTGCTGTGTAGTGGTGGTTGATTCTGGTTTGTTATAGAATTGGTATATTTTGGTATAATAATCATCTACGGTTTCTATATTATATTTTTTCTTTATTCTGTTGCTTAGGCATTCTGAGACATACCAATCATCAGCAGCTGTCAGTCGTAATATTTCATTAATACATCTTTCTTCTGCTTCTGGTTTTGTAGTAGGGTCCGGTTGTCCAACTGGTCTGACTTCGATTTCATCTTTGATTTTATCATTCGGTTGGGCATCAATTGAGCAGCGCCAGGTTTTTGGGTTTCGATCGTTATTGCTAAGATTGAATTGGGTGTCGTAGTTAATAGGACGTGTAAGTTTGTTGCCTTTTATTTCTTCTGTGCGTTTGGTTATGTAGTTTTCTGGTGTTTTTTTGTTTTTCGTTCTTGTAACACAACTTGTTACGTCTTGCCGTAGTTCGTCATATTCACTTAGGTCAGTCGCGTGTGTCGATTGTGTTGTGTAAAGTGCACTGTTTATATTTTTTTGTGAATTAAAACCAATCAAGGCAAGGGCAGGTGAGGCCGCAAGTATAAATATCGTAGAAAAATATATTGTTAGTCGTTTCATTTTTCTTTTTTTAAATTTTTAAATTAATTCACAAATGCTTGCATAAGTTATTTTGCTTTTTTAGTTGTTTTGTTCGTTATTGTTTTTGGATTGCTTCTTTGCTTCGCGTTTTTCACTGCGTTCTTCTTTCTTTGCTTCGCGTTTGGCCTGACGTTGTGATTTTTTGTCAATGCCGGCATCTTTTTCAGCATCTTTGAGTGCGTTTTCCGCCTTGCCGCGATCAATTGCGCGGTCAAGCGCACCAGATGTTATTGTTCCAACCGCTGTACCAACCCCAGCGCCCAACATCGCAGATGATGCGGCGGTTTGTTCGCGTGTTAAACGCATTGCGTTTTCCATAAATGTTGTTACATCAATACCAAACCAATTCGGTGTGCAGTCAAATGTTGAACCTGCATAGCGCTTTTTAGATGCGAATAATGTGTTGTTGTCACCTGCATAAAAATTAACGGTATAAACACAATCAAGTGTGCGTTCGTCAAACGCTGCCCCAAGTCGATTGCAAGTTTCGGCCATTAAATCACGCAATTCATACAGGCGCGCTTCATCGCGTTGAACCATAATTTCTGCATTTTCACGCAGTGCGCCAAATGCCTGCATCGCGCGGGCGGCCAGTCCGCTGTCTTGTGCGGTGCATGATTTTGCAATGTTGTTACATGCAGATATTGCCTTGTCCCCGCTAGATTTACCAAGGCATTTTGTTAGTGTTGTTCCGCATTCGCGTATAATGCAATCGTTGTATTTGTTGCCGCATTCAATGATGGAATTATATGATGCAATTTGTGCGTTTGCATCACGGTCGGCCTTGATTTCTGTTGATAACAGTTGAAATTCCTGTCCAGTGCAGGACAGACCGCGTCTGCATCTTTCAAGTTTGTCGCCAAATGCCATATCGCTGTCGCCGGCGCATTTTGTAAAATCTTTGCCACAGGTGTCACTTATACATGTTCGCAGACCGCTGTCGCATGCGTTGGCGCCACCAGTCAATGCGCGTTGCGTTTGTTGTTGGGCTGTATTCGTTGCGTCAATTGCATCAAGTGCCGCACGTTGTGCGCGAATCTTTTCTGCTAATGCTGTGTCGGCAACACCAGTGTTTGTTTCAATTGTTTCTGAAAAAATATCGTCAAATTGTGATGTTTTGTCTTCGATTGCAGCAGATGCAGGTATGCAATATGATAATGCAAATACAATGCATACGATGGAACATCGTGCAGTGTTAGTGCGATTCGTTTTTGGTGAAAAAAATTTGTTTAATATATTCATTTTTTTTGTGTTATACCTTGTTAGTCTATCGTTGCACATGCTGTGTCATAGAAATCACAAAGTGCGTTTGCGGCAACACGTTCATCTGCGCCAAATTCGCCATCGCATTTGTTGGGCATATTACGTGCACATACTGTGTTTATGCAGTTTTGCTTTGCGGTGTTGCTGATGCAATCTGATTTGGTGGTTGTTATTTTTTTGTCACGCGCATCCTGATATGATGCAACCAGTTGCGTTAATGCAAGCGCTGTGTTTTTTATCGCGCTGTCGCGCTGGTTGATTATATCTGAACGAATAGATGAAAGATAGTTGTCACAACCAGCAGATTCAATGCTGCATGTCGCAAAGAATTTATCAAAGTCAGAATCTGATTTGCAGTTTCGATAATCTGCCATACAGTGTGTGTCAGAAATTATACAGGATTGAATCGTTGATTTGCACATTGATTGTGATTTTTGTTTCCCTGTTGTGGTTAATGTTTTTTGCATTTGTGCAGATACGCCGGCGGCCTTGCAAGATTGCTCGATCAACGAATCGTAAAATTCAGATACGTCATCAGGTGTGCATCCAGAAACTTTTTTGATACATTCTGTTGTTGCCCATGCATAACGTTTGCCAGGGTCTGTTGGCGCTTTCTTTAAATCTTTGTCAGATATGTTGTATTTTGCAGATGTGCCAACAGATACACCGCGCATAACTGTCTTTGGTGGTGTGCCGGCATTTGATGTGCCGCAATATTGACAACGTGCCGCAGGGTTTGATGATATGCCAATTGCACATACGGAATCAAGACAACGTGTAAGGTTTGCCTGTGAACACTTTACCGCAGCATATGCGTTGTGGCCAAATATTAACGCGGATATTAAAATAAATAGATGTGCTTTCATACTCTCTCTGATGTTCTGTGAAATTATATCAGAAAATTCAATAAAGGGCAAAGATATTTTTTTATAAAAACACTTGACAAATTTGCAGTGTTTGTCTATCCTTGCTGGGTGATTAAATACTAAAAAAGGAGTTTTTTATATGGCTAGGTCTAAAGGATGGTATTGGATTCATGGAAGTGCGGCTGTTATTATTGCGCTTTCGATTGGGACGCTTATTGCTGTAGAATTCCAAAGATCTGAGTTACAAAATAAAAACAGTAAACTGTCCAAAGAATTGGAAAACGCTAATGTTAAGATTAATTCTCTTAAATCAAATGTTGGTGCTTATGCTGATACTGTATATGACCAAAGGTGCGAACTTTATCGTTTGCAATCGGTCGTATATAATCAGAACGATTCTATTGGTAAATTGAATAGCGCATTAGAGGAATGTCAGAAAAATAAAAAGAAAAAAACAACGTCTAAAAGAGGGGTTCAGAC
Source organism: Alphaproteobacteria bacterium (assembly GCA_017436325.1). Taxonomy (GTDB): domain Bacteria; phylum Pseudomonadota; class Alphaproteobacteria; order Rs-D84; family Rs-D84; genus Enterousia. The sequence goes on along the minus strand of JAFSDI010000007.1, from coordinate 13,096 downwards.
TGCTGCTGTGCGTAAACAGCCAAGCCCATCTAATGTTGTTCGTCTTGTAGATACTTGTGGTAATATGTGTGCAAGTGTTAGGCTGAATTCATCAACTAATACTGGGGTTATAGTGATGAATACGGACAGTTCAGGTGCGTCTGTTGTTTTATCTGAGTCTTCTAGCAATTCTGGAGCTATTGTTTTTGGCAATAATAATGTAATTAATGTTAATAATGGTCAGGATGGAAGAAATGTGTCTGTAAATGATACTGTGACACCAAGGCCGCAGAATGATTCAATTATTTGTACTGTTAGATGGGTGGAAACAACAGCGCGTATAAGATAATTTGTTTGTTAGTCTGGAATAAGTTCATAGAATTCTATGAACTTATTTTTTTTGTCTGGACATATATGCGCGTCAATGGTAATATTTATTTGTATTAGAGAGAATATGAATGAAATTTATTAGATTATTATTGTTGTGTGTGTTTTTTGTGCCTTTTTCAGTGCGGGCGGCTGATAGTTCTTTTATGATGGCGGCACAGTTGTTGGCGGCGGCAAAAAGTGCCGATGTTCAACAGGTTCAGGCGCTGGTTAACAGTGGTGCAGATATTAACTATGTGGATTCAACCGGATTGTCTATTGTGTGTACTGCATTGATGAATAATGATGTGCGTGCTGCACAAATTCTGCAGATGTATGGTGCAGATGCTTCAAAGTGCGATATACAAATTAAACGATTTAATAACAGAAATAAGCCAGAAAGTAGTGGTGGTTTGTTTGGCGGATTGTCGTCCGCGCAATCTTTGACTTTGGCGGCGGCGGGTGCCGCCGTTGTTGCAGGTGGCTTGTTTTTGTTAACTGATGTCTTTGACCCAGGTAATGGAAATTCTGTTACAGGTACTGGTGGTGACCGCCCAACCCAAGGTGGTGGTAGTGGCGGTGGTGGCAATGCCGGTGCAACTGTGATGTTTACAGTGCCATATAGTCCTGCATATGTTGGGACAGATGGAAAAATTAATCAAAATAGTACAGTTTATATAGAAAATTTGGATGGATGGAATCCGTCTGCAGGTGGTGTACGTGAACTGGATTTTAATTATTTTAGACCAAAGAAACAGACGGATAATAATTTCTTGGTCGATGGAATAAATTTGCCTGTGCAAAATTATTTGCTGATGATGCATGGTTATTCTGCGTTTGCAAATGAATATTTAGGCCAAAAAATATTTCGTACAGATTCAACAAGAATCCCATTGAATATGGTTAATGATGCAGGTGGCGGATTACCAATTGCAGTTAGGCTGATTACAGATAATGGTGTTAATCCAACTGGTTCTGCAGCACGTGGTGATGGTATCACGTATGCACTAAGTACTGCTGCAAATGCAGATACTTTTGTTGTAGATAAGTATCTAAATTATGCAAATCCAGTTAATGGTGTAATGGGGGCTGAAAATTCGGCATTTGATTTGTCTGGGGCAGGGGGGGCAATGAATCCGTATGCCAGTGCGTATGATAGTGCACTGGGCAAGATTGTTGCAGGTTGGGCTGTTGATGAACGTGCTTATGGTGATTTCTATGGGTTTGTGCCAAATGGGCAATTGGGGATTTTTAGAACGGGTGGCGGTCAGGAATGGATTGCTGTATCAAATCCAACATCTGCAGAATCTATTGGGACACTGATTGATGGTGCAGATGGTGTGCAAAATGTTATTGATTCTGGTGATAAGATTGTTGTAGATGGTGTTAGCTATGATGTGTCTTTGGCATTGTCTGGAACCACAGTTAATCGCCCAACAATTACAGTTAATGGTACTGTGTTTACAATTGCACAGGATAGTACTTTGTTAAAGGGCGTTTGTGATTCCAGTGTTTCTGATTGCGATGGACGGTCTGATATTGCGATTTATTCCGATGAAAATGGGAACTATTTTTTGAATAAAACAGGTGGTGATAATGCAGATGATGTTTTTGTCATTGATGATGGAAAATTATATACATCAAAAACGTTGGAAAATGCAGACTATAAAAATTTTCAAGCATTGTTTTTGGCCCGTGCAAGTTCGCCATCTAATTATGGTGTGATTGCGAATTTGTCTGTTTTAGATTCTGCACGTGATTCTGATTATTTGTCGGTTGCAGATATGCCGGCATTAATTGCGATTTCTGGTGGAAATGCGATTGATGTGTTCGCAAATCAGATAAATTTAGCCTATGACAAAAATGATTCGGATTCTATTTCACAGGGTGATTATGCGAATAGATTGTTTAATTCTTATAATGCGCAATCACCAATTATGTTGATGCCGGCTGGGGAATTTAAGTTTGGTGTTGGGCAAGGGGCCTCCTTGCAGGCTTTGGATGCAACATTCGAAAATTATGCGCCATTGTTGTATGATTCTAATTTAGAACATAATTTTATGACTGTTGTTGCTGTGGGACATTCTGTTGGTACGCAGACTGCGGATTCAATTGATTTGTATGGTAATGGTACAGGCAGTTCTTATGGAAAGCTGTATTTATCAATGTGGACAGATAATGCAGGAACCGTGGAAACAGATGATGATATTTTGTATTCTTCGCGTCAGTGTGGTGTGGCCGGTGTTGGAAAGAATGGTATTGATCCATGGTGTTTTTCTGCGGCGGGGGCAAATGCAGAAATGGCAACTGCCGCGGCGGCAGGTGCAGTTGCATCTGTAAAGTCTGCCTTTGATTATATGTCAAATAAAGAAATATTTTATTTGTTGGCTTTGACTGCAGATGGGTATTTGCTGGGGACTAATTCTGATGGAACGGCATTTAATCAAGATAGTTTGGCTGCATATTTGCGTAATATGTATTCTTTGCCACCAGAATATGATGAGGCAGACCTGTCGTCTAAAGATTATCTGGATGCCTTTGCAAAGGTTTATGGTTATGGTTTGATTAATTTGGAACGGGCAATGACACCAAATCATAATATTTATTATTATGATGGAAATTCAATTGTTTCTGCTGGTGGAAATGCTTTTTGGCGCAGCGCAACAAATACTGTGTTTAGACCATCTGTGGCATTGAATTTACGTGGTGCAAGCGTACGCGCACCGTTCTTTGATGTTGTTGAAAGTTTTGATGGTACTATGTCTATGCCACGTGTTTGGCAAAATGAATTTGCGCTGGGGGGGGGGGATGAACGTGGGTTGTATATGGGTGATGTGTTAGGAAATTTAAAAACACGTAAGACTGAAAATAAAACTATTAGTTTAGGTGGTTTGGATATGTCTATGGCTTTTTCAGAACGGGCCTATGCGGATAATTTTGGGGGGCTTGATAATTTAGCTTTGACATATCGATATGATGATTGGCGATTTGTTGCTGCTTATCAGCAAAAATTAACGGATGGCCTGTCGAAATTTGATTCGTTGGTTAATCCAATATTGGGTATGGCATCAAATGCAATTACAACAGATGTTAAGTTAGAACTGGGTGATTTTACCGTTGGAACGCGCTTGTTTTCAGGACAAATTACTGATGAAGGTTTGTTGGAAAATGACCCGACAATTTCTGCACAATATATGCCGGCTGTGTTGGGCTTGGCACAGGGAATGCAGACTGATGTTGCATGGGCAAATAGTGATATGAATCTGACTTTTTCATTGGGATTTTTAGATGAGTCTGATACATTGTTAGGGGCATATACTGATGGCTTGTTAGATTTAGGAGGCGGAAATACGATATATCTTGATTTGTTTGCAAAATATAATTTGTCTGATGATATTAGATTTAGTGCGCGTACTACATTTGCCAAAACAGAAACAAATGTTGCCGGTAATTTTGTTTTGGGATTAACCGATTTGAATTCTAATTCATTTGCGTTGGGGGTGGATGTCGGGAATTTTGAGTTTTCTGTATCGCAGCCTTTGGCAGTTGTTGATGGACATATGAAATATGCCTATGCTGATTATCAGGTGATTGAACAAGATGGTGAATATGTTTTGGATATACGTGATACCTATATCGAAAATTTAGATTTAACTGCAGAAAAGCGCGAATTGCGTTTGGTTGGTCTTTATCGTCATAATTTTGGTGAATTTACAGATGGGGCGATTGGTTTTATTTATCGGATAAATCCAAATCATACAGATGATTTTGGAAATGAATCTATATTGATGCTTAAATTAAACCATAGATTGGGAATATAAAAAAGTACTGGTTTCTTCTTGCAAATTGTGTTTTTTTATTTATTATTGTCCGGTTAACAATAGGATTTAAAATGAACTTTGTAGTAAAATATGTAAAAGATTTAGTGTCTGGAATTAGTCTGGTTAAAGGTGAAAAGACATCTGATGATGATATCCGTCTTTTGGTTGAATACGCACTTGATATGCGTTATGTTCGTGCGAATAATGGGTTGTCATATTGGTATTATGTTGTGGAAAAACGCTTTGTTGATGCATCAAAGAAGTTGTTGCGTCAAAATGGGGTAAGGGTATCTTATCATCAAAGTTATTTATATGGTGATGTGTTAAGGGTGTCAAGAAAGCATTTGGATAAAAAACAAAAGGCAAAGGATTTCATTAAAGAACTTATGGAACAGAGAGAGAGTTGGGAAAAAGATAATGCTGTTTCTGTTAGGTCAAAATAAAAAAAATCGCCATTTGGCGATTTTTTTTATTGTTCAAAATATTTTAATTTTTGTGTCTTGGAATTGCTGTACATTTTGTCGAATAATTTTTCCGCGGCACTAAGTGTTGTTGGTGCGCCATTCATTGGGGCGGTGTAATCTGCACCGTTTAAAACAATTAGACGTGTCGGTAAAAGGGCGTTGCCACATTCGATATAATATTGATTCGATGCATAATATTTTCCATAGCAACGACCATTTTCGACCGCGGCAAAGTTATTGCGGGCCAGTGTTTGACATGTTGGTTGTGTGCCGTATACAATTTCGCCGTTGTCAAGAATCTCATCTGGATTATCAAGGATGCCAGAACACCATACATTTACATATTTTCCGTTTACTGAAACTTTTGCGCCACCTTCTGATGTCTTTCTGGCACCAAAGCAGTCGCGATTTACAGATAATTTATTTACATCGTAATCTGATTTTATTTTTGTTCCACGGTCAATTTCTGCGCGTTCCATTGCAACAGGATAATTGCCACCAGTGGTAAGTGCGTCTGGGCAAATTAATTTCAATCCCCAACAGTTACTGGTCGTGTCCCAAGATTCTGGATTGCCCATTTCAATGAAATATCCATATGTCATATTGGTGTAACAATTTGTCGGATTTATGCGACAAACAGTCGGCCTTAGCCACCATGGGGTGGTTGCAGAATGTGCAGGGAGTATATTGAGTGCAAAAAGTAAAAATATATATAGTGCGTTTTTCATTTCTTTTCCTGTTGTTTTGTTTTATTTTATCATAAAAGCCAATCTTTGGCAAGAATGGTTTATTTTATGACGCATATTCCCCATTTGTCGTGTGCACCTGTTTTGGAATAAAAGTCTTGGTTTTTTGTTTGGGTTTGTGTTGGGTCGTTACTGTATAGTATCCATTTGCCGTTTTGTTGTTCACATTCTGCGGCTAATGCAATAGACATTTGTGCGCGGATGTTGCTGAAAACTGTATTTATGTCATGTAAAACCGGTGCAGTAAGACCATTGTCTTTTTCTGATGGGCGTATGCACATTTCAAGTGCATATTGTGCGATGTTTTGATAAAGGCTGTTGTCGTAGTCGGCGCAATTAATTTTGTCAGATGTATAATCTGATTTTGTTGCACAGATTTCATTTCCAGGGGCATATGCACGACATTCAAATGGAAATGTGTATGTACCTTCGTATTGTGATGGTGTGCATAGTGTTTCTGTGTATTGGGTTAGCGTATCAAGGCATTTGTTTCCAATTTTTTCGCTGACAATATTGTGCATCGCAGATAACAGTTCGGCCATTCCGTTCGGGCCACCACCATACAGGTTACTGCAAGTTGTTAGTTTTTCAGAACACATTTCTTCGGATAGTTCAAGTCGCATACCAAGTAGTTTTTGTTCATCAATATTTGAAAAGTCGATTAATTGCTTGTTTTGTTCGTCATAACACGAAACTACGACACTAAGGCATTCGTTTTTTACATTGCGAATTCGTTCTTGTTGTGCTTGATGTATTTCGGTGATGGCTTGTCTTAGAAATTCGTCCCAAATTTCACCCGATAAGTCGCGACATGTGTCCAGACTGCGCTGTGCGAATATTTTTTTGTTGTTTAATTCTGTGATAAACATATTGTTGGCGTTATTTGTTAGTATGTCGCCTGATAGTGATGTGGCAGAATCAAGTTCATAAAAATCGCCACTGTAAATAGGTTCGCCAGTTTGATAATTTAGGTATTTACCAGTTACGTCAAGACAATGAACATAGTCAGAACCACAGGCAGTGCTGGCAGTAATGTCATTGCGTATCATCGCAAGACAGTCATTTATACTGGATGAATTATGCGTGTTATAATTTTTTAAACGCGCATTTTCCATTTCGTATCCGGTTTTGCGTATTTCTGAATTTGCCGATTTTAATTTTGAGTCTAGTGAGCTGATTAGCAGTGAACAATCATTTTCAATATACATTCCGTATGCAGCAGTGACCATTTGTATTGTGGTTTGGTTCGGGCATTGGTCTGATATCATTTGTATGCATTGGGCATTTACTGTGTTATATAAGGCTTCGCCTGTTAGATTTGCTATGTTGGTGCCACCAATCAGATCTGATGTGCCCCAGGATATATTTATACTGGATGAAAAATCGTTTTCAATATGTGTTGTATCGGATTTTGATTTGGATAGCACCTCTGTTATCGTAGAAAGAGTTTTGTCGCTGATGTTGTTATGTGATGCGTTTTCTTGAATCTTTTCCCCGTCAGATGCGGATATCATTGCGCCAACCTCTGCGGCGGTTTTATCAATTGCATAAATATTATAGTTTTTAAAGTCTTGTAATTGATTGGATGTTTGACTTAGGGCACGTTCACGTGATTGAATTTCAGTTAGTTTGGGCGAGCATATACATCTGCGATAAGTATCGTTCATGGTACCACAGAATTGGTCCATACAGGTAAAATAGGCCATACGACATGTGTTGTAGCCTGTATCAAATGTGTTTGATGCGGGTGTGGTTAATGTAGTGCCGGCCCTGTGTGTATTTGGCTTGGTAACATTGGTTGTGTTTGGGCGCGATGCGATTTTTCGGTTGTTGTTTGTTGGTATGGTTGTCTGTCGTGCTTGTATTGTGCGTGCGGGTTGGGTGCTGCGCGCAGTATTGGTTCGTATGGTTGATGCAGTTTGTCTTTGTGTTGTTGTTTTTTGTTGTTCGCGTCTTATAGAATTTTGGTCACGAACAGCAGCATTGGCAATGCCAATCCCGCATAATAACATCAGCGCAAGAAGTAGTTTTTTTTTCATTTTTTTGCTTGTAATTTATGTTATCAGAATTTCGTTTTTTAGACAAGAAAAATGAAAAAGAAAAACGCAAATTGGTTAATTTGCGCTTTCGTTTGATTGATGATTGCGTTCAACGAATGTTATTCGACCCTTGTTTAAGTCATATGGCGTCATTTCAACGCGAACGCGTTCACCAACATTTACCCAAATGCGTGCCTTGCGCATTTTGCCACATACAGTTGCCAATATTTCGTGCCCGTTTTCAAGTTTTACACGAAACATTGTGTTTGGCAGTTTGTCTTCGACAGTGCCTGTAAAAACTATAACGTCATCTTTTGCCATAAATTTTCCTTTTGGGGTTATTGAATTTTCTTTTGGTAATTGTATTGATAGTGGTTTGAAAAAGCAAGTTTTTTTTATCTGCTTGCGCATATGTGATTTATTTGATAAAATAAAAATTAAAATAAAGGTAGGATGGATTCAATGAAAATAAAATTTTTAGTATTGTTGTTGGCGGTTGCTCCTGGGGTTTCTTTTGCTGTGTCACGTGCAGAATCTTCGCGTGTTGGTATGCAGCGTGCGCCAATGGCCGCATCGCGTTCGAACAGTATGGTTAAGAATTTGAATACTTCTGTAAAGTCAGATGTTGTTGAAAAGTTAGATAATGAATCTGTTTTGAATGAAAATAATGCTGTTGATGATTATGAAAATGATATGGGCGCGGTTCAGGAAAAAGATGATGTGTCTGAAGATTTTGTTGTAGAGTATGAAACAGTGGCAAGTCCTGCGCCAGTATCAAAAGGGTGTCGTGATGCATATCGTGAATGTATGGATGAATTTTGTCTGTTGGATGAATCAGAGGGGTATCGTTGTGCCTGTTCTTCTAATATTAACAAGTCAAAGTCTTTGATTCAAGAAATTCAAGATATTCAAGCCGAAGCAGATAAATTATATACAGAAGGTGTAGAGCGTGAGCAGTTGGGGGCAAAGGCGCGTTTGGTGTTTGGTGAAAGTGAAGCCGCCAAGAAAAGTTCGCGTGTGTCGGGATTAAGTTTTTCTGAATGGTTGAATTCTGGTGATGTTGAAGAAGATGCTGAATTGGATACTGATTATATGATTGGTGATGGTTTGTATGAAATGGCATCTGAGTTTTGCGCAGCAGAATTAGAAGCCTGTGGTGCAAAGGCAGAAATGGAGGAAATGTTATATTCGCGCCAAATTACATCAGATTGCAAGGCGTTTAGTTCTTATCTGTCGGAACAAAAAATAAATGCGTTGGCTAATAAACGTACGGCAGAGGCGGCGGTGCGTCAGGCGCGTTTGGCAATGTTAGAAACGACAAATAAGTATAATCGTGGTGAATGTTTGTTGGCGTATCGTGCGTGTATTGCAGATAAGGGCGGATGTGGTTCTAATTTTGAAAATTGTTTAGATGCAGAATTATTAGGTCGTCGTGCAAATGCGTGTGAAAATGTTTTGGATCAATGCTTGGCGGTAAAAGACTTTGTTTTGCAGGATTGGGCGGCTGAGTCAGAAGCGATATTGGTTGATGCGGCGAAATATGCAGATAGATATCGCCGTCAAACTTGTTTTGCACAGGTTCAGGTTTGTTTAGAAGACGGATGTTCAACAGGAACGAATCCTGCGTGTTTAACGAATGTTAATGTTGCAGCAGGTGTTTGTCCAATTATTGATGAATGTAATGATATTATTCCTGGGTTTAAGGATAGTGTAAATGACAAGTTGGGATTCTTGCGGACTCAATTTTGTCAGAATGATATAGATTCTTGTTTGCGTGATAGATGTGGCGAGAATTTTACAGCACCAGAATGTGTTGGTAAGAAGGTCAAGGATATTGTTGCGCTGTGTCCACAGGATATGTTCCCATCGTGTAAAAATGAAACTCAGTTTGATGTGATTGTGTCAGCGGCGGTTTTGCAGATGGATTATCAAATGATGCAGGGGTGTATTAATTATTTTAGTGAACAATTAGGAAAGACGTGTGGAACAGATATGGCTTGTTTGCCATCTGATTCAATTGTGACAACATTGGTAGATGTTCCAAAAACATCTGATGAATTGCTGGAATTGCGTTCGATTGTTCGTGAAAATTCAAAAAAAGCGGTTGAAGAATTCTTTGAAAAGTTCGAAGCAGATAAGACTGTTGCGGCATGTCAAGATGCAGAAAAACCCGCGGGCAGGTCAAGTCTGGGGCAGAATGTGTTTAGTGCTGCGAAAATTGTTGCGGAAATTGGGGCGGAAAATAGGGCATTGCGTGAATTAGAAACAAAAATTGCAGAACTGTCAAGACAGCAAGATTTAGATGAAGCAGAACAAAATTGTTATAATACTTATAAGGTAGAGACACCAAATAATGATTCAGGTGTTAAAAATTATTCTTATATTCGCAGTGTTTCTTTTGAACCCAGCTTGCGTAATTGTCACGTTTGTCGTATGCAACAGGTTTGTGAAACAGGTGGTGAAACCAAGGGGTCGGCGGCATTAAAGGCGGCGGCAGGTGGTCTGTCAGCAGGCGCATCAATGGGTACAATGGTATCCCCAGGTTGGGGTACTGCGATTGGTGGTGTTGTTGGTGCAGTTGGTGCAGGTGTTCTGGGGGCAAGTGCGGCAGGCGAAGAAGAATTCTGTCAGCAGATTGAATCTTGTGAAGATATTAATATGTAATTATATTAGGAGAGAGATTATGTCAAAATATTTTCTTGCAGCTTTGCTTTTGTTATTTGCTGTTCCTTTTGATTCTGTTGCGGCTGTGAAAAAGACATCAAAACAGTCTGCAATTCAGACCGGTACAAGTGTGCGAACAAAAACTGCGGCAAAAGGCTTGTATGATCAGGAATGTTATGATTTGTATTATGGATGTATGGATCAGTTTTGTATTTCTGATAATGAAAATGGTGGCAGTTGTGCCTGTAGTGATTTGAGTATTGAATACGAGAAACAATTTGCAGAAATACAATCTATATTCGCAGAGGCAGAACGCATAGCATCAGAAGAGGTAGAAAAAGTAAAATTAGGTGCACAGGCTGATATCGTCTTTACAGGTACACGTGAATATGATGAAGATGGTAATTTGGTCGATGTCGAAAATATTGGCAAGTCAAAACAACAAGATTTGTTATCTTTGTGGGATGATGTGGAAGAAGATGTTTTTGAAGAGGATGAAGAAATAGATTTTTCCGATTTAGTTGGTTCTGCATTGTATCAATCTGCACAGGAATTGTGTCTGGGACAAATTCCGGATTCTTGTTCTGGGGATATGGCACTGTTGCAAAAGATGTATGAACGTCAAATAACATCAGATTGTAAAGCATTTGAAAATAGTATCGCAAAACAAAAAAAAGAAGCTGATTTGGCATTGGTTAATGCAAATGCTGATGTGCGTAAGGCGCTGGCAGAAAGTTTTGAAGAAGCCAATAAGTATGATTTGGGACAGTGTATGGTTCAATTTAAAAAGTGTATGCAAACGGCTGATGCGTGTGGTGCAAATTGGGAAAATTGTGTATCTATTGTTGCGTCAGAGAATATGCAAAATAATGAAGCAGTAAGCACTGCTGGGTCAAGGGTTGAATTGGTTGATACGTATGATATTACCGAATCTACGATGGATGTGCTGAATTCAAAACGAATGATTTGTGAAAATGTGTTGGGACAATGTGTCGCGGTGCGTGATATGGTTTGGCCAGCGTTCTTGAAAGAGGCTGCGCCAACAATTCGTGTGGCAGAGGCCGCAGCAGAATCGAAATTCCGTCAGTCTTGTTTATCGACTATCTCAGACTGTATTCATACAGCATGTAGGGATGATATTGCAGGCAAGGGAATAGAAACAATGGATGCGTGTTTGTCGCGACCGGATATGGCACGTAGTTTTTGTAAAGTGGAAATTGATCCGTGTGAACGTATGGAACCCTTGATTTGGGGATACGTTGTTGATAAGTTGGCCGCGATGCGTGTTGATGCATGCACGCAAGAGGTTAAAGACTGTTTTACAGCAGATACACGTTGTGGCGAGAATTTCCAAAATTGTATCGGTATGGATTATGACTATATTCATAGTATTTGCCCAATAGATAGTCTGGTTGTTTGCAAGGCTAATAACCCTAATTTTAAAATGGAAGATTTGGATTCTATGCTAATGGGGTTATATTTGAATATTGATAATGCCGCACTTGATCAGTGTCAGGAACTGGTCGACAGAAAAATGGCAGAAATATGTGGCAGTACAACAGACTGTAATCGATTCGCCGCCGATGATACTATTGGCGCCGGCAGTGTGCGTACACAAAAAGATGGTGCGAAATATCGTGTGACGGGTATGATTTCATTTGGTTCGATAAAAGTTGGTGATGCAACAGGTGGTACAAGGGATGTGTGGGATGATGGTGTTAATCACTTAGGGCCGGGTGAGATAGGTGTTCAAGAATATCTTGCGCAAATTCGTGAAAGAAATGCGGATGTGCCAAATGCAAACGAAATTATCGCAACAATTGAAGAAGAATTGAATAATATCGCTGGGACTATAAATCGTACTATTGAAATGATAGAGCAGGATATGGAAATCCAATATTGTGTCAGTGGACGCGATTTATCGCAAATTACAGGACAAGAAGGTAAAACAGAGGCACGTTTTCCGAACTTGCTGAATCAGGTAAAAATGCAAATCGCAAATTCAGCATTGCGTCAGGCACAGGATAATTATAATAAAAAGTATAACGAAGCAGTTGCAGAAGCAATGAGAAATTCAGATGTTGATGTTGCGCAATATATGTGCCAAATGTTGCCGACAAATAATGGTGCGACATATGGTTTAAAAGCAGGTACAGGTGAAACCTTGTCCGTTCCATACGCGATAAGTTACGAAGTTTCAAGTGGCTTGAATTCTAAATTGTTGGCATCGGGTGGTCGTGGTGGTTCGGCAACATCGCGTGGTGGATTGATTGATACGACACTTGGTGCATCAGCAGCGGGGGATGTTGTTGATTCTTTTACCGGTTTGGGGCGCAACAGGGTAAAGACAAGTTTGGGCAGTGGAACACGTGAAATGTGGTCAACATTTAATCGTGAAACACGTGTATGTCATTTTTGTACGTCAACGGTTACAAAAAATTGTAAGTCAATCAATCACAAGGGATTTTTGGGAATCGGTTCAAAAAATGATTTAGAATGTACAGAATCTGCACCGGTTGAAAAATGCGAAGATATACAGATGTAATAAGTCTTGGTATATTAATCACCCCAAGGATTTTTTCTTTGGGGTTTTATTTTTATATTTACAAAAAATAATGATTTGTGTTATACTTTCTGATGAACTGGGTGGGAATCTGGTTCGGGGCTGTCGTAGGCCTAAGAAATCCGGTGCAAATATATGTGAACATATATTGGGTGTCGTTATTCCGACAAACTGTCTCCTGTATTTGCACTGTAATTTTATTTACCCTGACTATATTTGGTCGGGGGGCTGATGGTTATACAACAGGGATTTATCCCAAAAGCCACAGAATCAGTGATTTCTTGATTTACGAACTCCCCGACCGCATGAATTCTCATTGCGGTTTTTTAGTTTAACGCACGGAACCAAAGGGGCAACGAAAATGAAAAGACTCTTAACCGCCGGCATATTCGGCACGATATTGGGAATTGTTGGCACAGGCACTGCAAACGCATCAATCGTATCAAGCGGATTT
>JAFSDI010000006.1 GCA_017436325.1 Alphaproteobacteria bacterium | reverse complement strand
GCGTTTGTACACTGCGTTGTCGGGGTGAATTTTATCTATATCATTCTATTTAATTTATTTCCAGTGCAAGGGGGGTGAAAAAATTACACCAATGACAAATATGTTTAGCACTAAAATAATCCCCCATATTATGGGGGATTGGGGTGGGTTATTCAGTTGTGGTGGTTTCAGATTCGGAACGGTCAATTGATTCCCATGCGTATGTTGTTTGGTCGCCTTCTTTGACCGCGGTTAGGACATATTTACCATTGCTGGCGGTGGCAGATAGATTGGTGATTTTATTATCAACCTTGGCATTAATTGCCTCTAAGGCCGCCCCAACACTATCATAGCCCGCCGGCAGTGTACCGATTTGGGTTTCTACGTTATCTATTCTTTCAAGTATGCCTTTTCTGTTCTGAGATTCTACACCATTAATTATGTCTTCATGATCATAGGCAAACATCAGAGCATCTAAGGCAAGGTGTAAAATTCCTGGTTCGTATTCTTTTGTGCCATATAAATCGAGAATTAAATCTTCCAATGATTGTGGGTATTTTATATCAAATTTTACGGAAAGTCGTTCATTTAATTGTTCTGCATATCTCGCAAGAGATGGTGGTATCCCATCTGGCAGGTTGCCGATTTTGGTATTTATATCTTTTAGACCAAGATAGGTTGTGCCATCATTTTTGTCGGTCCAGCCGTCGTTTAGGGCGATAAGGCCTTGACGGGTTAAATTATCAGAATTTGTCCAACCGTGTAAAAATTTATCCGTCACACCGGCAAGATTTGGGTAGTCGATAAGTTTTAAATTATCATATATATAGTTTGATATATCTGTGATGGGCATTCCTTTGTCTGGTGCTAAATTTGGAAATAATTCAGATAAATGCGGAAAATCCTTAAATTTTAAATTTAAAACAATATCCCAGGTTTCTTTTCCAACAATATCATTTAATGCGGTTAGGTCTTTTTGATTTGCCTTGGAATTTAGCAAATCAAGAGTTGCATAATTTCCAATTTGTTCTTCAAAAAATCCGCGTGATACAATTGATGCGTCTGCGCCACCTGTGATGGTTAATCCAAGAATTGTGCTGATAAAAAGTTTCCTCATATTTTTAACTCCTTTCTATTAAAAAATACCGCCAATGGAATTAGCGGTCGGGGAGTTAGCAAATCAAGAAATCACTGATTCTGTGGCTTTTGGGATAAATCCCTGTTGTATAACCGACAGCCCCCCGACCAATAATTAGTCAGGGATTATAAAATTACAGTGCAAATACAGGGAATATTTTGTCGGAATAACGACACTTAATATATGGTCACATATATTTGCACCGGATTTCTTAGGCCTGCTACAGCCCCGAATCCAATTCCCATCGGATTCTTTTTTATGATAACATATATTATGATTTTTTTGCAAGTATAAAAAATTTTTGATTAATCTGTTGCTTAGAATGCAAAAAAAACACCCCGTTTGGGGTGTGTGAAATGTTTGGTTGCAGATTATGCGGCGGCTGTAAATACCTTTTGTACGTCGTCGTTTGCATCCAGTGCATCAACCAGTTTTTCGATTTTTGCGTATGCTTCATCATCTAAATCCATTGGCATATTTGGTAACCAGGTTAATTCAGCCTGTTCAGGTTCGCCAAGTTTGTCTGCTAAAATTTTTTGCGTAGTGATGAAGTCTTCTGGTTTTGTTGTGATGATAAAGCCTTCTTCACTGGTTTCCAGATTGTCTGCATTTGCGTCCATAATGATTTCCATCATTTCATCTTCGGTTTTGCCAATTGATGCAGGGTACATAATTTGACCAGCACGTGTGAACATAAATACAACACTGCCTTCTTCGCCCATATTTCCACCGTTTTTTGCGAAAATGTTGCGAATTTCAGGTACGGTGCGACGTGGGTTGTCTGTTAATGCTTCTACGATAACGGGAACTGCACCTGGGCCATATCCTTCGTATCTGACGGATTCATAGTTTTCTGTGTTTGCGCCTGATGCCTTGTCGATTGCGCGTTTAATGTTGTCGTTTGGCATTGAATTCTTGCGCGCTGTTAAAATTGCCAAGCGCAGGCGTGGATTGTTATCTGGGTTCTTGTCCCCCAGTTTTGCCGCCATTGTTATTTCGCGTGCCAGTTTGGTAAATAAACCACTGCGCGCGGCATCTGCAGCACCTTTCTTGTGCTGAATGTTATGCCATTTACTGTGTCCACTCATATTTGACCTTTTTATTATTTTAGATTAAAATTACCCTAAAAGGATAACAAATGATTGGAAAATTGCAAGGTATTGTTGATTATGTTGGTGATGGTTTTGTTATTTTGTTGACTGGTGGGGTTGGGTACAAGGTTTTTACCGCAGAATATTTGACACTAAAGGCGACTGTTGAATTGTGGATTGAAACTGTTGTGCGCGAAGATTCTATTAGATTATTTGGTTTTACAACACTGGCAAATCAGAATTTATTTAATATGCTGACCGCTGTTTCGGGGGTGGGACCAAAGGTCGCATTGGCAATACTGGGGACAATTAGTTCTGATATGTTGATGTCTGCGATTGCAACAGGTGATGCAAAGACAATCGCAACTGCACCAGGGGTTGGTAAAAAAATGGCAGAAAAAATTATCGTTGAATTGAAAAATAAAATTGGTGGTGGAACAGCGACTTTATTTGCGTCAGATGTGTCTGTGACATCCGGTGGTGCGTTGCCAGATTTGTTGGCAGCATTAGAAGCATTGGGATATCGCAGATTGGATATATTAGAAATTGCACAAAAATTAGTAACTGCAAATCCTGCTGCAGATGTCGCAAAATTAGTCCCAATGGCATTGAAAGAGATTAGTAAAGGGAATTAAAATGAATAATGATACTATCTTTGCGTTATCAAGTGGGCAGGGTAAATCTGGGGTTGCTGTGATTCGTATTAGTGGTGAAAATATACGCGATGTTTTTGCAAAATTTGTAAATAAATCTGATGTGAAAAGTCGATATGCATATTTTATAAATTTGTGCGATAGTACAGGGGATTTAATCGATCAATGTTTGACAGTCTTTTTCCCAGCACCACATTCTTTTACAGGTGAAGATGTTATCGAAATTCATTCGCATGGTGCGCCAGCTGTGATAAATAAAATTTTTGAATATTTGTCGTCTTTGGGTATGCGTGTCGCAACACGAGGAGAATTTTCAAAACGTGCGTTCTATAATAACAAAATGGATTTGGCAGATGTTGATGGATTGGCGGCATTGTTAGATGCACAAACAGACAGACAACGAAAGTATGCGCTAAGGTCTATGTTGGGGGGGGATAGTGATATTTATAATTCGTGGCGGTCGCAAATGTTGGAAATATCTGCGTATGCGGCGGCAATATTGGATTATAGCCCAGATGATTTGCCTGTAAATATTTCAAAAACTGTTGAAAAACGGGTTAGGGACTTGCACAAGGAAATATGCAATGCATTGGATTCGTATAAGGTTGCGCGCGCAATTCGTGGTGGGATTAATGTTGCGTTGGTTGGGGAAACAAATGTGGGTAAGTCATCAATCTTTAATTATATGGTGGGGGCAAATCGTGCAATTGTGTCGGATATAGCCGGTACTACGCGCGATGTTGTGTCTGCAACAATTGATATTGATGGATTTATGGTTAATTTAAATGATACCGCAGGTCTGCGTGAAACAGATGATGTAATAGAGGCAATCGGAATAGAACGTACAAAAAGCGAAATAAAAAATTCTGATATTGTAATTCGCGTCTATACCCCGGAAAATATACCGTTGTACAGAATTGATGATGTGCGTATCGGACCAAATCCATTTATTGATGTTGTGAATAAAGCAGATATATCAGATTGTTATGATAAGAATTTTGGAATAAATGTGTCTGCTAAAACAGGTGATGGTATGCAAAAGTTTATGGATGTTTTGAGTGCAAAAATTCATGAAATGTTTGATGGGGCAGAATCTAATTTAGTAGTTAATGCGCGTACAAAATCTTTGTTAGAACAGGCTGAAAAAGAATTGGATGCGGCACTGAATGTTGGTGATAATTATGATATCTTTGCCGAACATGTCCGTGGGGCAGCAGATGCAATCGGAAAAATATTGGGTGTAATTACCGCAACAGAAGTTTTAGATACTACGTTTGGTCAATTGTGTCTGGGTAAATAAAATCTGTTCGTGTTGTATGTGGATTTATGATATAATCTGTTAATATGGCAAAAGATAAATATATTTCTGTGGGGAAAAAAGTTAGTGGTTTTTCATTTGCAAATCTGGGTTTTTTTACCGGTTTTGCAGATGGTATTTATAATGCTGTTTATTCGTTGGTGTTGTTAGAAATATTTCGTTCGTCCGCAACAGTTGGTGTCTATGTCGCAATATATTCTGTATTTTGTTTTTTTGTTGGGTTGTTTGCAAATGAAATATTTAGACAATTTTCTAAGGTGCGGGTCTTTTATTTTGTCTTGCTGATGATTGCAATTTGCTATGCAATGATGAGCTTTTCTATTTTGCCGCGAACTTTTATTATTTTAGATTATTCAACAGGGTTTGCAATAACGTTGGTTGCGATGTTGATACCATTGTTTATGTCTGATTTTTCAAAAAATATTGGTATGGCACGTCTTAATTCCAGATATCATTTGTGGATGAATGTTGGGGCATTGTTTGCGCCAAGTATTGCGGTCTGGGTTGCAAATAGATTTGATAACAGGGCGGCGTTTATGGCGTCTGCATTGATTTATTTTGCAGGCTGGGGAATGTTTAAGTACTTTAAAATCGTCCAGCAAGATAAAAAAATAAAGCCTGTTAGTCCGCGCAGGACATTCAAGGCGCTGTGGAAAAATACTGTTTCTTTCTTTCGATTGCCAGGAATGTTGCAGGCGTATTTAGTGAATTTCGGATATTATTCGTTGCGTGCGATGCGGGTCTTGTATGTGCCAATTGTTGTTATAGAAAATGGTTTTAGTAAAGATACTTTGGGGTGGGTGTTGACCTTGGGAATTATACCTTATCTGTTGCTTAGCGATTCAATGGCAAAAATGGTGCGCAGATTTGGTAAGACAATTTGGTTGGTTCTGGGGTTTGGGTCGTTCGCAGGTTTGTCGGCGCTGGCAACAGTTTTGACGGGTGTGCCGTTGTTAAGCATCTTTGTTTTGTGGCAGATTTCAGGGGCGCTGATGGAATCTGTGCATGATTTGTTGTTCTTTGATGGGACAAAAAAATCGCAGCAAACTAAATACTATGGTGTGTTCCGTACAAGTGCAAATTTGCCAAATGTTTTTGCACCAATGATGGGGGCGGCAGTTATCGCAATATGGGGCAGTACGGCCGCTGTTTGGGGGGTGATTGCTGTTGTTGGATTGCTTAGCGTTATGTTGCTGATAAGACGAAAGTGATACTTGCTTTTTAAAAGGGTTCTTAGTATGATTTTTATATGAAAATAAAGGGGTTTATTATGGCAAAGAAAGATGTTGCAAAAGATACTGCTGTGGGGGTGAAAAATCCTGCACTGGAATCTGCGCTGGCACAAATTCAAAAACAATTTGGTAAAGAAGCTATTATGAAAATGGGTGATGGGTCGCAGCAGAATATAGAGGCGATATCATCTGGTTCTTTGGGGTTGGATATCGCACTGGGGATTGGTGGTTATCCAAAAGGACGTATTGTTGAAATCTATGGGCCAGAAAGTTCTGGTAAAACAACATTGGCGTTGCATGCGGTTGCAGAATCACAAAAAAAAGGTGGTACGTGTGCGTATATCGATGCTGAAAATGCTTTGGACCCAAGTTATGCAAAAAAGCTGGGGGTTGATGTTGCTAATTTGATTATTTCACAACCTGATTCGGGGGAACAAGCACTGGAAATTGCTGATACATTAATTAAGTCAGGGGCGGTAGATGTCGTTGTTATTGATAGTGTGGCGGCATTGGTTCCAAAGGCAGAGTTAGAGGGTAATATCGGTGATTCTTTTGTTGGCACAACTGCAAGGCTGATGAGTCAAAGTTTGAAAAAATTAGCAGGTTCTGTTTCACGTAGTAATACATTGCTTATCTTTATTAATCAAATTCGTATGAAAATTGGGGTGATGTTTGGTAATCCTGAAACAACGTCTGGTGGTAATGCGTTGAAATTCTATGCGTCTGTGCGTCTTGATATCCGCCGTACAGGACAAATTAAGGATAAAGAAACAATTGTAGGAAATGAAACAAGAGTGAAAGTTGTAAAGAACAAGGTTGCGCCGCCATTCCGTACGGTTGATTTTAAAATTATGTATGGCGAAGGTATTTCACGTATTAGTGAAATATTGGATATGGGTGTAAAGTATGACTTTATCGAAAAAGCAGGTAGTTTCTATTCTTATAATAGTGAACGTATGGGGCAGGGTGAGGCGAATGCACGTGCATGGCTGAAAGACCATCCAGATGTTCAGCAGGAACTGTTGGATAAAATTATGGCGCGTTCGTCTGGAATCGCAGAAGAAATGACAACAGGTCCAATCGATGAAGATGATGACGTGGTGTCTGTCGAAGAATAATGTTTAGGCCCCCAGTTTGTAACTGGGGGGATTTAATAGAATAAAGGTGAATATGATGAATTTTGAACGTATGTTTGCAATGACTGATATTATTGTGCGTGCACATATCTTGAATTGGTTCTGGCGCCCGCGATTGAAAAGACGAATTGTCAGAAGTAATGTTATTTCACAGGTTATACCGCGGTATTTTAAAAGATATTTGCCCGCGGTTGATAGTGTGCAGGTGGTGGAAGTTGAAAATAATGATGAAAATGATAAAATTTTTACACTGTGGTTGCAGGGTGAAGAGAATGCACCAGAATTGGTTAAGTCTTGTTTTAGAAGTGTGCGTAGACATTGTAAGCAGGAACTGATTGTGTTGGATGAAAAAACAGTGTTTGATTATATCTCTTTGCCAGATGTTATTATGAAAAAGCGTAAAGAAGGTAAAATTTCGCATGCACATTTTGCTGATATTTGCCGTGTGGAACTGTTGTATAATCATGGTGGATATTGGCTGGATTCAACAGGATTTGTGACTGCGCCAATTCCAGACTGGATTGAAAAAGAAGATTTCTTTGTTTATATGGCAGGACAAAATGTTGGCAGCCCATATAGTTTTATGCAAAATTGCTTTATTCGTGCGCGTAAAGGGGCGTTTTTGTTGGCGGCTTGGCGGGCGATGATGTTGGAATACTGGAAAAATGAAAATGGTCCATTTGATTATTTTATGCATCAATTATTATTCAAGACGATGGTTATGAATGATGAACGGGCAAAAAAATATTTCGAAAAAATGCCGCATGTTGACCAAGACCCAACACATGCACTGTGGTGGGATTATCATGATAAACCGTATGATAAGGATACTTTTGATAAGGTGACAAGTGGTGCATTCTTTCAAAAGACAACTTATCATCAGGCAAAAAATCCAAAGCCAGGTACTGTTGCTGCAGAAATGCTGAAAATGTAATCAGATTGATAAAGGTGAATATAATGCCAAAAATTTCTGTGATTATTCCTGTGTATAAAGTCGAAAAATATTTGCCCAGATGTTTGGATTCTTTGTTGGCGCAAACATTTACTGATTGGCAGGCGATTTGTATCGATGACGGCAGTCCGGATAGTTGTCCAAAAATACTTGATGAATATGCTGTAAAAGATGGGCGTATCAAGGTGATACATAAAAAAAATGCCGGTGTGTCAGATGCACGTAATGATGGAATAAAAAATGCAGATGGTGATTATATTCACTTTCTGGACGCAGATGATTGGATTGATGCTGATTTTTATGCACATATGTTGACTGTTGCAATCGATTCAAATGCTGATATGGTTGTTTCAGGATTTGTTAGTGATAATAAGTATACTAAACCAATTGTTTATAAGAATGTAAAATTATTGAAAACAATAAAAGAAAAATTAATTGGGACACGGGCGTTGACGGATTCTTATGTTTGGCGCTATTTGTTTAAAATCGATTTCGTTCGTCAAAATTGTATGCAGTTTGATACAGGCTTAATCGCACAAGAAGATACTTTGTTCGTATTGAATGCAATAGAATTGGCGAATGCAATCGCAATTGTGCCGTGGGTTAATTATCACTATATGTTTAATGAAAATTCTGCGTTGAATTCGCGGGACTTGGCGCATCACGCAAAGGTTAAACAGCATTATAAAATTGGAAAAAAGTATCGCGCAGATTTTGCAAAAAAACATAATCTAGTTTGGTTGTGGAAATTGCGCAAGATTATTAATTTGTTTAGATAGGAGTTCTGTTGTATGTCGAAAATATCAGTAATTATACCTGTTTATAATGTTGAAAAATATCTGCGCAGATGTTTAGAAAGTATCGAAAATCAAACCTTTGCAGATTGGGAAGCGATTTGTGTTAATGATGGCAGCCCTGATAATAGCTTGGAAATATTAGAAGAGTTTGCAAAAAAAGATTCGCGTTTCAAGGTTGTTAACAAAGAAAATGGCGGATTATCCGATGCACGTAATGTTGGTATGCAATATGCAACAGGTGATTATATATTGTATGTTGATAGTGATGATTTTATCCATCCACAGACAATGGAAATTACTTATTCGTTGGCGATGCGTGATGATGTGGATATTGTGTCATTTACATATGACAGAATTTATCGACCACAGTTAATGATACGACATAAATTGGGGCTTAGTACCGATGACGTTGTGCCAGGGCGTATTCGTAAAAAGTACAATATAGAAAAATTAAAAACATATACAGTTAATGATATTTATGAATATGCGACAGAGCGGACCCATAATAAATTTAATCCAAAACGTAGATGGTTGATTAAGCATTGTCAGGTTTGGAAAAATTTATATAAACGTGAATTGATTGCAGATATTCCTTTTGTTAAGGGGCTGTTGTTTGAAGATTTTCCATGGTGGAGTGAGGTTTTATTGCGTAATCCACGTGCAACAATCGTGCCATTGCCATTGTATTTTTATATACCAAATTTTGGTGGAATTGTATTGGGTGAAAAACAACTTAAAATTATGAAAAGTTTGTGTATGGGTATTAAAATCTCTTTTGAGAAATATAAAAAGGATGCAACGGAATATCAATTTAAAAAATGGAATGAGAATTTCTTGTGGTTCTTTATTGCCAAGGCTTTTAAAAAAACAAAATATTTAAATTCAGATGATGAAATGAATGTTGCACGTGAATCCTTGCGTGAATTGGAACGTTTGGGGGTTTTAGACAGGCCACCTTTGTCATGGACAAAAAAAGTCCGTGAACAGATTTGTGATTTTATAGATAGGTGTAAATCTTAAAAAAAAGCCCCATTATTGGGGCTGTTGTGTTGTATTATTTTAGTGCATTGATTATATTTTGAAGCGATTCGTTGTAGATATCTGAAGATGTTGCTTTTAGTGCTTCAAATTTGTTTTTATATTCTTGGTCATTCATTTGAATGGCTGTTTCCATTGCAGATGATAGGTTGTCGCCATTGTATAAAATAGAATTTTTTTCATCGAAGTCGTAAAAATCTGCAAAACTTTTTTCAAGGATTGGAATTTTGTTGAATCCATAAATAAGTTGCGGTGAACCGGAAACGGTATTGGTTTTGTAATGACTGTTGTTCTTTGTGTCCCATAATGTTAGAAAAAAGTCTGATTGTTCCATATATTGAAACATTTTTTCCCCAATTTGACGACCTGTTAAGATAATGTGTTTTTTGATGTTGTTTGGAATGTTTTTTATCTTTTTGCCACCGCCAACAATGATGACTTTGAAATTATAATTTTTTTCGGAAAGTTTTTTGATTGATTCAATTAAGATGGTGTGGTTTTTTCGTTGTGGATTTATACCGCCAACAGTGATAAATGTTGTTGGTGTATGTTTTTTTGTATTTTTTTCTGTATCACCAAAAAGATGAGGGTTTGTACATGGAAAATCTTTTAGTCTGCGACCAAGACCAAAAATGTGTGATTTTTCAAAGTCTGAATAGTAAGTTTCTATGTCGGGGGTATTATGACATATTAAATGGAGGTTTTTGAATTTTTTTAGTTCTGGGAATAATTTTAGTACAGGTTGAGTTTCAAATGTGTAATTCATTGGGGTCATAATTATAATATGTTTGTATTTATGGGCTTTTTCAGATTGTAATATATTGTGCATCCCAGTTGTGTCGCAATGAAAAATGTTTATGTCTGATGTGTCGTGTCTTGAAAAGTGTGGTTCTTTATACAGGTAATTGTGTATTAGCAGGTCTGTGTTAAAACCTGCTGCGATAAGGTATTTCCAGTATGCAGATATAACTTCGCCATGACAGCGGTTGGTTTCTATTAAAAGTACACTGTTATTTTTTATGGGGGTTTTTATAAATCTTTTTAGTTCTTGTTTATCTGAAAAACTATAACCTGCAATTTTTTGATATGTGGTTGTTTTGTTTTCTGATGGTGCAAAAATAGATACAATTCTGGCGATAGTTTGTTTTAAGTGTTTCATTTTGTTTGACTCTTTGTTTTATTAAATGTTTGTTTGTTTAAAGCGTTCGGGGATTTTTACTGTGCGTTTTAATCCCAGCATATTTGGTTTGTTGATTGCGTATGGTGCACGTAGGTATGTCTGAATAAAACGTGCAATTTTTAACCATTTTTCACCATGTGCTGTTCGGTTTGTGACATCGTTTATTGTGCCGTTGCCACGACGTTTCAGATGATTTACCCAATCTGGGCCGCGATTGGCAGCCTTGGTAATTAGCATATTCATATCAACTGCGCCAAAGTGGAATAAGTACAGGTTTTTATCAATGTGAAAGTTGTGGCCCTTGATACGATGAAAGCCACTGCCCCAGCGGACAGGGCGATTTATAACAACGGGCTTGGTATAGCGTGTTGATAATAATGCATATTTGCGCTGGGACAAGAATGGTTTGCTGGGGTCAAGTGGTTTTTCAAGTTTCAGGTGTTGACCAATGTCAAGTCCCAATCCAGATAGGCTTGTGTTTATTTCCTTGTTCGATAGGTATTCATATAAATTTTTGTTTAGCGCAGGGTCAACGGCTAAAAATTCATCACAATCACAACCAATTACAAGGTCGTATTTTTGTAGTAATTCATTGGCCTTGTCTGATATCAAGTTTATGCGATATTTGTCGCCGGCCGTGCGTGACATATCTGTATGTGGCAGTTTTTCTATGTTTGACTTACCCGCGTTTTTCGGGGTTTCTTGGTCGATGCCATCAAGAAAGATATACAGATTTTCGGTGCCTAATAATTTACCATAGTATTCAATCCAACGTGATAAGAAAAAGGTATCGTTTCGTGCCATTGTTATTGCTGCAATTCGTTTCTTTGCCATATCTAGATTCCTTTGGTTCTTAATTTATGGATTGTGTATTTTATATTGCGCCATATTATCTTGAATGGGTTTGGGGTTAACATTTTATTGATGTAATCAGGGCCATATGTGCGGCGTGCGCTAGATAAAATATAGTACTTTAGGTTTGGTTCGGTGTGGTTCAGAATATACAATAACTGACGACCAAGTGCGCCATAGTGACGTGAAAAACATAGCTTTTTGATAAAGGGCATTTTTTGTTTGAATAATCGTTTTGGTGCGTTATATATACTGCGTTTTGGGGCAGAATATAAACAATCCCAGGTTAATTTATTTTCAATTAGTTTTTTTGTAAAGCCGTGTTCGTATAATATAGTTATCATACATTTTGTTTCTTGGTGTGATACAGATTGTAAATGTTCATAGAACCAGTCTGATAAAAATACACTTTTACGCATACCGATAAACCAAGACTGAATATGTGGTGATGTATGATGTGGATTTTTGACCATCCCAAATGCATCAGTTTGTAATGATTCCATCTGTTCAAGATATGTTGATAGCCCATATAATGGGCCATACATAGAATCATTTACCAAATAAACAAAATCATAGTCTGATAGTTCAAGGTTTTTTCTTGCCCAATTATATGCGCGTTTATAAGAGCCAAAATCATATTCTTTGTGACGTTCCCCGATTGCGTATACGCAGTATTTCTGCACTTTTTTTAATTCTGCATCGGTGCAATCGGAATCCATTACAAATACAATGTTGCCAAGTAATGAAAGTGATTCAATGTAATAAATTAGCGCGTCATCGATAATGCCATCGCGGTCATATGCGGCAAATAAAAATAAACGTTTTGCTTTCATATTATATAATTTACATCTTTTTAAGAGTTTTTGCAACTGTGCCTTTATAACATAAAATAACACCCCGTAAGGGGTGTTTGGTTATTCTTCAATGTGTTTTTTTAGTTTTTTTCGTGTGTTGCTGTCCAGTTCTTTCTTGCGCAGGCGAATTGTATCAGGTGTAATTTCAACCAATTCGTCATCAAGAATATATGACAGGGCTTCTTCCAAAGAAATACGACGTGGTGGGGCCAGGAATAACTTTTCGTCTGCAGTGACAGAGCGCATATTTGTTAATTCTTTACCCTTGATTGGATTAACTTCTAAATCATTTTCTTTGCTGTGTTCGCCGATAATCATACCAGAATAAACCTCGGTCTGGGGGTCGATGAACAGTGTACCACGTGGTTGTAGATTAAACAGTGCGTATGTGGCTGCTGCGCCTTTTTCCATGGATACTAATACCCCAGGGCGATACTGTTGTATCGCGCCACGGTATGTGTCGTATTTATCAAATACACGATTCATAATACCGGTGCCACGTGTGTCTGTACGGAATTCAGATAAATAACCAATCAATCCGCGTGACGGTGCAGAAAATACAATGCGGGTCTTGCCACCACCAGATGCCTTCATTTCTGTGATGGTTGCCTTGCGTTTTGTCATCTTTTCAATTACGACACCACTGAATTCATCGTCAACGTCAATTACAACATCTTCGATTGGTTCTAGTTTTTCACCGTTTTCACCGTCAATCATAACAACGCGTGGGCGACTGACGCTAAGTTCAAATCCTTCACGGCGCATCGTTTCAATTAAAATCCCCAGTTGTAATTCGCCACGGCCAGATACTTCAAAGGCTTCGTTATTTGCGCTTTGTTCGACTTTTAGTGCAATGTTTGTTTCGGCTTCTTTAAATAATCTTTCGCCAATCATACGTGATGTTAGTTTTTTACCAGATTTACCAGCCAAAGGTGATGTGTTTACAAAAAAAGTCATCGTCAGGGTTGGCGGGTCAATTGGCATCGCAGGAATTGGTTCTGTTACAGATGGGTCGCATAATGTATCTGCTACTGTTGCCTTAGTGAATCCGGCGACAACAACAATGTCGCCCGCAGATGCGGTATCACGTGATATTTTTTCAACACCGCGGTGTTCGATTATCTTGGTAATTTTTGCGTTTTCAATAAATTCACCATTGCGGTTAATTGCCTTGACAGATTGACCAACACGAACTGTGCCGGATTCGATTTTGCCAGTTAAAATGCGACCAACGTATGGGTCAGCCTCTAACGTTGTGGCCAGCATCGTAAATGGTGCGTCAATTTGGCAACGTTCGCCGTTGCAATCGGGCGCAGGGACATGGTCTACAATTAATTGGAATAATGGTGTCAGGTCTTTGCGTTCATCGTTTAAGTCGCGTACAGCCCAGCCATCACGACCAACCGAATACAGATAAGGGAAGTCAAGTTGTGAATCGGTGGCACCCAGTTTATCAAATAAATCAAATGTTTCAGAAAGTACTTCGTCAGGGCGTGCATCAGAACGGTCGACCTTGTTAATGCAAACGATTGGGCGAAGTCCCAATTTTAATGCCTTGGATAATACGAACTTGGTTTGGGGCAGGGGGCCTTCGGCACTGTCAACTAATAGTACTACACCGTCAACCATTGACAGAATTCGTTCAACTTCGCCACCAAAATCTGCGTGCCCAGGTGTGTCAACAATGTTAATCTTGTATTCGCCCCATTGAATTGATGTTGGTTTTGCAGATATAGTAATGCCGCGTTCGCGTTCAATATCGCCACTGTCCATAACACGGTCATCAATGCGTTCGTTTTCGCGGAATGTCCCAGCCTGTTTTAACATATTGTCAACCAATGTTGTTTTGCCATGGTCAACGTGTGCAATAATTGCAATGTTGCGAATTTTCATAATTCTTTGCCTTATTTTAATTTGTTTAATCGGATATAGGGTATACTTAAAAATATGAATTATCAACTTTTTTTTGACGCAATGGTTGACTTTTATTTATTTTTGTCTATATTGATAGGTGTGAGTGTGAAACAAAAAGGATTTATTTATGAATAAGTTTGTTGCAGAGTTTAGATTTAAGTATAGGCCACAATTTTTGGCGATACGTGATTTTGGACATAGAATCACTGGGAATGATAAGTTGATAGAGGAAATTTATCTGATTTCTTCTAGTTTGCTTTATTATTCTGACTATGCCAGGTTGGTTGAACATAATATGGAAAAATCAGAAGCCCTTCGTAAGGCGCAAGATAAATTTGATGAATCGTGTTCTTATAAATGTGAAACTGGATATGCATGGGTATCATCTGGTTATAATGAATATGCTGCAAGACGTGCTAAAAATAAAAAGAAGGTAGAAGAAGGGCGTAAATTGTTGAAAAAGTTTAATTTGACAATGATTAAGTCCAGAGAAGAGGAACGTCAATTATTTAATCAATTATATCGATATAGGGGTTAAAAATGATAAATTATGAAGATGTTTTAGTAAAATTTTATGATGAAATAATCGTTTATTTGACTAGACGTTTGAAAAAAGCGAAAGATAAATTTGAATTTGATGAAATTAATAGAAATATTGAAAGGTTAAAGGATATAAAGGCAAATCCTGTCTTTTATTCGGATTATGATGTAAGAGTAAAACATAATAAAGTACTTGAAGCAAATTCATTTGGTTGTCGCGATAATACCTTTAGATTATATGCGGATGTTGCATGGTTTTCAAAAGATTTGAATAGCCCGTTTTCTTATCAGCGTAATCAAGCGCAGGAAGTATTGCAAAAGGCATATAGAGAAATAAAAATAAGAAATGCAAAAAATGGATTTCAAAAAATTAAGTTCAAATTGCAAAGTTTAGAAAAAATTATGCAAAATTATAATCAAAGATAAAAAGCGCCCATATTTGGGCGTTTTTTTTGTTTGCATCTAGTTTGTTGGCTGTGTTATAATATATTTTGAACCAGATGGGAATTTGGTTCGGGGTCGTGCTAGGCCCAGTCTATTCGGTGCAAATATGTGTATGCGTCGTAATCCGATGGTATTTTCCGTATTTGCATCGCTTTGATATCGCCCTGACTGTATAAAGGTTGGGGGGCTGTTCGTTATAAAATAGGTGCATTGCATCGAAGGCGGACAGGATCAATAATAGACTGATTTAGCAACTCCCCGACCGCAAAAAATTAATTGCGGTTTTTATATTAAAAGAAAGGAGTTAAAAAATGAAAAAAGTTTTAATCAGTACTATTTTGGGATTGGTGGTTTTGGATACTGCAGGCGCATCAATTATTTCGCGCGGGTTCTTTGACGAGAAAATTGCAGATTATGCAACGTTGAGTGATTTGACCGATTTGTTGGATAAGGTCGGGGAAACACCACCTGATTTAGGTTTAGGTGATACTTTTATTGCACAAGAATTATTTAGTCATGGAGAATATGAAGAAGGCCCTTTGGTAGAAGGTAGTATTTATGATTTTATATATAACAATTTTAGAAATGTTGATTTCCCGGGGCTGGCCGGTGCGGTCAATAAAATATTGTATGGTTTCGATAATATAGATGGATCTTATAAAGGGATTATTTCGTTGAATGAGACTGTTCAATATTTGAATTATAGAATCGGTGCGGTACCAGATGGGTATACAAATTTAGGTGATGCATTGGCGGCGGTTAGGGTAACGGCAGACAGGGCATTGGAATTAGCAGAACAGGCAATCCCAGACCCGCGGGCCGAGGGTGGTAATGGTAAGTTTGTTTTAACCGTTGATGTTATTGGTGAAAATACGACTTATCATTGGGAAAAAATAGACAGGACATTAGATGAAAATCAAACAGAACAATAATATTTTGTCTTGATACTATATTGGGGTGTTTTTTTCTTGTAAAGATTTATTTGCAGGTAACTTCATTTACCACTACCCCGTCTGCTTACGCATCCACCCCTTCGCCAGCGAAGGGGATTACATCCCTGATACACAACTGCACAAAAGTCGGTGATACGCACTAATAATCCCCTTCGCTGGCGAAGGGGATTACATCCCTGATACACAACTGCATAAAAGTCGGTGATATGCACTAATAATCCCCTTCGCCAGCGAAGGGGATTACATCCCTGATACACAACCGCACAAAAGTCGGTGATATGCACTAATAATCCCCTTCGCTGGCGAAGGGGTGCCGGTTTATCCGGCGGGGTAGTGGTTAATAATAAATGTTTCTATATTGTATAATACATCGTTAATTTTTGTTTTGATGTCTAAATCATCAATATGTAAGACTGTCAGTCCGAGTGATTCTAGGTATTCGTGTCTGATTTTATCGTATATGTATTTATTGTCGTGTGAACATCCGTCTATTTCAATTACAAGTTTTAGTTTTGGACAATAAAAATCAACGATAT
Organism: Alphaproteobacteria bacterium; assembly: GCA_017436325.1. Classification (GTDB taxonomy): domain Bacteria; phylum Pseudomonadota; class Alphaproteobacteria; order Rs-D84; family Rs-D84; genus Enterousia. The sequence continues at coordinate 425 of JAFSDI010000006.1, read as the reverse complement.
AATTTCCGATTACTTTTTGTCTATCGAAATCTAATCCGTTTGCGCGTTTTTGTTTAAGTTGGTTCCATAATAGCACTTCGGATAGAGTGGAATTTTTTCGTAAATTCCGTGCAAGATTTCGTAAAGATTTATTTGCAGGTAATTTCATTTACCACTACCCCGTCTGCTTACGCATCCACCCCTTCGCCAGCGAAGGGGATTACAAGTTGGTTCCATAATAACACTTCGGATAGAGTGGAATTTTTTCGTAAATTCCGTGCAAGATTTTGTAAAGATTTATTTGCAGGTAACTTCATTTATCACTACCCCGTCTGCTTACGCATCCACCCCTTCGCCAGCGAAGGGGATTACAAGTTGGTTCCATAATAACACTTCGGATAGAGTGGAATTTTTTCGTAAATTCCGTGCAAGATTTCGTAAAGATT
>JAFSDI010000005.1 GCA_017436325.1 Alphaproteobacteria bacterium | reverse complement strand
TTGTATTATCCAGTTTTTTCAAATCACTTTCGTTATAGATTTCGTTTAAAAATATATCACGATAGTGTTTGACCTGTTGTGCCGTAGGGTTTTCAATTTCCATAAATTCGTGCATGCGCTTATCGTTTGGCACAAACTGATTATATGTGTATTTATGATGTTTCAGGTTTTGATGATAGTCGCTGTGCATATCAATAATTGTTTCCCAGCAACTGTCTGCGCCCATGTGCTTCAAATTTATCTGCATGCTTTATCCTTTATCTTTCGGGTGTCTGCGATTGCATTGTTTTGTTCTTTTCAATCTCGGTCATCGCAACTGTAAATGCATCGGTGCCATCTGGACATTTTATATTGGGCTTGTGTCCGTTCAGTTCGAAATCTTCTTGTAATAATTTGCGATAGTTCATACCGACTGCAACGGTTATTTGGCTGTGTGGCAGGAAACTATTTGCCATATTGCCGTATTCTTCCATTCCGGCTGAATTATCGCCAACAACATGAACACATGGGTGGTGAATCATGCGCAACAGGAACATTTCTGCACTGGACCCAGTCTGGCCATCGGTCAGAATATATATCGGTTTCATATACGCTTTCTCTGGATTGGCCGTATAGTTTGTGCCTGCTTTCCATAATGTCAGTTCTTCTGATTCCGGCACATCTTTCCAGCCGGCATTTGGTTGTGCAGCATGTTGCAGTTTTTTTGCCTCTGGGGTGGCCCTGACATATACTTCTTTCATGCTGTCAATCCATGTGCCACACAGATGTTCCGAGAACTTGTCGGAATAAAAACTGTTTCCGCCGCAATTGCCACGCAGGTCTATTATCAATGCGGTGGATTTGGGCAGTGTGTTTTTCGCAAATTCAAGAATTGTGTTGGCAAAATCATCATTGCGCAACATGCGTGTAAAGCCGATTATGGCAATGCCATTTTTTACCTGTGTGGCAATTTGTTTGTCGCCAGCAATATTTTTTCCGACATTGACTGCCTTGCGTGTCTTGTGTGTTCCAACGCGTTGCTTATTAAAACGCAGCGATATGTGATTGTCTGGGATATATGACAGGACCGGTTTCAGTTGTTCAAAAAATTCCATCGCCGTCATATCGTGGGCATTGTTATAAATATCAACCAGGTTTTTAAGAACCTTTCTTTTTATTATCTCGCTGTGAACCGGCCATCCAACATACGCCCGAATTAGCAGTCGTGCCAAGACCGAGACATCGTGTTTTACATCTGCTGCGGTTATTTGTTTTTCAGGCATGTCTTTATCGGGCATGCCCGGCATCAAATCGTCTGTTGTGGAATCACGCAGTAATAATTCTTCCATTTCTCTGACTGTTGGTATCTTGGTCATGGCTTGTCCTTTATTTTTTCCATTCTGAACGCAGTTTGCTGAATATTGTCAGGTCTTCATACTCTTTCATGTATTGGTTATAGTTCCGGGCGCGTTCTGTTCCCTCTTTGACATATCCCAGTCTGCGTGCGATTGCGACCGATGCCTTGTTCTTTG